>CATLPS010000086.1 GCA_950054535.1 uncultured Chlamydiae bacterium | reverse complement strand
TTGAAAGTGATGGGGTTTATTATAGCTTTATCTTTAAACTTTGTTATAAATCAGTAATACCAAACTTGAGTTAAATAGTATCCCAAAAAAAATAGGCATTACAACAATCCTGACAAGGGCGACTAATGGAGAAAGTGGAATAGAAATGCCATGAGCAATAGCATAACTAACGCATCGCATACGCCCATACCATCTTGAACTATTCCCATCTTGATTCGCTATTAGTTCAAACGGATTATGTGTTAGCTTTCCTTCAATAGCCGGATAGCCTGCAACAAAATCTAACGCACTACAAAAGCTTGACCCTTCAAAAACACCACATAATTGCATAAAATAATCCCTGTTGTTTATTAGTTTAAATAATAAATTAATTTATTAAAATTTTTTAAATGTTACTTAATCATTATTAAGATTAAATAAAGAAATTCAATTATCTTTTTCTTAAACTCGCAAAATCAAGCTATTTACAGAAAAAGTTTATGTTAATCCAGGCAAATCTCTTTAAATCTTACAGATGCTCCTTCAGTAAAACCATAGTACTATTTTTTATAGCATAATGTCTTAAAAAAAATTTCTCCTTTGCTAGATTAATTTTATATTTTTGACGTGATGGACAAAAATAGCCCATGAAGCGCAATCACTCGCTTGTCTAAAATAGATTAGCTTTTTTTGTTAAAATTTTTAGCTTTCTCTTCTCTTTTTAAAGCCATTTAAATTCATTTTATAGAAAGAACAAAAAAGCTATAATGAAAATTTATTTTCATATCGTCAAAAAAGCTTCTTAAAATCCACCTTATGCCACTAGATCAGCTAAGTCCTCCTAAAAAAGAGGAAAAACAGGGAATAAAAACAATTTTTTCACTCTTTTTTTTAAAGCGCTGCTGGCGAATTGCAAAAAATACAGCATTTGGCTTTCTCAATGACGATTGCTATTCTAAAGCCTCAGCCCTAACCTTTTACTCTCTTTTATCCATTATTCCCGTACTGGCAGTTCTATTTGGCATTGCCAAAGGATTTGGTTTTGAGCAAACTTTAGAAAAAGAGATTAATGTACGCTTTGCTGAGCAGCGCGAAGTAATGGCTAAACTGATTCAACTAGCCTATACCTGGCTTTTAAATGCCGAAGGAGGCGTCATTGCCGGCGTAGGAACAGTGGTGCTTCTTTGGACGGTATTTGGGCTCTTAAGTAATGTAGAAACAGCTCTTAATGCAATTTGGAAAACGCGCTACTCTAGACCTTATGCCAGAAAAATTAGCGATTATTTAGCGACAATGATTATTAGCCCTATTTTTTTTGTGGCGTTAAGCAGCATCAATCTCTTCATTCATTCTCAAGTAAAAAAAAATCAGGATAATATTTTTGTAGAGGCCATCAGCCCTTTTCTTTTACTTATCTTAAAGTTTTCACCCTATTTTTTAAGCTGGGCGCTTTTTACCTTTATCTATTTATTCATGCCTTATACAAAGGTCTATGCGCGCTCTGCTATCATTGCAGGAGTCATTGCGGGAACCGCTTTTCAGGCGTGGCAGTGGGGCTATATCAAGTTTCAGGTAGGCGCCTCTAGCTATGGAATGGTCTATGGAAGCTTTGCAGCTTTGCCTCTTTTTTTGATTTGGCTACAAATTAGCTGGTTGATTTTACTTGCCGGTGCAGAGCTTGCCTTCGAGACGGAAAATAATCTCTTTATTCCCGCTAAAAAAGTTACGCCTATTTCTATGAAAGCAGCCGCTATTCTCATCACTTTTCGCTGTGTAGATGCTTTTGCTAAAGGCCTTGAGCCAGTGACAGACCGTCTATTGGCTCATGAGCTAGGAGTCTCTTTGAATCAACTTCACCACGTGATTGAAATTTTAGAAAAAGAGCGCATTTTATCGATTGCGACCTTTCAAAGTAAAATGGTTGGTTATCAACCAGCGCGCGCTATTGACGTGATCACCTTACAAGAAGTTTGCGATGCGGTAGATAGAGGCAGCTCTTTGGTAGGAGCTGTCAAAGATTCTTTTGAGCTCAAAGAAATTGACAGCTACCTAGCAAACGCCAGTCAGATTCTTAAAAAAAGCAAAGAGAATGTAGAAATCTACAAACTCACTACTCTTTCTTAAAATAAATCTGCCGCTCAATCATCAAAAACTTCGCTTTTTTGCTGCGCTATTGTGGTCAACAAGCCTAAGATATTTTCCGCTACTAGTCCTTTGGGGGAACCAACTAAAAAACTCCTCATAAAAAGTTCGGGATTTTTTTCTACCTCTTCCTTTTTAATTGTATAGCTCATTTTTAAAAAAATGTTTTTGTTCTTATCGCAAAAATCGTTATTTGGATGGTCAAGGAGGTATTTTTCATCTTGTAAGGAACGCTCCTCGTTATAACAGTCAATGAGTTTTTCACTGATCTCTTTTTCTGTTAAAGGTCTTTCAAAACCTTGAGCAATAAAAAGCTGTTCATCTTTTTCACTATTAGCTACATATACTGCATTATAGCCTGCGCCAAACCCGGCGGGATGTTTATTACCATACCAAATAACTCCGCCAAAATAACATTCTTGTCCAATTTCTAAGGGCCTTTTTCCTACAGTTCCTGTAGCCATTTCTTTTGCGCTCTCTGTAAAATCTGCTAAAAAAGAGATAGGAGCGTCAATATCGATAATTCCATATGGACTAATGCTTAATCTAAAGCCCTCTGAGCTATAGAGCCTATTAAAAAGAGCTTCTCCTAAAATATTTAAAACGCACTTGTAGTAACAGGCCATAGTAATATTTGCACTGTCTGCAACAGTAGGCCCTTTTAAAAAACTTAAAATTGCCTCCGAAGGTTTTTTACCCTCTTTTACCTTAAATGTAAAAGCCTCTGTTTTTTCAAAAAACGCTGGATCGGCAAACCCTGTATAAAAATCATCATTTTCAGGGGGAGTATTTCTTTGATTTAAATACTTTTCATAATCATCTGGATACCATATCCCTCTTCCCTCCTCTGGTTGGTTTAAAAGCTGTTGCATGGTTTGCACAACATGACGTGCTATAGCCGTTTTAGTATTTTGTAAAGTAGAGCTGGACAGTGAGGTAGTAATGACTTGCGCAAGATTTTGCGCATTACTCTTAAAACTTCTGCAGTCTGGTTTCAAATTAGAAAAACTAATTTGCAACAGCCCTTCGCTATCTCTTTTTGCTATGACAGGATATTGCTCATACTGCTCGTACTGATCGATTGCTTCAGCAGAGTGAAGTATTTGATAAATTTGTTCTAACGGTAGATCCGAGGTGTTGGAAACGGTAATTGTATAGTTGAAAAAATTGCAATGCGTTTTGTACTTAGGATCTTTTTGCGCTAGTATCTTACTAGTGAGACGTTCGATAGAAGAAAAGTTTTGCTCTAGTGTATCTGCGCTATTTTTAGGGCTATTTAAAGAAAGCATTTTACTCCTAATTTTATCTACTTATGGTTAAGAAAAGTATATCTATCATATAAAATAAAAATTTGTCACTATTTAAAAAATTATTAGCGTAAAAGCTGGAAAAGGAAAAATTTTTAATGAAAATAAATAAAAAACTTAAAGTGGTTTTATTCCTATTTTTTTTCCTTCCTAGCTGCACTCCCCTTAAAAAGTACCATCCGCCGCAAGTGCAGGTAGAACCTACATGGAAAAATCAGTCTGATCAGCACCTTTCTAATGATGCGCCCTCTCCTCTGCAAATAGAAAGTAGTTATTGCCAAGCCATAGAGCTCTTAAACAACTGGTGGGAAATTTTTAATGATCCTTTATTAAATCAGTTGCAAGAAGAATCATTAAAGGATAATTACGACTTAAAAGCTGCCTTTCAAAGAGTATTGCAAGCTAGAAACTTAGCCAAAATGAGTCGCTCTTTGCTTTATCCAGAGATCAGCTTTTCTCCGCAATACCTGCGCAATCAAATGCTTATCTTAAGCCCTCTTTCGCTCTCTTCTTTAGCAAATACCAACGCAGCTACTACAGATATGCCTAACCAAAGCTCTTTGCCAAACAGCGATCTGCCTAATAACGTATTGCGTTTTTTAAATAGCCAATATCTACTGCCTTTTAATTTCCAATATGAAGTGGATCTATGGAACAAGTTACATAGCGCCTCTAAAGCAGCTTACTACCGCGAGCAGGCAGTAGCTCAAGACTATTATCAAGTACTGCTTTCTTTGACCTCGGCTTTAGCGACGCATTATTTTCACCTGCGCGATTTAGATTTTCAATACCAAATTGTAACAGATACTCTACAGACAAGAAAAAAGGCGCTAGAAATTAATCTGAATCGAGAAGAAGTTGGCATGATCACGCATTTAGATGTCTCTAGGGCTAAAGTACAAGTTTTTAACGCCGAATCTGACCTAGTAGAAATTCAAAGATTAAGAGCGGTCGAACAAAATATTATTGCCACGCTTACAGGTAGATCTGCTTGCGATTCAAGTTTTTACTTAAGCTTTCATCCTTTAAAGCGCACGCCGCCTAAAATTCCCATTGGCTTTCCCAGCGATATTTTACTGCGGCGGCCAGATATTTTAGCAGCGCAAAACTCGCTAGCAGCGGCCTACGCTGAAATTGGCGTAGCTTACGCAGACTTTTTTCCCTCCCTTAATTTAAGCATAGGTTTAGGTTTAGAAAGTCCCATTACCTCTCTTTTATTTAATTGGAAAGCAAGAATGTGGCAAGTCGCTGCCAGCGCGCTGCAAAAAGTGTTTGATGCTGGCCGTACTCAGGCCAGCGTCGATTTAGCCAAAGCCCGTTTTCATGAGCAGATCAATCTTTACTATGAAATGGTGCTAAAAGCGTTTGAAGAGGTGGAAAACGCGCTTGTCAACTTAAAAGAGTATGCTAACCAAACAAAGGTTTTAGCGGAGTCTATCAAATACGCCGAACAAACGCGCGATCTTTCCTATTTTCGCTACCATAGAGGGCTGGTGAGCTATTTAGATGTCACCGATGCGGAAAGAGAGCTTTTGCAAGCGCGGCAAAATTATGCTTTGGCAATCGGTCATCGCTATTTTCAAACGGTAAAGTTAGTAGAGGCCTTAGGCGGAGGCTGGGAAATAAAACAAAAAACCTTAAATGAAAATGAATGCAGCAATTAATAATATCTTCTGCAACTTTTTGGATGTTTTACTACCGCAAATTTCAGACCTTTCAAAGCTGCAGCTGCAGTCTTTTCCGTACCTACTTGTTTATATAGCGCCCTTTTTTTAGTGGCATAAGGAGATAAAATGACAAAAGTTCTTTTGTTTTTTATTCTCTTATTTTTTATGGCTACTAAAGAATGGTGGCGTGCACAAGTAGACAAACTTAAAACAAATTGGTTGGTAATAAAAAGAATAGACTTGAATTTTTGCAAGAACTCTTTTTTTTTCATAGAAATAGAGTCAAGATTTTGTAAACTTTCCTTAACTTTTTTTAATTTTTCTACAACAAGTTTTTTATCTGAATTATTTATAAATAAAGTTTCAGAAAGCGTAAGGCAATCGGCAATCATATTATCTATTTCTTGTAGATAACGATGGATGGCTTCATTAGCTGTTTCTTTTTCTTCCGCAGAGTTCTTTTCTGATGCAAGATTGCTTAAATAACTTTCGATATCGCTAATGACTGCACCAGGATGAACCTGAGGAAATGCAGACACTAAATTTGTCATCGCAATATTTATCTCGTCTTCTAACGCACCTATTTGTAACTGGTTGATTTTTTCAGCAAATTCTTCTTTTGGAAAAAGAGCTGCTAATGCAGAGATGTCTCCTTGAATTCCTTGCCCTCTTTCTATGATTATTTGATCATCAGGCTGAGCATGAGAAAGGATTTTTTTTATGGCAGCTTTTATGAAACGCTCGTTTACTTTGACTGTTTTACCTGATTTAAGGTCTTGATAAGAGTCATATTCTGGATCGAAAATAATAATTTCTGCTTGTTTAAATGAGCTATTTCCTTGGACTACTAATTTTTTTCTCCATAGCTCTTCAATGCGTTGCTGACAACTTTTTGTTTTTTCTGTTTCTTTAAGAAAAGTAAGCTCATTAGAAATGTGATTCAGGTGGGTAGAGGCATAAAAACCAAATATTTTCCTTACCAGGCGTTGGAAAATATTTAACTTTACTACTTCCCACTTATCATGATGGCATTTTAAATAAATTTTTTTATTTCCTAAAAACCCGCAACTTGCCCCTAATCTTTCACATTTAGAGCCAATGAGATCAGTATGAGTAGAGAGGCACGTTTTTAAAGTCATTTTAACCTTTTTTATTTTTAACAGATAAGTTTATTCAATAATAGACTCTACATAAAGAATATTTTTACTGTATTAAGACAAAGTAAACTCAAACTAATTAATAGCTATTAACTAGCAAAATCTAAAGAATCATGAAATTGCAAAAGCAAAAGTAACTTTATTTTTATTAAAAGCCCTTTTGCTTTTGCTTTTAAACAAGGCAAAGTCAATGAGATTTTTTATTCATCATCATCAAAGTCATCAAAATCACTATCTTCATCAAAGTCCTCTTCTAGATCGGCAAAAGATTCTGTTTTTGCAGAAGGTTTCACGGAGGGTTTGATAGCTATTTTTGATTTAGAAGAAGCTGGCGCAGGCGGAACAAGGTCAACCCATATTGGAGAGCTCCAAGCGGCATGTCCATCTTCTTGTACTACCCTTAAATAATAGTAGACAAAGGGAGGTTTTTTATCTTGAGACGCAATTGCTATCTTGCTGAGCTGCTCCATATCATCATAGATAAAGTCAAGATGGTAGGTATCGGAGTGAAAAGTCTTGATCACTTGGCCGTTGCGAATCAGCTCCACTTTTTGTAGTTTAGTGGTACCAGCAGCAAAACCTGTCAGGTGTCTATTCACTGATAAACCAGGTTTTTCAGCTGTACTTGTCTCTTTTCCCATGGGAACGCCTGCTAGATAAAGACCTAAAATAATGCGCTCGCCTGTGGTGGCATAACAAGAGCGCTGATAAAGTGCTTCAAATAGAGCTTCTCTTGTATGAGAGGCTGCGATAATGGCAGTATAGCCAGGTGTATATTGCTCTTGCTCGCTATCAAACAGATCAGAAAAAAGCCCTCGATCATCTAAACCACCAGCCACAAACCCAAACCTGCAATTATTTTGTAAAGCTTTTTGAATGGAGCCATCGACACTTTCTTTTGTTCCTGTAGCGCCTTTAGAGCTGATGGGAAAAAGGTTTCCTTCTTTTTTACCGCACTCAGAGCTTCCCCAAGCATTATAAATTTCTACTACTTTTTCAAAGTCAGGATCAAATTGTTTAAAATCAAACTCGGCTCTTTTAGACATCGAAAAAGAGGGAATGGATAAAATTTCTTTGGGCGAATAGCTTTTGTAAATTTTATCTAGGCTGCTATTTTTGGGCTCTTTTTTTCTAATAATGGGTTTATTATCTTTGGCATAAATAATATGGCGCAAGCCCTCTTTTTTTGCCTCCCCTTGCCACTGCGCGCCTAAAAAAGTGGTGAAACGGTCTTCTTCGTTAAAGTCTGTCACGTTTTGCGAGATCACTTTCCATGTTTCATTAGGTGTCTCTTCTTGCGACTCAAAAGGCGAAACCCCATAAAAGTTAAAGGCTTTATCGTCGCGAAAATGGCGCATACAGTTTTCTATATTTTCTGTGGAATCAAAACGGTCTGATTCTCCATGCAAAAGTCCCCAAAAAAGATGTTTGTGGTTGTCGGCAAAGCATTTAATTGGCGCAGAGAAAAAAAGCTCTTTCGTAAAGGTGTTTAAAAGGCGAATGGTATAAAAACCAGGCTCGTTAAAATAGAGGTTAGGTAGCGTAATAAAACCGGTTTCTGGAACAAAGAGTTTCCATGTGAGATTTTCTCTTAAATGCTCATGCGATAGCTCAATTAAAGTATCTTCATCAGCTAGGCTGGTGAGATTACCAAATTGATCTTCAAAACGAACAATGATATCAAAGCGCTTATTTTTTACCACGTAAGAGGGAGTCAAGATACGAATATTTGTGAGCTGCGCACCTTTGACGTCCATCGAAAAGGTATCGGCCTCTGGATAGTGGCCTTTGCCGGTAGGATCGACATAGAGATAAAAAGTACGCCTGCGCTGAGAAGTAGTTTGCGCGCGAATAGTGCCGCTATTTTTCTTGGCTATTTCGGTGTGTTTGGCGCCTAA
>CATLPS010000085.1 GCA_950054535.1 uncultured Chlamydiae bacterium | reverse complement strand
AAGCAAGTGGCCTTTTATTGGTTTGATTGCTGGAGTTGTCATTCTTTTAGTGGTTGGTACTCATACTTTATTCAATAGCGAGCCAATAAAAGAGACAGTTGGTATGAATGCGGAAGAGAATTTAAAAAAAGTCATGCAAGCTTATCCTACTATCCAGTGGACTTACAATAAGTCAACAGGAGGAGTTTTATTATTAGGGCACCTCTCCACGGCTGCAGAAAAAAATCAACTTCTCTACACTTTGCATAGCATGCCTTCTACCATTAAATCCATCGATGAGACAGGAATTATTATTGATGAAGGAGTTTGGAGAGAAATCAATTCGATTTTAAGTAAAAATCCAGCTTGGCAAGGAATTACCATTCACTCGCCAGAAGCAGGTAAATTTGTTCTTTCCGGCACTCTTAAAACGCGCCAACAAGCGAATCAGCTTTATGATTATATTAGCCTCAACTTTCCTTATCTCGATCTTTTAAAAAAAGATGTTTTAGTAGAAGAAGATGTGGTCAACCAAATTAACAATTGGCTTTTAGCTGCCGGGTTTAATAAAGTGGTAGTTCAAATGTCTAATGGTGAAGTTACTTTATCGGGAACTATTCCTACTGATCTAGAGCAAAAGCTACCTTTAGTTATCGCAAAAATTGAAGCCATTTCTGGTATACGAGCAGTTTACAATCTTACCAGAAGTAAAGCTATGGATCTGGGCATAAAAAATATTAGTGGACAATATCAGGTAACAGGAAGCACTAAAGTGGGCGATAAATACACTGTACAAATTAATGGACGCATTTTATCTCAAGGCGACCAAATTGATGGAATGACAATTACGAAAATTACGGCAAACCAAGTTGCTTTAGAAAGTGGAGATAAAAAGTTTAAAATTGAATATTAAAATAAACTATCTTTTTAAGATAAGCTTAATTTGAGGCAACCGTTATGTTTGGTCTAGAAAATAACAAAAAAGAAAAACCTAAAAAAAAAGATCTTTACTTTGATTTAGAAATCAAACTAAATGATGAAACTGCAAGAAAGGAAATTTTTACAAACCTGGAAAAAAAAATGCAAAGAGTGAAAGAACTTATGCGCCTGGGAGAAAATAAATCTTCTTTTGACAGGCTAAATGCTTTGCATCAAGGATATAGCAGTGCTATTAAGGTTTTAATGCGCATCAAGGCGAAAAAAAATGCTTTAAAATAGAGCAGAGGAGAAGTTTGATATGAATGAAGTAAATCTGGAAGAAAATTTTGATCAAGCAAAAACCTCTTCATCAGAGAGTAGCGAGCAAGAATTATTGGCAGAATTTGAAGAAGATTTTGCATTACTCATTGAATGTGGTTTTATAGGTGCGAAGCAGCTAGATGAAATGAGCTCCAATCGCATTTTTCAAGCTTGTCAACTTATCTCGCCTAACAGCGTTGCTCCTCAAATTGGCATGGGCCACATTGCCCTATCTAAATTAGAGGTGAAAAAGGCTACTGATATTTTTGAAAAGGTAGTAGCGCTAGAACCTGGTAATGAACTTGCCACCTGTTTTTTAGGAGTTTGTTTTTTATTGAGTAAAGACAAATTAAAAAAAGGAGAGACTTTAATTAAAGAAGTTTTAGAAAAAACAACAGACGAAACGGTAAAAAATTTAGGAAACCTCTGTTTGGAATGGTCTAAAAAAGACCTTGCGAAAAAATCCGCTTCCCCTTTTCAAATCTAAGAATAACCATTTACTTCATTTGAACAGCAACTATGTTATAAATCCTCTAGTTTGACTTATAAATTGCATAAGTTTTATAATTATATTATAGACTAATAAACAAAGGTCTAGATTTAAGTGTCATAGCGTTTCAGAACCGAAATTTTAAGTTCTTCTTAAACTTTCAGGAAGTGAAATTTCCCAAGTCTGAGACTTTCTATTGAACTTATTTATGTTTGTTAATAAGCACAATAGTAAGCAGGAGAAAAAAAATGGCAAATTCACAAAGTGGTTCAGGAAGTTTTGGGATTGATAGTCTACGAGATACCATTAATACAAAAGCTGATGAAATCGATAAACAAATTGAGGATTTATCTACTAAAAAAGAGATGAACCCTGGAGATATGTTAGATCTGCAGTTTAAGATGAACTTGTTTTCTCAGTTGAATGAAACTGCCGGAGCAGTTGCAGCTGCTTTCCATGATGTTTCTAGAGGCTATATCCGCAATATTAATAAATAAGCTTTCTTTTTTTAATTTATTGCTTTCAAGCCGAAAATGGCGTTGCTCATTTTTCATTTGCAACGCCATCAAGAGAAGCAAACTTTTACACTTAAACTTAAGGTAAGCCTAATATGTCAGATAAAATTGAAGGCGTAAGTAAAACTAGCCAATCCCAGCAAATTAAAGGCGAAGGGGCTGAAAATCAAAATTCAGATAAATTTCAAGAGATGATGGATACAAAAAGCTCCAACATTCACTCTCAATTTGAAGTCTTAGATCCTAAAACCTTTACAAATAGCTCTATGCAAGCGCAAATGGAACAGCAACAAACTCAGCTCAATGAGCAAGATGTTGCTGCCAATACATTAGGGTCGGCAACAGATGAAAGAGAAAAACAAAAAGATGGAAAAAATTCTCATTCTAGTGAAATAGAAGAGGTTTCTAATGTTCGTTCTACGACTGCTACTTCTAGCCCCTCTTCTACCTCTGCTCTATCCTCTGCGCAAAGCTCTACTATCGATCCATCCGTCGAAGAGATTCAAAGACAATCTGAGGAGACGATAGAAAAGATGGAACAGAGTAAAAGCCAACTTTTACAAGCAAATCAAGCAAACGTAGAAATCAAACCCTCTTATCAAAAGTTGTTAAAAAATCATTTAACACACATTGATGATAATATACGTATTGCTTCATCAAAAGTAGGAGTGGAGGTTCCCAATGTTTCTGTAGAAGCAGGAGGAAAAGCAAGTAATCCTGTCGAGCGTTTTATTAGTATGTTGACTACTAGTCAATCAAGAATGAAAAACTTACAGCAATCTGTCTCGCAAATGGCGGCTGCGGGAAAAATGGGGCCAGGCCAACTACTTGCTATGCAAATGAAAAGCAATTTAATTAGCCAAGAAATGGAGCTATTTTCTAGTTTACTTGGAAAAGCTTTAGAAGGATTTAAAACAATTATGAACGTTCAAGTTTAAATATTGCTGTTTTTCACCATTAGTTGCTTATTTACCTTTCACAAAACGAGAATGACATGGAATTTGACAGTCAAATAGATAAACTACTTGGTGATTTAGAGTCTTTAGAGCTTTCGACGGTTAATGGACGGATTACTGAAATTGTAGGAATGTTGATCAAGGCCATTATTCCCAATGTTAAAATTGGCGAAATTTGCCTTGTTAAAAGAGAAGGCATGGAGCCTTTGCGAACAGAAGTAGTAGGGTTTACTAAAGAAGAAGTTTTGCTCTCTCCTTTAGGAGAAATGGGAGGGGTTGGCCCTTCTTCAGAAGTGATTCCTACTCATCTTCCACTGCATATTAAAGTAGGGCCCCAACTACTTGGTAGAATTCTCAATGGGCTGGGAGAGCCTTTAGATGAAGACACGAAAGGCCCTCTTGTATTAGAAGAAGTTTACCCTATTATTCAGCCTCCTCCAGATCCAGTAAAACGCATGCCCATTGAAAAACCTTTTGCTACCGGAGTGCGGGCAATTGATGGCGTATTAACTACGGGAACTGGGCAAAGGGTAGGAATTTTTGCCGCGGCCGGAGGTGGAAAATCCACTCTTCTTGGTATGATTGCCCGTAATGCAGTAGCGGACGTCAATGTGATTAGTCTCATTGGCGAAAGAGGAAGAGAGCTGCGAGAATTTATTGAAAAAGATTTAGGGCCAGAAGGTCTTGCTCGCTCAGTACTTATTGTCTCTACTTCTGACCAAGCTTCTCAACTTAGGCTCAATGCAGCTTATGTAGGCACCTCTATTGCAGAATACTTTCGCTCTCAAGGAAAATCAGTAGTTTTAATGATGGACTCCGTTACTCGTTTTGCGCGGGCCTTAAGAGAGATTGGGCTTGCTGCAGGCGAGCCTCCTGCTCGCGCAGGCTACACTCCCTCTGTTTTTTCTACCCTGCCTAAATTGCTTGAAAGAAGTGGAAACTCAGATAAAGGAAGTATCACCGCTTTTTATACAATTTTAGTAGCGGGCGATGATATGAACGAGCCGGTAGCCGACGAAGTAAGATCTATTTTAGATGGACATATTATTTTATCTAGTGAGCTCGCACGGCAATACCATTATCCTGCCATTGATGTCCTCTCCTCTGCTAGTCGTGTGATTACCTCCATCATTAATAAAGACCACTTGCAATTAATTGGAAGGCTGAAAGAGGTACTAGCAAATTATAAAAAAAATGAACTGTTAATCAAAATTGGAGAGTATAAAAGAGGAGCAGATAAGGCAGGAGATTTTGCAATTGACCATATCGAAAAAGTACAAAGATTTTTAAAGCAGGGTGTAACAGAAAAGTGTAGTTATCAAGAAACAGTTCAGTTATTAAAATCTTTATTTAAGTAATCACTTAAGGGTTTTTTATGCCAAAAGTTCTTTATCCCTTACAGCAGGTCTTAGAAGTCAAAGAAAAAAGAGTAAAAGACGCGGAGAAACTAGTAAAAGAAAAAAAAGAATTACTGCAAAAAGAAGAGGAAAAGTTAGCAACAGTCAAAGCAGAAAGAGATAAAGTCAAGACCCATTATCAAGACAAACTAACGCAGTTTCGCCTTCTTTTAGACACTGGAACCACTAGCCCTAAAATCCAGCAAACAAAAGCTTACATTAAAATTGTAGCGGAAAAACTTGTTGTGGAAGAAAAAAAAGTAAAAGAACAGCAAGAAAAAGTAAAAAATGCTCAAAAAGCTGTAGAAGAAGCTGTGGAGCAATTAAAGCTTAAAAGGCAAGAAGTCGACAAACTGCTTATTCATAAAAAAGATTGGGAAAAAGCAATTCGTAAAGAATTAGAGATTAAAGAAAGAAATGAGCAAGATGAAATGGGATCTTTAATCCACCTTTCTAACCAACGAAAAAGCAGATAAAAAGATGAAAAAATTTAAGTGAGCAAAAAGGAAAAACTTATGACTCGCATTAAAGAAGAAGACGATTATTATTCCGTTGCTAATCAAATAAAAGAAGATTTGAAAGAAAAAAGACGCCCCCCTCTCTCTTCTAATAATAAAGATTTTAGAGCTATCGCACAGTCTAAAAAAGAAAATCAAAAAAAAGAAGAAACGAAACTAGAAGAAGAAATAGAGGCTGCAGAGCAGGAGCATGAACAATATTCTTTTTCTCTTAAAAAAGAGCAGTCTAAAGCGTTGAGTGCTCTATTAGCTAAGCAACAAAAAGAGAATTTACAAAATGAAGACAAGTTAGAGCTTGAATCTAAAGAAGAAGATAATATTTCGCAAGAGGAGGCTTTAGAAAATCAAAAATCTCAATCTAATGAGAAAAATGAGCGCAGTCAGCTACAAAAGAGCCTTACTCAAAAACTTCAAGAGCAAAAAAACATTCTTTTTTTAACTAAAGAAGAAGCTACTGAACTGCAAACGCTTTTAAAAGAAAGCGAAAATGAAGAGATTCCTTTTAAGAATGAATTACTACAAAAACTCAAAGACGCGCCCTATCAAAAATCAACAAAAAGTCAAAAAAAGCTAGAGGAATCTCCTTTTGCTCTTCGCTCCGCAAGTGAAAATAAAAATTTGGCAGAAGCTAAAAAAAACAACAGTTTAAAGTTACAGTCTCAAAATTTAGAGCAAAAAATAGAAACGGAAAAAGAAGAAAAATCAATTAAAAAAACTATAAAAGACTATTGTAAATCGAAATTATTACCACAGGTTGTTGAACATAATAAAAAATGTTTTTTTGACAAAAACATTTATAAAGATTTTGGCTCTTTAGGTTTTTTAGGGCTTACTATAGATGGTTATGGTGCTGCTAACGCTTCTAACGTCGCCTATGGTCTACTTGCCAAAGAATTCGAGTCAGTTGATAGCAGTTATCGTTCCGCAATATCAGTTCAATCTTCCTTAGTAATTCACCCTATATTTTATTTTGGCTCAGAATCTCAAAAGAAAAAATATCTTCCAGATCTTATCAAGGGAAATTTAATTGGATGTTTTGGACTAACTGAAAGTATTTCTGGATCTGACCCATCTTTAATGAAAACAAATTTTGTAGAAGAATCCGACGGCTATACCCTTAATGGGACTAAAAATTGGATAACAAATGCGCCCATAGCTGATGTTTTCATTATTTGGGCGCTTGATAAAGAAAAAAAAGTCCATGGATTTATAGTTGATAAAAAAACAAAAGGTTTAACCACTTCTGTAATTGAAAAAGCTAGTTTAAAAATAAGCCAAACAGGTCAGATAATTTTAAATAATGTCAAAGTACCAAAAAATAGTATCTTGCCCAATACAGAAGGCTGGAAATCTGTTTATTCTTGTATAAACAAAGCGAGATATGGAATTGCTTGGGGAGCAATAGGGGCAGCTCAATCTTCGTGGTTTATTGCTAAAGATTATGTGGAAAATAGGATAATAAATAAAAAACCATTAGCAGCTAAACAATTAATTCAAAAAAAATTAGCTGATATGCAAACCGAAATCTCGCTTGGTCTTAGTGCATGCATGCACGTTGGTAGAGCTATGGAACATAACAAAGATACAAAAATTGCAATTAGCATGTTGAAAAGAAATAATTGCAGAAAGGCTTTAAATATAGTTAGAGATGCTAGAGATATGTTAGGGGCGAACGGTATTTTAGATGAATATCACATTATCAGACACTTAGTTAATCTTGAAACGGTTAATACGTACGATGGAACGGAAGACACACATGCTTTAATTCTCGGTAAATTTCAAACTAATATTGATGCATTCTAAAAGCGACTTGTTAGCAAGATATAAAATTAATAAAATTTCAGAAGTCACCAAAGATCAATTATCGAATTTTTACAAGAAGACCTATTATCCAAGATATAAAAGTTTAACCAATAATTGGCATTGGTGGTATAGAGTGGGATATAATGAGTTTGAACCTCTAATTATCTCAATAGATAATAAAGTAATTGGTCAAGCTGCCTACTTGCCAACAGAATTAAATGTTTTAGGAAATAAGGTGCCAGCTATATGGTTTGTTGATTATGCAATTCTTCCAGAATTTAAAGGTAAAGGACTTGGTAAAATTATGTACAAAGAATGGATGAAAATTTGTCCAAATCAGATGGCTATTTGCAGCGATGACTCGTTAAGAGTTTTGAAAAAATTTGGATGGAAAGACAACTCGGCTACCAAAAGATTGGCAAGACCAATTAATGCTTTAAATTTTTTACCAATAATAAAAAATTTTAAATTAAATTTTGTTAATAAGACATTAAGATATTTGATAAAAAAAAAATATAATCGTAATATTTCTATCAATCCTTACAAAATAAGTGATAATTTTAAAATTATAAATGACTCACTTAAATTAAAAAAAAATTCAACAAACAATGGGTTTGCTTCAATCATCAGAGATGAAAAATGGTTAAATTGGAGATTAATGGAATGCCCTTATAAAAAAGATATATATTTTTTCGAATATAAAAATAACTTTGCTATCGTTCATATTTTTTATCAATATGTAAAAAGACTTAATATTTTATACACTTATTCTACTGACAAACTCCAAGAAAATGAACTTTATGTACAAATTATGAATTGGGCAATAAATAATGATATAGATTTGGTTTGGGCAATAAATAGAAATACAGAACTAAAAAATATTTTTCCTACAATATTTGATAAACCACTTAAATTTGCAGCGTGGAGCTTGGATGAAAAAATATTAAAAATATTACAAAATGGATTACTAGATCTGCAAGGAATAGACACTGATACTGATAGTTGTTTGTATGTTGACTAAAAAACCCAAATGAATCAATGAAAAAAATATCTCTATACCATTTCTGGCTTTATAAATGATCAGAGAAATTCAATTAAAAGACAAAGATCAATGGGAAAAACTTTATAAAGGTTATGCAGATTTTTATAAAGCAGAAATGAATAATACAATTCTTCAAACGGTATGGAATTGGTTGCACGATAAACATCATGAAGTTGACTGTCTTGTCTATGAAGTTGATGGCAATATAGTTGGGTTTGTTCATTAC
>CATLPS010000084.1 GCA_950054535.1 uncultured Chlamydiae bacterium | reverse complement strand
TCTTTCTTTTCAGGATCCACTAAGTTGTTAGAGCCGCTGCAAGTTTCTAATTGAAGCTTTTTGCCGCGAATGACGACTGGAACCTCAGACTTTTTAAAGTCAATTTTTGCGGTCTCCTCTCCAGCTCTTTGATAGTGCAAATTGCAGTTTTGTAGTGCTTTGTATTGAGTATGAATGGTTTTATCCAATACAACTACACCCTTTTTTTGCAGCGTTGGTTTTTTTAAACCTGCCGGAAAAATCAAAGGACCAAGCGTATCTGCTAGCTTTTTTGCAGGTACCGTAACATAGTAGCTTTGCCCTTTGTTTGCCGAAAAAGCAATGATGCGTCCTACAAGACCGCCCACTAAAAAACTATCTAAAAGCCCTTTTTCTACTATCCATTTGATTTTATTCGGAGCTGCTTTGAAGCTTTGCCAAGTAGAAAGCGGCTGCTCAGGCTTTTGGTTTAGCGTTTTAAAGAGAGTCATTAGATAAGCATGACGCCCTGTTAAAGACTCTTCGCTTATCTCTTCTTGCTCCAAAGTAGTAGTAATCGTTTGGTCTATTACTTCTTTAGATTTTTTTATGATACTTGTGATCTGCTCAATCCGGCGCTGCTCTACATAAAAAACGCGGTTTTTATAAAATACCTTGGTCTCTTTTGTAATTTTTGTATCTATCGACCCTTTTTCTGTTTTGGTACTTTTCCCTTTTGTAAAAGAGATAGCTACTTGATCTTGATCGTTCTCCAAAGCTGAAATATTATTAAAATAGCCTGTAAACTGACCTATATTTGTATTGCTCATTTTACCACCTTATTTTTAATGACAAACTTAAAATAATATAATAACAAATTTTTAATATTAATTATTAATTACAACCTAAAATTAACAAAATATTAATGTAATTTTATTTTAAATAAATTTTATTATTTATTAATAAATACATTTTATAATATTTTTATGTTTTAACTTTATGAGGTGGGTTAAAAATGAATATTACAAATAAGACAGAAAATAGAGTAGATACGAACAATCCCATTACTGCAGTTTTAGATAAGGGAAAGTTACAGGTAGGCTTTGGTTATCGCTATCTTTCAACCATTGATTCTTACAATCATTGTTTTACCAGATTTTTTGCTTTGATACGAGGCCGCGCCATACAGGTTCATTTTGGGAATAAAGTCTATACTGTAGATAAAAAAAGTTACAAACAAGCCCTCTATAAATTAACGGGCAGTGAAAATATTTTTTCCTTTGATTTTCTCTCCGTGATTAAGAACTGTGAGAACTTACCTACTAGTTTGCCTATGCAAGAGATCTTGAGCTTAACAGCTCGGAGAAAACTGAATCGCAAACTGCAGCGAGCAATAAAAACAAATTCGGTAGAAAAGATAAAAAATTTACTTTTGGCAGGAGCTGATCTAGAGCAAGAATATGCAATTGGACGCTACTCTAGTTTTTGTAGCAGATTCTGGCCTAATTTTGACCCTTCTATCCAGGTTTACTACCAATTTAAAGCAACACCTCTTTTGCACGCCGCTTATCAAAAAAACTCACCAGAAGTAATTGACTTACTACTTCAAGCGGGCGCAAACCCAGATGCTATTGGTTTTTTTCAAACCCTCTCGCAGTCGCCTAATAAAAAAATTTCTTTTTCTAAAACCCGCCTACTTACATCAGAACCACTCTCTTTTTCCTTTTTAAATCAAAAGGCATCAAACTAAAAAGTAGAAAAGCAGGTAAATTTCTTGGTAAATCCAACTTATTTTACCTGCGAAAACTTATTGACTTTCAATCAGTTAATGATTTGCTTCGATTAATTTCTAAAGGTTTAGGAGAAAAAAAAGTGACCTCGGCAGTAGAAATGTCATAGATGGCTCCTACAATCATCAGTTTTCCTTCTTCTGTCAATCGATGCAAGATAGGACTGTTTTGATGAATTTGGTCAATGCTATGCAGTACGTTTTTATGCGTAAGTTCATTTAGATACTCTTTTTGCTGTTCAGCTGGCCAAGTGTGAAAATTATTTTGCTGCTCTAAGACTATCGATTTTTGAATTTCTGCCATCAAAGAGTCAAGATTGGTACAGCCAGTTATCTGCCCCGCTGATTGTTTTTGGCTGGCAAACTCGGCCGCCGCTTTGACCGCTCCACAAAAGGTGTGGCCCATCACCACAATAAGCTTCACTCCCGCCACTGCGCTGCTATATTCCATGCTTCCAAGTACTTTAGGGCTGATAACGTTGCCCGCAATGCGAATAGTAAAAATATCGCCGATACTGACATCAAAGAGTTGCTCTACTGGCGCTCTGGAGTCGATGCAGCTAAGTACTGCCGCTAAAGGAAATTGTCCTGTAGAAGCTCCATCGAGCTGCCTTTTTAAATTTCTTGTCAACCTAGCTTCACCGCGAAAGCGCAAGTTACCTTCTTTTAGCAGCTCTAGCACTTGCTCCGGAGTCAAATTCGCTTGCAGCTCTTTAGTGGTAAAATCCACATACTGAATGCGATCTTCTAAACGAGGGTATCTTTCTTTAAAACCTGCTAGGCTTACAGAAATATCATTTCTAGGGGCTGCAATTTGAAAGTCGTGAATCAAATCCAAGATATCGGGATCGATGTAGTCGGTGGAGGTAGCATCGATTAAAACATGGCCTTTTGGTTTGATACTTTTTAAGCTATTTTCCAGCGCTACGCGGTTAAAAAAACTAACTTGATTAGGAAGTTCAATGTGCAGCACCTCATCACCAGTGGCATGTTTTTCCAATGTTTTTTTAAGAGGACGTCGAATATTGCTGTGTAAAATAAAACAGATCGCAATGGCTAAACCAATGGAAATACCAGTTAAAAGATCGGTGAAAACAATAGCGATGATGGTAAAAATAAAGGGCAGAAACTGATACTTTCCCTCTTGCCAAAGCTGCATGACGATTGCGGGGCTCGCTAGCTTTAAACCGGTCATGATTAAAATTGCCGCGAGAGTAGAAAGAGGAATGATATTGAGCCACTGAGGCACTAAAAGCACGCCAATGAGCATCAACACGCCATGAAAAATTGTACTTAACTTTGTTTTTGCTCCTGAATGGATATTGACGGAGCTACGAATGATCACGCTAGTCATTGGTAAGGCGCCCATAAGCCCCCCCATGACATTACCTACGCCTTGCGCCAAAAGCTCTCGGTTAGGAGGATTATCGCGCTTTAGCGGGTCGATCTTATCTAAAGCTTCTAAATTCAGTAGCGTTTCTAAAGAGATGATTAAAGCAATCGTTGCAATAACTGGGTAAAGATCGGCATCTTGTAAGGCAGTAAAATCGGGAAAAATTAAAAAGTTGAGCGACTCTTTTAACGTATCAGCAATGGGAACTTGCACTAAATGGTCTAACTCCAAACGCCAATTAGCATTAAAGTTAGAGAGAAGCAGACTCATCAAAACGCCCATGACAATGACCAAAAGAGGCGCAATCACCTTTGCTTTTTTCAAACTTTGAAAAAACTCAAAAGCTGCAAGGAGCGCTAGCGAAGAAAAGCCAATGAAAGCAGCTCCTAAATGGTAGTCAGAAATTGCTTCTTTCAGCTCGCTAAAGGTATTTTGCTGGTTGATTTGCGCAAAAGATTCATTTCCCATAGGATCGGCGTCATGACCAATGAGGTGAGGAATTTGCTTTAAAACTAAAATCAAGCCGATGGCCCAAAGAAGCCCTTTGATCACGCTAGTAGGAAAAAAACCTGCAATAAAGCCTAGTTTAAATGCTCCTAAAAAAAGCTGAATGACTCCGGCGATCACTACCGCTACTAAGAAAGCTTCTAAAGACCCAAGTTTTTGTAGTTCAATGGCAACTACGGCTGTCAAACTAGCAGAAGGACCGCTTACACTGACGCTAGAGCCGCTGAGGGTTCCAATCACAATTCCGCCGATAATTCCAGCTAAAAGGCCAGAAAAAAGAGGAACGTTAGAAGCAAAAGCTACCCCTAAACAAAGAGGCAACGCCACAAAAAAAACAATGATCCCTGCAATAAAGTCGTCTCGTAAAGTGCGTAAAGTAAAACTGGTAGACATGCCGCTATCTCTTTTTCTTTTTTTTATAAACTCATAGTTTGTTAAAAAAATTTTGTAAAGGAAAAGAATAAATTTTAAATACGTAGCTTAATCAAAAAAAGGTGGTGCAAAGTTCAACAAAACAGCCTTTACCTAATGCTTTACCGAAATAATCGCCTTAAATTAAGCTCCCTTCGCTTCTTTATGTGTAAGAACAACCTTAATGGTTTTAACGCATGGGCAAAACTTTACTCGTAGATGGAAAGCCCACAGTTTGCAAAATGATACTCTAGTATTCTTTTTGGTAGATCTCTCCAAAGCCTATATAAGCGATTATCCAGCAAGCCTAAATATTGGATAGATAGGAGTAGCAAACACTACAAATCCTCTACACGACATTTAAGAAACCCCTAACATAAATTTAAAAGAAAGCGGTTCTTTTGGATCCTCTTCTTTGTTGTCTTGTTTTCTAAAAGCAGATAAATGTAGCGTTTGGAATTTCAAAAAAACATTTTTGAAAAAGCTAATGATGGAATTTTGTTTGTTGGATAAGACAACTAGTTGTCTGCAACTCCCGCTTAAAAAAGAAAAGCTCACTTTTTATCAAAAAACTTCCTTCTAAAAATGTCATTCGAGAATTGCTATCCTATTTTCGTCTTTTAAATAGAGTTATTATTAACAATACTGTTCCTATAACTATTACAGCAGCACCAAAAACAAATTCTTTTTTGTAAAAAAAATTAATAAAACCAATTAAATAAATAAAAGATAAAGATAAAAAATCTGCAGTTTCAATTTTTTTCATTTAACTAATCCCAATAAGGGTCACAAGGTGCTTGAATATATTGCTGTATATTTTCATATGGTCGAATACATCTCTCATAAAATCCGTTGCCTTCACAACACCAATAACATCCTTCCTGAAGTTCATTTACGGCTAAAAGGCAAGCTGTTTGACAGGTCAGGCTTTTAAAAACTTTTGTTTAGCTTTAACCATTACCATTTCTCCATCATTATTTCCCGGCGCCACACCTGTAATCGCAAATAAAGTATAACTTTTCCTGTAATTTAGGGTAGAACCTAAAATTTAAGGCATATTGGTTGTGCTTAACACCAGAAGATAAGGCTTCACCTACTGACAAGATAATTGAGCTAAAGTCATAGTAATAATCAGTTGGTCGGCTACCATCCCAGTTGTTTGCATAAAAGCTAGTCCATTTTTCGTTAAAGGTCAGCGGCAGACTTCGCAAACAGAACTTAAGTTAGCATAACGTAGCTTGAGGTGTGGATTTAAGCTATATTTGCTTGCGTGAGTGATTTTACCTTAAGCTTTTGTTAAGACGGTAACTAGTTCATTGATTTATTCTGATTGCATCATGGTTAGCCTCTTTATACTAATGCTTTTAAATAATAAACATCCCTACGTGCGTAAGAAAGGCGGCCATAACCACAGAAGTTCTTGGAGATCTACCAAAACAAACACCCCCATGTGCATGGGGAAGAATCATTATTCCATCTAGCTCTTAAAACTTTAACTATCTGAAATACAATCAATATTGGTATTTCAGATAAATATTGCTCTGATGGCATTACCAAACAAAATGAGCTAACCATTGTAAAGCTTAAAACCTAGTTGTACCAAATCTTAACTTATAAACCTTCAACCTCTTGCACTCCATTTTTCTATAAATTTAAATTTTTATTGACATTTACCAACGATTTCCCCTAAGTTTGTTATCTTTTTTTTAAATTAGTATAAGGATATGTTATGGGATGGTCTAGTGATGGCAAGGAAGGTGGCTCTGATGGAAAAGAAGGATGCAAAGATGGAGGTACTGATGGAGGATTCACTATAGATCATGAATTAATGCTCATGGAAGCATCGAGCGAAGATGTATTTGTTTTTTAGTTATTAATTATGAATAAAAAAAGTTTTATACCTAAGGCTTATAGGCCTTCTGTACCTGGCTCTAGACTTCAAGATCCTCCTCTTAATTTTATTGAAGTTGGTTTTTTACCTGAAATTTCTACTTATTCTTATCCTTTGCTAATTTCAGCAAAAGAAGATATTGTTCCAGATTATTTTCTAAAGGAAATTGACTCAAAATCATCCATTAAGCATATTTATTATGATGATCTTGGGATTGAATGGGATTTCAGTTTTTCAAATGGAATTTTAAAAATCCATTTACAAGATGGTGTAATCATACCAACAGCTATTTATCATAGACATCCTGGAGTTAATAAAAACCATCTTTATTATGACAAACATATTGCATTCTTTGAGGTAATAGATGTTTGGCAAGGGAATTTAATGGGGCAAAAACGAGACCACTATCATAATTTCTCTAAAGCCTATCAAGGTATAACATCTATTCGGAGCGCCACCCAAAAAAATGGAGAGCAAATAGCTAGATATCCTCGCTCTTTTTTTCTTAAAGGAGACTTTAAGCTCTTACAAGAGCAATTTAAGGGATCATTGGTTGTAAAATCATGCTCTAATATCCGTTCCAAGGTTGTCTCAGAAGAGATTTTTTCTCATTGGGAAATTAAGAATCTTTATTATTTGCCAACTCTTTTTCAAGAAAAAATAAAAGGTAAAGATATTCGGGTCCACATTTGTGGAAAAAATATCTGGGCCTTAAGAATAGAAGCTAAAGATTGCATTGATTATCGTTATGCTTCAAAAGGATCAATTAAATATAAGTTGATTCAACTCCCCCATTTTGTAAGGTTATTTTGTGAATCTATAGCGGAATACGAAAACAACCGATTGACTGGTATAGATTTAATGAAATCAGGCAATACTTATTTTTGTTTAGAGTCTAATCCAGGTCCAGGATGGAGTACATTTAACCATTCGAGTAAGACGCAATTTGCTAACCATATATTAAACGAACTTTTAAGGAGATAGTATGAAAAAAATTGGTTTATTAGTCGCATCAACAGCTCTTTCAATGATGTGTAAAGGATATGGCGTGGAAAAAATGAACAAATCTACTGATAGTTATGGTTATCAAAAATATGGAAAAGAAACAGTTGACTCTATCAAAGGAAATGGAAGTGTTCTTCTTGAAGGCACCAAAGTACTAGGAGTTGTTCTCGTTAACGGCAGTTTGAATGCTGAAGAATCAGCAATTGGAAGCTTGGAAGTCAATGGAAAAGTAGACCTTAAAAATTGTCTTGTTAATAATACAGCTACTATTAATGGTTCTCTTAGTGGTGATAATACTAAATTTCAAAAGGAATTATCTGTTGCTTCTCAAAAAATTACTTTAAGAACATGTTCTGTTGATTCTTTGATTGTTCGTGAAGTTAGTGGGTATGATGGTATTCAAGTCATTGACTTACGCAGCGGAACAAAGATTACTGGCCATGTTGTAGTGGAATCTGGTAATGGTGAAATTTGGCTTTCTTCTAATAGCAAAATTTCTGATCAAGTTAGCGGAGCTAAAGTAGTTAGAAAATGAAATTTGTTCTTCTCTATAGCCATTCTGATGAACCCATTACCCAAGTTCTTCTTTCATCTGAGTTTGATCAAAAATTTGATATGATCAAGCTCTCGTTAGAAACTTTATTACAGGATGTGACTATTATTGATGAAGTAAATGGCATCAATACAAAAGTTGAGTGGACGTTACCCTCAGGGATACAAATTTCCAATACCTCAGGTTTTTATTTAATCAATCGAGTTTTGTCAGTACCCGAAACTTTGGTGCAAGATTTTGTAGAAGAAGATAAAAACTATTCTTTATCAGAACTCCGTGCCTACTTAGCCTTCGCCATAGAAGCTTTTCCTTATTGTTTTTCAAAACCTGGAGCGTTCGGTTTATCGGGAAATCGTTTTTCTCTTCCTAGGCAATGGGAAATGATTAAACAAGCTGGATTACCCCTTAAAGTTCCATCTTATTATTTAGGGGATATGCGTTTTTGCCAGTTAAAAGGAGAAATTGTTTATTCAAAGCCCTCTAACTTTTACTATTGGAAGCCAAATCCAACTATTAAAAATAAAGTAGCTTTTGCTTTTGAAAAACCAAGAGGAATTCCAGTTTTAGCCTGTACTACAGAAACACATACAGAAGTTTTTCCTTACGAATCTCATCATGCTATATCGTTAAAAGATTATGCATTAATAAAAGAGCAAGTTTTAATTTTATCTCGCTTATTTAATTATTCCATTTCAGAAGCTTTATTCTTCCTAGACAATCAAAAAGTTAGCTTTGGAATGATTTCCAATCTTCCCTACGCATCAAGAAATAAGCCTTGGTTCTCAAATATGATTTGTTCTTTCTTTGCACAGTCCATTATGGAAA
>CATLPS010000083.1 GCA_950054535.1 uncultured Chlamydiae bacterium | reverse complement strand
CTTCATCGACCCCGGCCTG
This sequence comes from uncultured Chlamydiae bacterium, assembly GCA_950054535.1. Classification (GTDB taxonomy): domain Bacteria; phylum Chlamydiota; class Chlamydiia; order Chlamydiales; family Parachlamydiaceae; genus CATLPS01. The sequence continues at coordinate 8,370 of CATLPS010000083.1, read as the reverse complement.
TTTTGCATGAACGCATTGAAAAGCGCTGCGAAGAGATGCTAGCAGCGGGCCTCCTCGAAGAGGTAAAAACCCTTTTGCAAAACGGCCTTTTGCAAAACCACTCTGCTTCTCAAGCAATTGGTTACCGACAAGTTTTAGACTACTTGTCTACTTCTCAAGATCAAAGCGCCTACCAAAATTTTGTGCAGCGCTTCAAACAAGCTACGCGCCAATATGTCAAACGTCAACATACCTGGTTTAAAAAAGAGCCCCTTTTTCGCTGGTTAGATATCGATCTACACGATCCAGAAATTGTCATCGATACATTAATTAAAGATTTTGAGCAGCGTTAGTTAAATTAATTTTTTCTATTTTTATTAACTAATATTTTCAGTTTGCTTTATAAATGCATAAAACAATATAATTATTTTAAAGATTATTCTTTAACAAAGGTTTTATTATGCTAGCATCACTCCCTAGTCAATTAACAACTGATAAAAAATATTTTAATTATAATCGGGGTATAGAACTACTTGAGCAAGCTCCTTATTTAGATAAACCAGGAAAACAAGCTCTTAATCAAGAAGCAAGAGTTAGGCGTATTCAAGAAAAAATAAAAGAAATGACTGAGCAATATAATCAATTAAGTAAAACCGTTGAGGAAAACAGACGAAAAATAGAATCTATTTCAAACTCTAATTCTATTTGTGATTGTTTATTTCGTTTTTTTTCTTCCATTCTTTATGGGACTCAAGATTTGGTTAGCGCAGAGCAATTAAATCAAGAAATTATTGAATTAAACAACAAAAGAGGTGAATTACTGCAAACTGTGATTCAAGATAACAAAAGTTTAGAAAAGGATTATAAGTTGGTATCAGACGCTTTATATTGCAATAAACTTGATAGACTTTATAAATATTATGACCAACGTTAACAGTTAACTGTATTTTGCTGCAAAATGCTTTGTTTGCCAATGGATGTCGGTTACTCTAAACAGGTAGTGATTATCATTTTTTTATAATAGTCACTACTGAGCATTTTTATTACGCTCACATGATTTTTAATAAAGCTTACTTATAAGGCTGCTAGTGAAAGCGGATTTGATTTGCATTAAAGAGAGACAATGCGTTACCCTTATCTAAAATAAATAACAGTTGCTTTTTCTTTTTATCTAATTTACTTGTTTAAAGTTAGGTAAAGCGCAATCCTTTAGCCATGAGGCGTTTAAGTTTATGAGTTCAGAAGTCTCTTCCTCTAAGCTGCCAGAGGAAACTATCCATCAGGAGTTAAGTGTTTCAAATGAATCAGAAAATATGGCAGGGTCAAAGAAAATAACAGAAGAAGAGTCAAGCGAAAAAAAAGAGGAAGTCTCTTTTTTGAAAAGTAAAGAAGGCCAAAAAAAAGAAAGTAAAAATTTGCTAGAAGATTTTTTTACTTCTTTTTCTGAGCAGGCAGACTCTGGAGCAAAGCTTTCTCTTGCGATCGACTTTATGGAATCTACTTTATCTATGGGAGAAAGTCCCCATTTTCGTAATTTTTGGGAGGCGCGTCGCTTAGCTCTACCGCTTTTTAAAGAAAATATTTCGCCGCCGCAACGAGTTCAGTTATGGGCAAAATTTAGCGATCTGTCTAAAGAGGCGCGTCGTTTAAAAGAAATTTTAGATGAGCAAAGCGCTTTTGCTATTGAGCAAATTGAAATTGCAATTACAGCTTTAGAACAAGAAATAGCAAAATTAAATGAATCCAAAGAATCTTTCTTGCTTTCAGGCTTGCTTCCAAGCTTGCTTTCAGAAAAATTAGTGTTCCCTAAGTTCTTACAAGAAAAAGAGTCTTTTTATCAAGAAAATCAGCAAGTGCTTCACTTTTTAAATGCAAAGGCCTCGCGCATCAATGCCTTGCGCAAAGAACTACTTAAAACAGAAATGCGCATTCGGCAAAAAAACCAGTTTTTTCAACGTCTCTCTTCTGCTGGAGACCTGGTTTTTCCTAAGCGTAAAGAGCTAATCAAAGAGTTAAGTCAAACCTTTACTCAAGATGTAGAAGCTTTTATTAAAACCCACTTTGCTCAAAAGGAAAATCGAGCAATGCTCTTTTTTCTAAGAGAAGAAATCAAGCTAATGCAAGGTCTTGCTAAAGCCCTGACTTTAAATACTCACTGCTTTACTCAAACTCGTATGCAACTTAGTCATTGTTGGGACCAAGTGAAAAATGAAGAGAGAGAGCGAAAAAAAGAGAGAGCTGAGAAAAAAGTTTTATTTAAGCAAAACAAAGAGCTGATGCAAAAAGAGATTGAGCAGCTTCATCTACTAGTTGAAAAGGGCGAAGGAGAAGCAAGAGAATGGAACTTATTTGCCGATAAAATTTTACAGAAAATGCGCGCGGTGCAGCTAGGTAGAGAAGAGGTTAAAGAGCTTAAGGAAGAGCTGCAAAAAACTCGCGCTATGATTGAGCAACAGCTAAAAAAAGAAGAGAATAGTCGCTTTGCTAAAGCAGAAGAATTAAGGCTGGAAAAACGCGCTAACTATTTAGCACAAAAAGATAGCATCCAGCAGTTAATTACTCAATCCGACTCTTTAGATTTAGATACCTTATTAAAAGAAAAAGAACGCATTAGTCAACAAATTCAATCCACTTCTTTTACTAAAATAGAAAAACAGGAGCTAGAAAAGCTTCTTAAGTCGATCAAAGAGATCTTAATAGAAAAGCAAGAAAAAGCTCTTTTAAATTTATCTAATGATGACCGGCAATCTTTAGTTCAGCTACAAGAGCTACTAAAGCAAAGAAAGACGCGCAAACAAGAGATAAAAGTGCGTATTGAAGAGCTTCGTAAGCTTAATGGCTCTTCTTCCCTAGATTTTGCAAAAGCAATGGAATACACTGCTCAATTGACAGAGGAAAAAGAAAGGCTAGAAAAAGTAAATCAAGGAATAATAGCCGTTGAAGCGCAAATCAATGAACTAAAAGTAAAAATTTCCGCTTAACTCCATGGAAACTGGTTAAAAAATGAATGCAAGTTACTCTTTTTGATTTAGACCATACTTTATTAAATATTAACGCAAGCGTTCATTTTGGCCGTTATCTTTTACGTCAAAAGCTCCTCTCCTTTTGCTCTTTTTTTCGCTGTCTTGCTCTTTATTGTTTGCATCAATGGGGAGCGCTTTCTTCGCAAAAATTTCATCTGTTCGTCTTTAAGGCTCTGCTTAGCCGGCTATCTAATTCAGAATTACAAAAACAAATTCCTCTTTTCATGCAAAAGATTCTACCTTCGCATATACGACGCTCTATTTGGCAAAGAATGCAAGTAGCTCAGCAGCGCGGTGACTATGTAGCTATTTTGTCGCACTCTCCCAGCTTTTTAGTGGAGCCTATCGCAAACTTTTGCAAAGTAAACCATTGGCTAGCTACTCAATATGAGGTAAACGAAAGAGAGGAATTTGCAAAGGTGGCTTTTATTTGTCAAGGTGAGGCTAAAGCCCGCTATATTCAAGCTCTTGGTAATCAATTAAATCTGCCACTTTCTTCTTTTACTTTTTACTCCGATAGTTATTTGGACTTACCGGCGCTTTCTTTAGTTGGACAAGCCGTAGCGGTAGCTCCAGATCGGTCTCTTGCTAAAATAAGCAAAAAATTAGGCTGGGAAATTCTTAAGACTTAAAAAAAAAAGAAAAAACGATGAAAAAAGTTGGGTTATTAGGTGGAAGTTTTGATCCTATTCACTTAGGTCATCTAAATTTAGCAATAGAACTCAAAGAAAAGTGGCAATTAGAGGAGGTATGGTTTATTCCTGCTCAAGTTAGCCCTTTTAAAAAAAATGCTCTACCTAGCTTAGCTTCTCATCGCCTAAAAATGGTAGAGCTTGCTCTAAAACCTTTTTCGCAGTTTTTTCTATCTGATTTTGAGCTACAGCGCCCTTCTCTCTCTTATACCATAGAAACTGTCAATTATTTTTGCCAATTACATAGGGAAAATCGCTATTTTTGGTTAATAGGAGAAGACCACTTAAATAGCTTTACCAAGTGGTATCAATGGCAAGAGATTTTAAAACAAGTAACTTTATTAATTGGTTCGCGTTTCCAAAGTCCTAGTGAAGAAGCAAATATTTGGCCTGAGCAGCTACAAAGCCTACTCACAAAAGGGTGGACAAGGACTCGTTTAATGGATATTTCTAGTACCGACATACGTATGCGCCTGATAGAAAATCTCCCTTGCGATCATCTTTTACCTAACACTGTTTTAACTTATATTGAGCAAAATCAGCTTTATCAATTAAAAGAGTGCTTTAATCACTAAAAATATGCTAAAATCTATTTTTTTATTCGTTTAAAAAGGTCATTCTATTAGTTATGGTTGAAACACAAATGCAAATTTTAAATAAAGTTGCGCAATCTATTTATGATAAAAAAGGTGTAAATATTTTAGCGCTTGATGTGCAAGGCGTCTGTTCGATGACAGACTATTTTATTATTGCGGAAGGAAATGTAGATCGCCACGTACGAGCTTTGGCAACTACTATCGAACAAGAGCTGCAAACCTGTCAAAGACGCCCTCTGCATATAGAAGGGCTGCAAGAAGGGGACTGGGTGGTACTAGACTACGGAGAGATGGTGATCCATCTATTTACAAGCGAACTGCGCGAAAAGTTTGCTTTAGAGCAGCTTTGGAAAGAAGGAAAAATTATCGATTTAGAGATTAAACTGTAACACCGACTTGATTCAGGATAATTTTATGAGCAAAAAGCGTATTGTGATTACTGGCATGGGAGTGGTTTCTTGCTATGGAAATGACGTTCACCATTTCTATCAGCAGCTATTAAATGGAAAAAGCGGTGTTGCAAAAATTTCTAAATTTTGTTGCGATGATTTGCCCACTAAATTTGCAGCTTCTATATCAGAATTTGATTCGCAAGGATACTTAGATAAAAAGCAGGAAAGGCGAATAGATGATTATATCGCCTATGCTCTAGTTGCTGGCAAAAAAGCATTAGAACAGGCGTTAATTGGTAAAGAACAGTTAAGTAGCTTAAACAAAGCTCGCTGCGGAGTATTAGTAGGCTCTGGTATGGGAGGAATGGGAATTTTTGCCGATGGCGTTCAAACCCTGCAGGAAAAAGGGGCGCGCCGCGTTACTCCTTTTTTTGTTCCCTATATTTTGACGAATATGGCCGGAGCTCTTTTAGCCATGGAAGTAGGTTTTATGGGGCCTAATTATTCTATTTCTACTGCTTGCGCTACAGCTAACAACTGCATGATTGCCGCTGCCGACCATATTCGCAAAGGTGAAGCAGACCTAATGATTACGGGAGGCGCAGAAGCCGCTATCATTCCCATGGGGCTTGCAGGGTTTAGCGCTTGTAAAGCTCTTTCACAGCGCAATGATGCACCAGCGCAGGCTTCTCGTCCTTGGGACGTTAGCCGTGATGGATTTGTCATGGGAGAAGGCGCTGGCGTGCTCATCATGGAAAGTTTAGAACATGCTTTGGCTAGAAAAGCTCCTATCCTTGCTGAATATTTAGGGGGCGCCATCTCTTGTGATGCCTATCATATGACTGAGCCACGTGCGCAAGGAGAAGGCGTGATTTTATGTATTGATAAAGCCTTAAAAGATGCAGCCATTTCTGAAAAGGAGATTAACTATATCAACGCGCATGCTACCTCCACTCCTTTAGGGGATCTGGCAGAAATAAGCGCTTTAAAAAAGATTTTTTCCCACCCTGAAAAAATTTGTATGAACGCTACTAAGTCGATGATTGGACATTTATTAGGAGCGGCAGGCGGAGTAGAAGCGATTGCTACCATTCAAGCTATTATTACTAAGCAAGTGCATCCTACCATTAATTTAGAGCAACCAGAGCCAACTTTAAATTTTGATGTTCCTGTAAAAGCTAAAGAGCTAGTTATTGATAAAGCTCTTTGTAACTCTTTTGGGTTTGGAGGTCATAATGCATCAGTTATTTTTGCTCCTTATCACCCTTAAGCAATGAAAAAAGCCTATTCCTTTGGGATTATCCCGTTACGGTTAAAAAATTTAGAATGGCAAATCCTTCTTGTTCAATTACATGCAGGTCACTGGTCTTTTCCTAAAGGCCATGCAGAAAAAGAAGAGAGCGCTATACAAACTGCGGAACGAGAGCTTTTTGAAGAGACTGGTTTATTCGTAGAAAGCTATCTTAATGATAAACTCTATCAAGAAGACTATTTTTTTAAGCAAGGGACTACTTTGATTAAAAAAAAGGTCGGTTATTTTGCTGCTATAGTAAAAGGAAAAGTGACATTACAGACAGAAGAGATAAAAAATTACCAGTGGCTGAACGTGGTTGACACTTTAAATCAGTTGAGCTTTAGTAAAAATAAAGAGATGGTGCAAGAGTTATCTCAACTTTTACCTGGTAAAAGCTCTTTATCCTTTTTTAAAGAATAGCAATTTTAAGGAGTAGTCATGGTCAATTTCAACCCTTCTTTGCCTTATCCTCCGGCTGTTCTTGCAGAAGAGGTCAAATCTTTACCATTAAGTATTTCTGAAATTCGCTCGGCATATGAAGATCTTCATTTTTCTACTTTAGATATCATCTTTGCACAGGAAATGACCTCTTTTGATCCGAAAATAGATCGCTTTGATAATATTGCTCTTTTTAAAAAGAGTTTAGTGAAGCTCAAAGCAATGCCGCCAGAAGAGTACTGCTTTAATGCCAATCAAATCGATATTAGCGAGGAGCGCTCGCTTATTGCAACGCAATATCCTTTTAAGGCTTTAGGTCAATACTATTTTTGGCTTACTTGCCTAGAAAAGTCAGCTTATATTGTCGATCTTACTAGCGAAGAGGAGCGCCGTAAAAATCATATGCAGTGCTACTATCCTACCTCCGTGGGCGAAAAAAAATCTTTTCAGGAGTTGACGATTCGCTGCGAAGCAGAAGAGTCTTTAGACACAGTGCCTCAATGCCAAATATGGACTTATCAAATTTTTTTTAAAGAAGAGCCTTGCAAACAAGTAAAAAGAGTTCATTTTCAAAATTGGCCAGACCATCAAGCTAGTGGTTTAGACGACGTCATTCCACTGATTCATTATCTTCAAACGCTAGAGGTAGAAGAAAGGCAAATGCCCTTGATTCACTGCCGCGCGGGCGTGGGTAGAACAGGAACATTAAGTACAATTTTAGCAATTGCGCAGTTGGCAAAAGAGCAAACTCTTACAAGCGAAAATTTATTGCCACAGCTTAATGCACTCATTTTAAAAGGACGCAGCCAAAGAAGCCCTTATTTTGTACAGCAACTTTCTCAATATCGTATGTTAGTACGATTATGGGAAAAAATTGTGGCTGATCCTGACTGTTTAAAATAAGAGGCTAGCTCTTTATCTTTAGTTTAAGTAAACACCTCAATACTTCTGCTACGCTCCACGCTTGGGCAGTGCAGCCGCGCGATTGATGAGGAAAAGAGCCATCAAAAATTTCGCCGATAGATCCTACTCCAAATCTTTTTAGCTCTTCTTTAAAAGGAAGAAGAAATAGCAAGGCCTCTTGCTTTTTATCAGGATAAACTTTTAACCAACAGTCGATAAAAGGACCGATTAACCACCCCCATACTGTTCCTTGGTGATACGCGCTATCTCGCTCTTTTAAACTGCCTTGATAATTTGCATGATACAAAGGGTCAAAAGGAGCAAGTGATCGCAAGCCTAAAGGAGTGAGAAGCTTTTTTTGCACCACCTCTAAAATAGTTTGCCAATATTTTGGGTCAAGAATGGCATGTTTTAACGAAAAGGAAAAGAGCTGATTAGGGCGGCAAGCGATCGCTTCTTGCTTCTCCCCATCGATAAGGTCATAAAGATAGCCTCCTTGCGGGTAATAAAAGCGTTGATTGAATGTTTCATAAGCGTATCTTGCAGCTTCTTTGTAAGGAATAGCCGCCTTTTCGCTCTCTTCCATGGCTATCCAGTCAGAGATTAAACAAAGTGCATTATACCAAAGTCCATTAATCTCTACCGCTTTACCGCGCCTAGGAGTGACTACCCAGCCATCCACTTTTGCATCCATCCAGGTGAGCTGATAGTGCTCCGCGCCTTGCATTAATAGACCATCTTGATCTACTTTAATGCCAAACGCCGTTCCTTTTCGATGCCAATCAATCACCTGTTTTAAGTTAGGAAGCATCTCTTTTAAAAGGGTAAAATCTCGGCTCACTTCTAAGTAACGATCTAGAGCATGAAAAAACCAGAGAGTAGCATCGGCGGTATGATAAACGCCTTTTTGTTGGCTTTCGGGAAACATATTGGGAATAAGGCCTTGCCAAATAGCTGCATGAAAAGTGCACAAAATCTGGCGCGCTTGCTTGAAGCGGTTGGTACAAAGAGTAAGCCCTTCTAAAGAGATCATGGTATCTCTACCCCACTCCG
>CATLPS010000082.1 GCA_950054535.1 uncultured Chlamydiae bacterium | reverse complement strand
TCAGGGTAACTTAAAATAAGCTGCGCAAGTTTTAACGCCTCTTCTGGGCGGCAGCCAAAGCGGCCCATTCCTGTGTCGATATGCAAATGAACTTTAACGGTAGCTTTTTGCTCTTTTGCTTGTTCGGCTAGCGCAACAATTAGTTCTTCACTACTCACTCCAATCTCAATTCCATATTTTACCACTTTGGCAGCTTCATAGACGGCGGCATTGATGGCAAAAATGGCCTGAGAGATTCCTTGTCTTTTTAAGGCAATGCCCTCATCTACATAAGAGACTCCTAAAATATCAATTCCAATAGGAGCTAGGTACTTTGCAAGCCGTTCATCATCTGTACCATAAGCAAACGCTTTTACAATCACCATCAGCCGAGTTTTAGGTAGGCTTGCTTTGCGGATAAGATGGATGTTATTTTGAATAGCGGCTAAATTAATAAAGCACTGGTTATTGCTCAAACTTTCATGAAAAATTTCGGTCAGATTTTCTAAAGGGATTTTTTTATCTCCTTTAATAATGACATAATCAGTAGGTTGCAGTTTTGTCGAAAGATAAGTGAAAGCTTCATTCTGATCGGTGACATGAGAAATAGTTGTTGTTTTGGAAAGCTTTCTTACTTCGCTAATCAAGTCATGATAATCATGAGAACCAAATAAAATAAGCTGATTAATAGAGGAGCTAGCCAGGGAGCGTCCAATTTGCTGATAAGCAGATTTAGCATATTCTGGATCCATACGAATTCCTCCAAAAAGAAAAATTCGCCTTTGTCCAGAAGTGGCATAGTTAAAATGCGCTAGAGCTTTATTTAAAGAGAGGGGGTCTGCGCAATAGGGCTCATTGACAAATACAGCACCAAGTGGTGATTTCCAAATCTCTGAATGAGTAGGCTCTGGTGTAAATGTTTCTAAAACTTTATAAATTTCTTCGTAAGGAACTTTTAAAAGCCAGGCAGCTTTAATGGCCATATTGATTAGGTTCAAAAAATAGTCATGTCCGGTAGAGCTTGTGCCTAAAAAACTTTGGTTATTGGGAAAAGAGACTCTGTAAGGAGGGCAAGGATGCCCTTTTTTTGCCAGTGAAACAGCATAAGGCAAGGAAGGATCTTCTTGATCCCAATAATGAAAGTGCTGTTTTACTTCTTGCGGAATATTGATCAACTCAGGCGAAGAAGGAGCTAAAGTCCAGCCACCTGGGCTAGTTGCTGCTGCAAATTTGCTCATCTCCTCGATAGTTACTTCAAAACTCTCCAAAGTAGCTAAATGTTTTTTACCGATCGGCGTGAGAATAGTAAAGTCTGGTACAATTAAATCAATCAGCTTTTCTATTTCTTGTTTTTTCGAAACAGCTGCTTCAATAATGGCAAATTCATGTTTACTTTCAATATTTAAAATACTTAAAGGTACTCCAATTTGGCTATTAAAACTTTCAGGAGAAGCAACAGAGCAGTAGCGGGTAGATAAAAGTTTTAGCAGAAGATCTTTTACCATGGTTTTTCCAAAAGAGCCGGTAACTCCAATGACTTTTGTCGGTAGTTTTTCTCTATAAACTTTAGTAATTTCATGAAATGCTTTTAAAGGATCCTCTACACGTAGCAGATTTAATCCAGGATGGTCGTAGCTATAGCTTAAGGAGATCAGCGCAAATTTAGCGCCGTTTTTAGCGGCATTATCCAAAAAGCTATGACCATCTTGTTTTACGCCCTTCAGAGCCAAAAAAAGAGAGTTTGGAGAGTTAATGGTTCTTGAGTCAATAGAAACCTGATCAATAAGAGCAGGTTTTGCAGAATCTCCTCCTGCTTTTTCAAATCCGCTCCAGAGCCTTAAATCAAATAGATCCATCTTATTTCCTTATCTCAAGCTTTTTTCTTTCTATTTTCTATTAAAAATTCTATTACCACTTTTCTGGTTTAAGATGCAAGGAAAGTCATTTCTTAATTTAATAAAAACTTAATCTATTATTAAAGTTAATTGTTTTTAATATAGATATATTAATTTAAATAAAATAAAAAGTGTAGAGAATGAATACAAACAATTGGACTATTGAAAGCTATGATCTTAAAAATGTAGCTTTTGAGCAAAAAACTTGTGGAATTTGCCGAGAAGATTACTCAGAAAAGGAGTTAGTAGTAAAGCTTGCTTGTCAACACATTTTTCACTCAGAATGTTTTACTTCTGCTATTGTAAGATGTCCTTTTTGTCAACGTACAGTGACTCATCTTACGTCTAACGCACAAAATATACGGGCAGCTAATCGACAAGCTTCTCTACAATTAACGCGTTTATTGAGAAATCCAGAAATGATAAGAAACTTACCGTTACCTCAATTTGTTTACAGTTTTTTAAGAGACTGTCAAGCCTTGCTACAAGGCCCTTTATTAGAAAATAAATAATCCAAGTTCAGAATAACTAATTTGAATTAAAAAAATCAAAAGCTACTCTTTTCTTATTTGCTTTTTTTTTAGCTAAATAATCGCAATAATTAATTATAGTAAGCTGCTATCACTTCCTTTTTTTTAAGCGGGCGCGTCAAGTTTAAAATAGCGCCAACTACTTAAGCTAACCAAAAACAAATAGGGGACAAGGATTGCCCAAAAAGGCGCCAGAAGTTGGCGGTTTGCCACTACTTGAATTGCGTCTAGATAGAGATAAAAAGCTAATAGAAAAAAAAGCTGATAAATATAGATAAAAAAAAGCGAAAAATTTCTATTGAAACGAGTAACAGACCAAAGAGGCATCAGTACGGCCAGCAAGCAGAGCCAAGGAATAGTAAGTTTCCAGTAAAAAGCCGTTAATAGCTTACTCTCTTTTTCGTTCATTTCTTCTCTGAGCTGCCAAATTTTTTTGGCTAGCTCGCAAATGGGCAAAACATTAGGTTCTACAATGGCCGATTGCAACACCTTAGGACTAAATTTCATTTCAAAAAAGCTTAGTTTGTCATAGTAGGCTTGTTGTAGTATCTCTCCATTATTTTGCCTTACCAATAGATCTACATATTGACCAACTGGAGGAGAGCTTAAAGGGTCGAGATACTTCATTTTATAGATATGATCTATCGTTTTCACCCAATAAAGATCAAAAAAAGCTTGCTTTGTTTTATCAAAGTTTTGATAAAGCAATAGCGATCCATCTTCTAAGATAAGATGTTGAGCAGTGAGATGATTGGGTTGTAAACGCTGCCGGTGCGCACTTTCAATATGGCGCAGTTTTTTTAAAGCAGTAGGTAAAAGGAACTGTTCGTTGAGATAAATGAAAATCATACAGACAAATGCAATGAAAATAAAAGGGCGCATGAGCTGCTGTAAAGATTGACCGCTTGCCATGAAAGCGACTAATTCGCGGTCGCTATTTAATCTTCCTACAGTTTTGATCAATGCTACCATAAGCGCAATGGGAAAAAGAATCTCTATGCGGCTAGAAAAAAGATAGAAATAGTAGCGTAAAAAATGGTGGCCATGGATTTGAAGCTGGTGATGAGGAAGAGCGCTAGTATGGCTAGCATAATCAATCAAAATATAAAGCCCATAAAAGCACAGTAAAAAGAGAAAAAATACTTTTAAAAATTCTAAGAAAAAATAACGTTGCCAAATTTTAAGGACCATTTGTTACCTTCCTTTTGCCACTTGTGAGAGGCGAAAAGTAGCAGCAACTACAATCACGAGATGAGGGAAAAGATAAAAAAAACTAGCCAGTAGGTAATGATGATCAACGCCTCTAGCAATAAAAAAAAGTAGAAGATAAAAGGTTGTAAGCGCAATCGTAATAAAAAGGCTATATTTTTTCGGTTGGCGAGTTACAAATAGTCCAAAAGAAGTTCCTAATAAGGTGAAGCTAAAGACGGCTAGCGCAATCGAAATTCTTTTGGTGATTTCAGATAAACTGCGGCTGAGCTGCTCTTTTAACTTTTTTACATCACTATGTGCTATTTTTAAAATCTTTGCTTGAAGAAGCTCTTCTTTTTGCTTTTTAGCGCGAATCAAAAGCAAAGGCATCTGTAAATAATCATTATTGATTTTCCATGTTTTTCCTTGCAAGAGCGCCGCAAAATCTTTTACGCGATTCGTAGTTTTGCCAATGTTTTCAATAAGCAGTGTATCAAAACCATTTTTTTGAGTACTTTTTTTCTCATTTTTTGGACTACTAATAAAAGAGATTTTATCTCCATAAAAAGTAGTAGAAGTTGCCGAAAGACGCTTCGCCAGGAGTAAATTTAGTCTTTTTTCTTTTTTATTGGGGAAAGCTAAAATAACATCTGAGGCAAACTCACCTGTGCGCGAGGGGCCAAAAGAATCAAAGTAAAATCCTTTTAGCCGCATTAGTTGGCGATTATGCAGAATCAATAGGGGATTGACAGATTTAAGTTCATTTTTAAGTAAATTAGTCTGTAAATGCGAATAAGTAGAAAGTTCAGAGATAATCCAAAAATTTGCAAGAGATAGAAAAGCGGCTACGAAAAGAATAGGCGTTAAAATAGTTTTTAGTGAAAGACCACAAGCGCGCATGGCCGTTAATTCATGACTTTTAGAAAGCTTATAAAAAAGCGTGAAAGAGGCAATTAAACAAGAGAGCGGCAAGGCAATTGGTAAAATATAAAAAACTTGATAGAAGGTAAATAGCGTAAGAGCTCTTAAGGGAGCGCCAAGAGAGGCAAAGTGCGCAATTTCATCTAGACGCATAGTGAGTAAAATAGCAATAAATCCGAGCACAGTTGTAAAAGAGACTTTTACAAATTGCCCGATCAAATAGCGCCAAATGATTGGCATTGTTCGCCCCTTAAAAAATTAGATGATCACCTTGAATTTAACTTTTTTACCATTAAACTTCTTTTTTTAAATCAGTTACGCTCAACCTTTTTTAGCAAGTAATCTGTATTTATCTCGAAAGTGAATAGTTTTAAATCAAAGAAAAATGAAATTATTTAGATCCAATAGTAATTAAAAACTCGATTCGATACAATCTCATAAATAAATTGAGTTTAGGTAGTAAGCGTAGTCGATGAATCACGATTGGATTGTTCTAGTTAATGGAGTGCAGCAAGGGCCCTATTCTGCAATGGAGCTCAAAAAACACCCAGGTGTTAATTTAGAGAGTCTTGTAAGAAAAAAAAACGAAACCAAATGGACTGCTATTCGTTTCATTCCAGAACTTAAAAAACTTTTTGAAAAAAGAGCGTTGTCAAAACCGCTCCACTGTCAAAATAAAGACAAGCAAAGGTTGCCTTTGCCAGAAGATTTAACGCTCTCTTTACCCCATCCCGATCCTTTTTTTAGCTATTTCTGGCTGATTGTTTCTCTCTTTTTTATCATCTATTCTTATTATTTTATTTATGGGTAACAAGTTTTTAAAACTGCCTGCCGATCTTCTTTCTTTTTTAAAGCAGCACTATTTACAAACCCTACCGCAAACCTCCTTTTTGCTTGCCCTTTCTGGAGGCATAGACTCTTTAGCTCTTTTTTATAGCTTACTGGCCTGTCAGCAAAAAAGTTCATTTTCTTTTCACGTAGCCCACGTCGATCATGGATGGAGAGAGGAAAGTAGGCAAGAAGCAGAAATGCTGCAAAAGCTTTGCCAGGTTCATGAAATTCCCTTTCATCTAAAGCAGCTAAATTCTAAAAATATCGAAGGAAATTTAGAACAGGCATGTCGAAAAGAAAGACTTGCATTTTTTAAAAAAATTTGTTTGCAATATCATTTACAGGCAGTTTTTCTTGGTCATCATCGAGATGATCAAGCCGAAACAGTGTTGAAAAAAGTGTTAGAAGGCTCTCACTGGTCTTTACTGGGTAGTTTAAAAGAAAAGACTATAATAGACGGTCTTTGTTTGCTTCGTCCCTGGCTAGGAAAAAGTAAAAAAGAGCTAGCCGCTTATTTAACGCAGTTAAAGGTCAATGCGTTTGATGATTCTACTAACCGAGATGTACGCTTTTTAAGAGCTCGTATGCGCCAGCACCTTCTTCCTTGGTTAAGCAAAAGTTTTGGTAAAAATGTAGCTAGTTCGCTAAGCCATTTAGCTGCAGAAATAGAGGAACTTTCACAAGAGCTGCAAGAGGAGCTTAAGCCTTTACTTAGCAAACAAGTGAAAGGTCCCTTTGGAACTTTTCTTGATCTTCAATTGCCTACTTTTCTTTCTAAAGCAAAACTTAAATTTCTATTCTACTTATTTTGCAAACAAGAAGACTTTTTCATTTCAAAAGATCAGCATCGTTTATGCGTAGAGGCTCTATTAGCTAACAAAGCTAACTTGCGTTTTGAATCCAAGGGAAAAATTCTTTATATTGATCGTAGGCGTATTTTTTTGTTTGAGCCTAGTAATAAAAAAAGAGGAGAGTGGGTAGCAATTTGGAGCAAAAAGCAAGTGGCTCATCACTCTTGCTGGCAAGCGGTATGGCAGGGCAGGTGCTCAGCCTTTTTACCTCATCAAAACTATCAACTTGTTTATAGAAAACAACTAAGTCGCCCACTCAAAACATTAGACAGATGGTGGAGCCACCACTCAGTTCCTGCTTTTTTAAGAGACATTTGCCCTCTTGTTTGCTTAGAAGGTGAAATTATCCATGAATTTTTAACTGGTAAAAGCTTATCAAAAGAGCATGTAAAAGAAGAAAAAAGACAAATTATCTTGCGTTATTTAACAATTGAGTGAATATATAAATTAAAGAAAAATAGGGATGTAGCTAGTGTTAAAATAATTTTTAAACTAGCTATCATGCATGATGAATAGGCCAACAAAGTTGTTTTTTCATTTTTATAACAAGCGCTTGTTGGGGGCAGAAGCTTTGACAGCTATCAGTAAAGTTGTTGCTGTCGAATGTTTTGCTGTGATAGAATGAGCAAATCTATTTGTAAAATCGACTTTAATTGAATGTTAGGAAATTATGCCAGACGACAACAAACAAGACTTTAAAAAAGGAATGTCAAATAACTTTATTTGGCTTTTAATGGCAGCATTTTTATTTGCGCTGATGGTACAAAATTTTATTGAGACAAAATTTGCCAAAGTCTCTTTTAGTTACCAGTTAGAGCACTTAGTCAATTTGCAGTTACTGCAACCAGAAGATAGTCAAAAAATCGCTTTAAACGATAATTTAGTTACTTTTAGCGGAAAATTTCGCGATCGTTTGACAGATGAGGGAAAAGCACGTTATAAATATTTAAGCCTTTTAGACACCAACCACGATTTGGTTAGCGAACAAGCGCGGTTGGAAGAAAAAATGGAGTCCATAGAAAAAAAAGTAATTGACTCCTCTACCTTTTTCCTACAGTTGACAGGACTGGAAATTCCTAAGGGAGGATATGTTGTTGTTGGCAACTCCTTTGATTTTGTTAAAGATGATCACTCTATTATTCTTAAAAAAATCCCTTCAGCTCCTTTAGAAAACTTATCTCAAGTAAATAAGGAGGTAAAAGCACTTTCTCCTTCTTCGTCTACAGAGGTTTTTGCCACTGCCCAATATAATATCAACGAATTATTAAGAGGTTTTAGATCTCCTTTATTAGGAGTTGGAAATGAAGGACTAAAACAACGTTTAAAAACAGTCGATCAAAACTTTACTTCTGCTAATCAAGCCGATAATGGGCAAACTAGATCCGCAGCCTACCAACAAATCACTAACGATCTTAATGAAATCAGCCATGAGCTAAATCGAGAAGAAGATCATGTTCGGCTTTCTCAACTACGTAGCGTACGTGACTACAAGGAGATTTTAGAAGAAAATAGCGCATTAAATTACAAGCTGGAAAATAATAAAATTCAACTGGATAAAGCGCGTCAAGCCGTTTCCAATGTGATCTGGTACTTTAATAATAAAGAACTCTCGACCCGTTCTTTAGAAAAACAAGATCCAGAAATTTATAATCAATGGTTTACCAAAGCGAAAGAAGAGTGGAATAATTTCCCTCAAAATCATGGTGGGGTATTTAGAGCTCCTGACCAAGCTTTAAACACTGTTTTGGAAAAAACATTTAAAAGTGAAGAACCTTCCCCTAACTATTTTAGCTATCTTTTTACTCTGTTACCTATCCTACTGGTGGCGTTAGTGCTTTATCTCATCTTTGCAAGACAAATGAAGGGAATGGGCAGCAGCGCAATGAATTTTGGAAAATCGCCTGCTCGCTTGATGGTAAAAGGAGAAAATAAGATTACTTTTAAAGATGTAGCAGGTGTAGATGAAGCGTTAGAAGAGTTACAAGAGATTGTAGAATTTTTAAAAAATCCTTTAAAGTTTACCTCATTAGGCGGACGTATTCCTAAAGGCGTACTTTGTATAGGCCCTCCTGGAACAGGAAAAACCCTCATTGCCAAAGCGGTAGCAGGCGAAGCTGATCGTCCTTTTTTCTCTATTTCGGGTTCAGATTTTGTAGAGATGTTTGTAGGGGTAGGAGCAAGCCGTATCCGCGATCTTTTTGATCAAGCAAAAAAAAATGCTCCATGTATTATCTTCATGGACGAAATTGATGCTGTAGGAAGACATAGGGG
>CATLPS010000081.1 GCA_950054535.1 uncultured Chlamydiae bacterium | reverse complement strand
TCTTTTTAAAAACTTTTTTGCCAATATTTTATTTTTTAAGGATTTTTCCTGGTTCTTTTTTTTCCTTTTTTGATTTTTGTACGGAAAGATTTTCCTCTTTTGAGGTTTGCCAAGGAAAAGGAAAAGTAGTCGGAGGGGGGGCTTTTATAGTTTCAGGTTCTTCTACCGCTAATTTAATTAAATTTCCCAGCCAATTTTCTTTTCCAATTACGGCCACTTTGCTCAAAAGAGTGGTCATTTTTTTGGCTACTTTTGCTCTGTCAATTTGTAGTTCGCCTTTTTTGCTACGGGTAATAGGAATTTGCAAAATATAGTCAGGATCCAAACCAGTAATTTTAAAAGTTTGATCAAGCAAAGAGGCTGTTAAGCCTAAGTTTAAATCCATATTTTCGCCATTCAGGGAAATTTTTCCCCAACATGCTAATGGATAAAGATTTGCAATCAATAGATCAAAACGGTTTAAGTAAAAAATTTGCTTATCAATATGAAAATAGATAGGAGTAAACCAGATAGAAAAAGAGGACTCTTTTATAGGAGCGATATAACCAAATAAATTTTTTAACTCTCCTTGATTTAAAAAATGGATGCGGTTAGTGCTTATACTGCCTTTTTTAACTGTAAGTTTTTCAAGTTTAAAGGGGATAAGCTGGCAATAAAAACCTTCTGGCTCAATTATTAATTGTAAAGGCTGCTCTGCCTTAATTGCTTGGTCTAAAAAAAACACCCTTTTTTTGCTCTCTATCTCAGAAGAAAGAGTAGAAGAAAGGGTGAAAGGCGAAGCTAGCGTAAATATCCCGTTATCAATAATGCCATCTAATTTTGCTTTTCCTTTTTCTCCTGTTATTTCACTTTTTAACCGACCAGACAACTGATTTAAATGGCCCTCTCCCTCTATATTAATTTTGTTTCCAAATAAATAAGAGAGCCAAGCAATTTTTTCTTTTGAGAGTAAACCTAGAGTTTTTGCGTAGGTAAGCGGAAGCTCATTACTTTTAAACTGGAGATCAAAAGCAAGATTGTTAAGATTCTTTACATCTTTATTAATAGTAACTAAATTGTCTATATTTCCAGCTATTTTTGTAACGCTATCTCCAACAGTAAAGTAATTTTCAAAGATAAGTTTATTAGAAAGAAACTGGCTACTAAAATTACCTCTCACTGTTAATGGCATTAGCACTTTATTGTCATCTTTTAACTTGATTTGGCTGGTAGAAAGAAGCGCTTTAAACTCTCCTTTTGTTAAAGAAGTTTTTTGAAAAGGAAGGGGGATGTGAAGGGAGGAGAGATGCGTGGTAATTGTAAATGGCTCTACTAAGCTTCCTTTTAACTCTTTAAAAAAGTCATTTTTTAAAAAGGAGTACGCTTCAGGAGTTACTTTCCACCTTATAATTGCCGTCGGATTTTTTGATTTATAAAGAGTTGCTGCTTTTTCTAAAAATAACCTCGCTTTTGCATGGAGCGTACTACTATCGATATTCATATCCCAGTAGCCTATTTCTTGCTTTTCACTATCAAAAAGAGTCTTTAGTTCAATATCTAGGCGCTTTCCAAGTAAAGGGCTTAAATCTTTATGGTTAAAAACAAGAGGGCTGATAAACGAGGTTGGTAGAGCAATGAAGTGAGAAGAGAGCTCTGTTTTAGAAAGGTCAAAGCTAAAATGATCTTTTTGAAACCAATCTTCCATTTTAAGATCGCCATATAAAGGATTACTTTTTTTATCACCGCTAGTAAATGTTTCCCCAAATAACTGCAAATGCAAAAAGTTATGTCTATTGTCAATGGAAAAAGGAATTCTGAGGTGATTGATAGAAAAAAAAGAGTGATTGCAATCTTTAAAGCGCAGCTCTTGTGATTTCACTTCTCCTTTTAAAACTAACTTAGAAAGCCAATTTTTTTTAAAATCAATAGAGATCGGATTGAGCATCAAAGAAAGCTTTGCCCCATTTACTAAACTGATAGAGGGATTGATATCAAAAGCCTCTCTCCATTGCTGAAAAGTAAGAGGAGAAAGAAAATATTCTATTTTAGCGGGTGCAGAGTAGGTAAAAACTGCGCTGGGCGAAAGAGCACCTTCTAATTTTATGTTCGCTTGGTCACTTTTAACATCTAATTTGATTAAAGAACTTGGTAGATAACTTTGTTGATCAATTTTAAAGTGAACTTGCAGAGAAGTTTGTGTAGGAGAGTTAAAAAATAGAGAAAAAGGATGGTGAGTATCATTAGCTACCACCGATTGTGCTGTAATAAAAACTTTCCATTCCCACACACTTTCACTTTTTATACTAAGGTCAAAAGGAGCTATTTTTATAGGAAGAGCTAAAGGGCTGGTTTTTAAATCTATTTCCTCTAAATTGATAGAAAGATCGGTAGTAAGATTTGTAGGATCCTTTAAAGGAAAAGAAAAAGAGTGAACTTTTACCACTGCTTTAGACGCAGGAGAAAAAAGGTTCATATAAAAAAAAGGAGTTGCCCATTTTTCATCAATGGATAAAGGAATAGATGTAGGATGAGTAATTTGAAAATTGTCATCTATTTTAAAATCAATGTTGTATATGAAAAATTCATTAGTGCCTAAAGACAAGTTTCCTTGAAAAATTAGATTTTGGTCTCCTTGCAAATTCATGGCTAAATTAACTGTTTCGATAAAGGCGTTTGGGGGTGAAAAAGGAAAATCATCTATTTTAAGAGAAAAATCCAGATCTTTTAATATCTCTTTAGTAAACAAATGAGCGATTTGAGCTGGTTTATATAATTTAGCTAAACTGCTGCCGTGAAAAGTTTTTTCATCAAACTCTAGTTCTGTTTTTAGTGTAGCTTTAATATAGTCTTGACCTTGTTTTGAAGAAAAAAGAACTTGCAGTTGTTTCACCTTCATTTCCTCTTCTTTTGTTAACTTCACTTGAGCAGGAGAAAGCAGGCTTTCTAGTTCAAAACTATAGTTCCCTGTCGTAGCTAGTGAAGATGTTTTTAAAGGAAATTTGAAATTTTTAAGCGTTAAAATTAGAGAAGGATTTTTTTCTATGAAGATAGAATTAGCAAATAGAGAATGGATGAAGCTTGCGGCAGGTTGAAAAACAAACGTTGCAGGCTCTTCAATAAAAAACGCCTCTTCAGTAATGATTCCTTTTAGACTTCCTTGAATGAAAGGGGTGCTTAAATTAAAATAAAGATTAAAATTGTTTGTCTCTATTTGATCTTTTAAAGAAAAATTGATCTTTTTTCCTAGAAGAGGCTTTAATTTGAGAGAAGAACTTTGTAAAGAGAGACATTGATCAATGATTTCGACGGGGAAGTGGACAACCGTGGCATCTATTTTAGACTGGCCTTTTTTTTCTGTAGCAAGAACATGCTGTAATTCTTCTTTTAAATCCCCCCAGTGCTCGCTATGTAGATTATTTAAAATCAAGTCAATATTGAAGCTGCCAGAGGAGTCTTCCTCTTTAGTGATCCCTTTAAGATGAGCGGAAAAAGGAATGGAAGGGTCTTTAGTAAAATAAAAATCTCCTTGTACATCTGAAAGCGAAATAGTAGTGGGGGTAGTGCGATAAAAAGGAGCTTGAATGCCAAATGCTTTTTGTAGGTTACTTTGACCATTTTCATCGATGACAAGCGTGGCATTAAAATCTTTAATGCGCGTAAATCCAAGCTGGGTACTTTTTTTCAGAAGTTGCCAAAGAGAGGCATCGGTATAAATTTTTTCAAATGTTATTACCGATTGGCCGGCTGGATCTTTAATGAAGACTCCTTCAATTCGTTGACCTTTTCCCCAATGAAGATCAATCAACTTAATTTCTACACTTCCAGGAATCTGCTTATTGATCCAAAGCTCAACGCTTTTTTTTCCTAGTTTTGTATTAACTAATTGAGGTAAAAATAAAGCTGTAATTGTAAGTATAAAAATAATAATAAAAACAAAAACAAATAATCGATAAAAAACATTTTTCATGTAATAATAACCTGATAATAGGTGAATTTTAAAAGCTTATTGTTCAATAAAAAAAATATTAAAATCAATAGCTTTTTGAAAAAACAATGCGCTATTTTTGAAGCAAAAACTGAAATCAAAAGTTAATAAATCATTTCTATAAATGATTGTTACTCGTATAATCCAAAAATTAAATCTATTTAAGGTAAAAAAATAATGGCCTCTATTCGAAAGCAGCTATTAAAAATTCAAGCATCTGAATCTTTAGAGCAATTAATCGAATTTACCCAACCAGATAAACTTGTTTCCATTCCTTTAGAGGAGTTAGAGCTACTGGCGCAATTGTTAACATTGCTAGGCTCTCAGCAGCTTTCGCGCGGCGAAACTACAGCAATGCAAACTTTTGAGCAAGCTGCAAAAATTGTAAACTACTCTTCTTCTATTCTTTATAAACAAGCAATGATTTACGCTTCTTATTCGGCGAATTTGCGTTGCTTGAAATTAGCTAAAGAATTGCTATCGAATATTTTGAAAAAAGAGCCTGATTTTTTAAAAGCTCGTTATCAGCATGCTCTAGTTTTATTGCAAATTGCCATAATAGAAAAAGAAACCCCATCTATTTATGAAGCTAGCCAAGCATTTGAAGCAACATTTAAACTTATTACCGATCACTCTTCTCCTTTGATTGATTTAAAAAATTTTTATTGGAAATGGGGCTTTTGTTTAGCAGAAATGGGGCGAATAGAAGGAGAACCGCTTGATTTTCATCAAGCCATTACGAAATTTTCTATTGCGCAGAAAAATGGACTAAAAACAGCTGAATTTTTTAGCGATTATGGGCTTGCTTTAATAGATTTGGCAATGATACTAAAAAATTCAGGCTATTTACTAGAGGCTTTAAAATATTTTACAGAGCTCTCTTTGCAAGATCCTGACCATTTCAATGGTTGGTTTTATCAAGCTTGTTGTTTGCAGCAGTTAAATGATTTCCATACTAGCCTTGACTACCTGGAAAGTGCCGATAGTTGTTTTGGGATTGCGGCTCAGATTGATGCAAGTTCTAGTTTACTTTGGTTAAAGTGGGGGGAGCTTGAAGCGACCTTAGGTAAAGCAAAAGTAGACTTTCATTTAATGGAAAATAGCTGGCTTAAATTTGAAAAGTCATTTGCTATTGATCCTACCCAACCTCTTTTACTCAATGCCTGGGCGGAGTCAGAACTTTTTGTAGGTGTCTGCCAAGAAAAACTAGAGTTGATTTTATCCTGTAAAGATAGAGTGCAAAAAAGCCTTTATCTTCAATCAGACCTGCCTAAAAGTTGGCATCTGCTTGGCATTTGTTTAAATGAACTTGGTCACTATTTCGAAGAAGAAACTTACTACTTGCAAGCGATTGAAAAATTTCAGTATGGACTTTCCTTGGCTTCAAAAGATCCTTTTCTTTGGTATGGGATGGCTCTTGCTCACTATGCTTTAGGTGAATTAAAAAATGATCGTTTGCTTATTCAAAAAGCTACTCGCTTTTGTTCTTATACAATAGAGTGCGGCGGGGGTATGACGCCTCAGTTTTGGAACGACTGGGGAGTAGCTCTTTTAAAATTAGGAGAAATGAATGATCAAATAGACTACGTAGCATCGGCTATTGAAAAATTTGAAAAAGCTTTAAGCTTTCAAAAAAATAAAGTAGGTAAAGAATTATTTGATCTAGAGTGGGCTTATCACCACGGTTGCGCATTGGATCTAATGGGAGAGCTATCGGGAGATCACACTTATTTTGAAAAATCCATTCAGGTACTAAAGCAAGTAGTTCAATTAGCCCCTGAAGACAAAGAGGCTCGTTATAATTACGCTCTTGCACTTTATCATTTAGCAGATGCTTTATGGGAAGTAGAGGAGTATCAAAGAGCAATTCATCAATTTGAAATTTTATCGCAAAATGATCCAGAAGATGCTACGATACAGGTTGATTTTGGGGTAACGTTAACTAGTTTTGCTCTGCTTATTCGAGATGAACATGAATTTGAAAAAGAAAAAGAGTTGTTTAGTCTAGCAGAAGCACACTTAGTGCAAGGAGCGGCTTTAGGTAATTATCAAGCATTTTATCATTTAGCCGGTCTTTACTCACTAAACCATCTATTTGACCAGTCTATACACTGCCTGGAAAAGTCCCTTTTTTTTGGCTGTTTGCCTCCTAAAAATGAAATTTTTAGAGATAATTGGCTACAAGAAGTTCGTCAAACAACTGCCTTTAAGCAGTTTTTGGAAAAAAACCATCACCGTTTAGAAGAGAAGTAGACCTTGTTACTGCACTCTACTCCTTTTAAAGCTACTTGTATTTCGTTTGCTAAAAAACCAAACTGCTCGTTTCCTCTTTTTTTAGCCCCTATGGAGGGGGTGGGAGATCAAAGTTTTCGCAAGGCAATTGCCTCTATTGGCGGATTTGATGAGGCGGTCAGAGATTTTTTGAGGGTTTCTGCTCAACCACATCTTAAAAGTTTAGCAAGTCAATACCAACACGATGAGATAGCCCCTGTTCCATTAGCTGCCCAGCTCATGGGCTCTGATGTTACTTTTATGGCAGAAATGGCCAGAGAATTAGAGCTTAAAGGAGCTCCTAGAATTGATTTAAATTGCGGCTGCCCTTCTAATACGGTAACGGGTAAAGGAGCTGGGTCTAGTCTTTTAAAAAATCCGCAGTGGTTGTATGAAGTTGCTCGCTGTATGGTCAAAGCTGTCTCTATCCCTGTCACTGCTAAACTGCGCTCTGGGTTTGAAGACACTTCACTTTTTAAAGAAAACCTTTTAGCTGCGCAAGAAAGTGGAATTAGTTATTTGACTCTGCACCCTAGAACTAAGTTAGAAGGCTATGGCCCGCCAGCTAACTGGGAACTAATTGCCGAAGCTAAAACGCTACTTTCTATTCCAGTAGTTGGAAATGGAGATATCTTAACCGTTAGCGATGCCTTGAATATGGTCAAGCAAACTAGCTGTGATGCGGTAATGATTGGGCGAGGCAGTATCATTAATCCCTTCATTTTTCAAGAAATGAAGGCGCATTTTGCCGGGCGAGTTTATCAGCCCAAGTGGAGCGCTTTAGTGCGTTATTTTGAACAGTTTTTTCAAGCTACTCCCGCACATATTCCCGAAAAGACAAAAATTAATAAACTAAAACAGCTTTTGGGATTTTTCTTTAAATCAAATGAGTTTTTATTAACTAAAAGACAAGAGATTTTAAGATTTCAATGTGATCATTATTCTGCTTTGCTAGAACTTGCTTATAGCTATATTAAAAAAAGTTGGCAAAAACAAACTTGATCTTTCCTATGTTGATTATTTAATCAACTATTTATTTTTAATAAAAATTAAACTTCTTATTTGCTAATAAATAAGTGATTTGCTACTGTCTATCTGTGTAGAGTTACAAAAATCTTTTTTTTGAAAAGTTTTGTGACTTGGCAAAAATGGCTTGTTTTTACATAGGCAAATTATTTACTGCTCAAGATACAATTAAGGAGACTGTTATGAAAATGTCAAAGATATTGTTTTCAAGCCTTTTATTTGTAGCTGCTTTTCAAGCAAACCCAGCACAAGCAAAAGAAATAGGGACTACAAAAGAAATTGTTATCAAACCAGATCATCATCTGCCTGTATATCAAAATACAATTGCAGCTATTTCTTTAGATTATGAAGATTCTTTGCTGATTGGTTCTATTAAACTAGACAATGGCTTAGTTTTGCGTATTGTAGACTATAAGACACGTGATGATAATGTAATGAAAACTTGGTCTGTTGGCGATGTTGTTTCATTTGATCCTAAAGTAAAAAATGACACTCTGATTCTTACAATGAAAAGAGAAGGTCAAGATACAGGTGATGTAGAAGCAATTGCTATCTTAGATGTGACGAAAGAACCAAGAGCAGGTCTTTATGTAGTTGACGTGACAGAAGAAGGTAAATATGTCAAATTAAGTGATGGTTCTTCATGGCATTTTAGCTGGGTCTATCAGTTTACAACAAGCAAATGGAAGCATGGCGAGCATGTTCTAGTCCAAGGGAATGGAAAAGGCAATGGCTATGATTTTATTAACTTAGATGCTCCTGTACAAGATAAAGTACATCACGCAAAAGGTCTTTATATTTTTTAATCACTAAAAAATATATTTTTTAGCGTTAAAGGCGTTTAAGAACTCTCTTAAACGCCTTATTTTTTTTATCTCCTCTTTTTTATCTCCTCTTTTTTTCTCATCAGTTTTTTGTCAAAGCCTTTAAGGTAGAGCCTGTTATTTTAAAAATATTTTCACTAGTTTTGCTATTTTTAAAAAAAAATCACTTTTTTTTATTAAAATTATGTATACCTATTTTTCCAGGCTACAAAAGGCGAAAAATTGTATTCAACCACTTTAAAACTACGAGGAGAAAAAATGAAACAGATGATGAAAAATGGTTTTTTTGCCTTAGCAATTGCTTTTACAACAACTCTTCAAGCTTATCAGCTAGAAGGGCTTCCTCTTTTTTATTGGCAAAAAAAAGGCAACGAAAATTTTGGAGACTACCTCTCTTTAAAG
>CATLPS010000080.1 GCA_950054535.1 uncultured Chlamydiae bacterium | reverse complement strand
AATGGTTGACCTTGACTATTGGCTACCATATTGACTTTCAAACCATAAAAATATTCTTTCTTGCTTACGTTATATCCTCTAAACTCTTCGCCCTGGTAAATGCGACACCTACTAATTCGAATGTTTCGACAAACCGATATGGGAAAACTATCAACCACAAATTGCTTACATAGGCTTATCTCCTATAAATATTTTTTTTCCTAAAAACATTTTAAGGGCGAGAGGCCTTTTTTTTAATACCTAAATTTTATTTCAGTTAGTTATTCCGAACTTGAGCTATTATATAAAATTTAATTATTTATTTAAATAAATATTTTAAAATTTTGTTTTTTTTAGTAAAAAAGAGGGTGATATTATTTATTTTAATTAAAATTTTTTAGAGATTGTTTACAAAGTAAAAATTTAACTGTATAGAATTTTGTTTTAACAAGAGATTTTAAATGAGGAAAACTTAACCTCGAAGATTTAACTGATAAGGAATAAGAATTAATTGAATCTCTACTGAGCGATAATAGGATGAAGCGGGGTAGAGTACCAAAACACCATCGCAGAGAGATTTTAAGTGCAATTTTTTATGTAGTCCTAAATAGGTAATACTATGTGAATTTTCTATTTGACTTTCAGTGTTTTTTTGGGTTTTGCTTTTAAGCTTTACTTAAAAGACCTGAAATGAAACTGACATGCCCAGACTGCACTTCAGCAACGATCAAGAAAAATGGCCATATTTACAAGAGGAAGCAAAATCATCAATGCCTTTATTGTGGGTGGCAATTTGTCCTTAAATCCTCAGCACAAAATCATTAATGAAGAGAAGAGCTTATTGATTTGGCAAGCACTTCTTAAGCGAGCATCCTTTAAAGGGAGTCTGCCAAATTTTTGCTGCAGAGACATTGTTGGAAAAGCTGTCAGAGGATATAAAAAAGTCATCTTTTATACAGATAAATTCCTTAAGTGTATTACGAAATCATTCCTTGAACTTTAGCATCGACCTGCCAACAAAAAATCAGGAAAGACGAGCTACATGGAAAGGTTTCATCATACCTTTAGGCAAAGGTGCTTAAAACTTATAAAAAAAACTCTTTCATTTTCAAAAAAATAATAAAATTATATCGGAATGATAAAATATTTTATTTGTGACTACAATATCAATCGAGCATTACATGTTTAGGAGTACCCTTATTTCAGCCAAATTAAATAAGACGATTATGAAATCAAAAAATTTAGCCTTAATTACCGGAGCATCCTCTGGAATTGGAGAAGCCTTATCGCGAGAGATGGTCCAACGTGGATGGTCTGTCATTGGAATAGCACGCTCTCAAGGCAAACTTGCAGCCATTCAGAAAGAGCTCGGAGATGCATTTATGCCAGTTGTCTGCGACATATCGCAGAAATCAGAAGTAGAAAGAGCTTCTAAGGAAATGCTAAAGAAGGAAGTGTGTCCAACTCATTTCTTTTTGAATGCAGCAATAGCGGGAGAAAAGGTAATTGAAAATCCACAAGCCTTTGATCTATCCATGCATGAAAAAATCATGGCAGTCAATTATTTTGGTGTTTTATCATTTGTCGAATTTTGGGAAAAACATGCTATGAATAACGGTGGAGCAAATTTTATCGTTACTAGCTCAATCAATGCTATCTTCGCACCGCCAACAGGAAGTGCTTATTGCGCCTCAAAAGCAGCCATTTCCAAAGCTTTTGAAAGCTTGTCCTTAACCTATTTTGGAACGAATTTGAAATTCTCAACCATTTATTGTGGACCTGTAGCTACCGAAGGCCTTAAAGGCGATCTTCCTTTTACCTGGAAGTCTGAAAAAATGGCCAGGTATATGGCAGATTTTGCCATCAAAGAAAAGTCTCATGGAGAGCCTTCCCTTTTCTATGGAGTTGTATGTCGTTTTTTAAGAGCACTTCCCTATAACTGGACAATGAAAATTTTAAAAAAATTATGAATTATTTGATTGCTCAATACAAACAGCTCCTTAATCTAGAGGATTCTAGATTTTCTCTCATCGAGCATGAGGATGCAATGGTGGCTGTTGTCTATAAAGTGACTACAGCATCTGAGAAAGAGTGTGTTTTAAAAATTTGCGCGCGTCAAGAAGACTATTTACGAGAATCTTATTTTTTAAAATTGTTTGCGGACAAAATCCCTGTCCCTCGCATCGTTCAGCTCGTAAAACCAGGTAAAGAAATTCATGGAGCCATCTTGATGGAGTGCTTACCAGGGAATCTCTTAAATGTCACCGATATCAATGAGAAATTAGCCTATGAAACTGGCTGCATTCTTGCAAAAATTCACGCTACTAAAACCCAAGGTTACGGAGATCTTGCTCAACCGAATCAATTAAGCGTAGATCCACGCATTCCGTTCACGCTTAAGTTTGAAGAAGGGATCGACGAGTGCAAAGAGCACATCTACCTGGCAGCTTGATCGATCAATGTCGCATAGCTTTTAATCGGCAAATAAATCTTCTATCTGGAGCCGATGGGCCTTGCGTTGTTCATCGCGATTTTCGTCCAGGCAATGTGATGGTATTTAATAACCAAATTAAAGGTGTCATTGATTGGTCATCTGGTAGAGGAGGATTTGCTGAAGAAGATTTCTCTGCCATTGAACAGGGCGAATGGTCTCAATCTCATAAAAATGCGCTCCTTACTGGTTATGCCAGCATCTGTCCTATTCCTCACTATCTAAAGTTAATGCCGCTTTTACGTCTAAGCAAGGCTATTGGAGTGATTGGGTTTACCGTTAAGCGTGGAACTTGGGATAGCGCCCATTCGCGTTTATATCAACGAAATAGACAACATCTTGAAGAAGTGCTTAAAAGTTTTTAAGAAAAGTAGCATAGAAAAATTGGAGTGATTTTAAAGAGACATGATCAATAAAAGGTGATTTTGTAGTGTGTACAAAGGTCAAAAGGGTTAATCATTCACTATAGTGCTGGAGTCTTTTCATTTATTTTGCACTCATTTAAAGTCTGGTATCTGCTCGTAGAAGGCGTATTTGAGAGTAATGATAAAGGTGAAGTTTCGCCATCTAAAATAGACCTAGTAACAAATTTTATCTTCCCGGCTTTACCAAACTTTTCTACGCTAGTAGGCTCCATAGCTTTTATTTAAAAAAAGTTAATTAGAGCTATTGTATTTTACAATAAAAATAAACAAATAAGGAGCGGCTGAAGTATTTTGTTATGTTAACCGTCTGGCAATTTCTGAAAGTAAATTTTGAATATTTTCTCCGTATGCCGCAGAAATTTTAAAAAGCTCGTTTTCTGCCAGAGGATAGCGCCGACAAAACTCTTCGATATGATCTTTAGACTCCTCTGTATCAATTTTATTTAGAACGACTAAATGAGCTCTTTGTAAAAGCTCAGGATTATAAGCGCCGATCTCTTCTCTTAAAATGCGATAATCATCACTAGGGTTTCGATTATCAATGCCCGATGCATCTAAAATAAAGATTAATATTTTAGTGCGTTCAATATGCCTTAGAAACTCAAGGCCTAAACCTTTGTTCTGGCTAGCTCCTTCGATAATACCAGGAATATCGGCAATATAGATACGTTTGTAATTTTCTAGCTCTACAAATCCTAGATTAGGTTGCAGCGTAGTAAAAGGGTAGGCAGCTACTTTTACGCGCAAACCAGCGAGCGTAGTAATTAAAGTAGATTTGCCCGCATTGGGAAATCCCACTAAGCCCACATCGGCAATCAATTTTAGCTCTAATTCTACTTCTGCAGTTTCTCCTTCTGTGCCCATAGTGCAAATATTAGGAGCGCGATGGGTAGGGGTTTTGAAGCTTTCATTTCCTCTTCCTCCACGTCCCCCGGTACATAAAACCCACTTTTCTTGATCCTCAGTAAAATCATGCAAAACTCTGCCGCTCTCTACCTCTTTTACAAGCGTTCCACAAGGAACCTTTAAGATAAGGTCTTGTCCTGTTTTTCCCTGCCGGCAGTTCGGGCCTCCATCTGCTCCATTTTCCGCTTTAAGCTGTTTGCGATGGCGGTACCAATCTAATGAATGGATTTGCGTGTCAGCCTGCAAGATGATAGAACCGCCACGGCCGCCATTGCCGCCTGTAGGGCCTCCCTTAGGAATAAATTTTTCTCGACGCCAAGCTACTACTCCGTTGCCACCTTTTCCGGCTGAAAACTGAATCACTACGCGGTCCGTAAACATAATTTAATACCAATTAGGAGGCTAAAGAAAAAATTGAAAAGGGGCTTTGAGTGAAAATTCATCAAAGCCCACCAAAAGAAAAGAGGGTTTATACTCCAGTTTTAATGGAGATATAAGTTTTATTTGTCTTACGAAAAGAGACAATTCCATCTGATAAAGCGTAAAGAGTGTCGTCTGATCCGCGAGCCACATTTTTGCAAGGATGCCATTTAGTACCGCGCTGTCTAACAAGAATGCTACCAGCTGTAACCAATTGTCCTGAGCCCACTTTCATTCCTAGTCTTTTTGAATGAGAATCTCTTCCGTTACGAGTAGATCCTTGACCTTTCTTATGTGCCATGACGTTAGTCCTTCTTGTTGCTGCCCTTATTAGAGCCGATTCCGGTAATTTTTACTCGTGTATATTTTTGGCGATGGCCCCATTTGCGGCATTGGTTATGACTGCGCTTATACTTTAAACTAGTAATTTTTTCGCCACTAACTGTACCGACCACTTCTCCATACACTGGAAAATTTTCTAGTAAAGGAGAGCCTACGTGAGAATTGGAACCATCAAAGGCAAAAAGAACATCGCTAAATTGAACTTGAGAGCCTGGATCAGAACTAAGTAGTTCGACATCGATGACATCGCCTTCTGCTACGCGATACTGCTTGCCGCCTGTTTTAATAATTACGTACATTTAAACCTCTTAAATAGATATCTAGATTGATGACAGCTCCCTCCGGGATGCGAGGGCTTCTAAGAATTAGATACCCAAGTCATGCTACCTCAGGGTTAAAAAACCTTGACGGTTTGTTGATAGCCAGCTCCGTCAGCTGTGATAATATGCTAACAAAAATGTACATTTCATCCCAGCCCAAAAGCATTGTCTTTGATTTTAACAAATAGATAAAATGAACAAAGAGCAAAGAATAAAGCAAATATTACTAAAAAGCAAGGAATAAAAAAAACTATTAAAAAAATTGGACGTACTAAACATAATAGACCGCAAGCAATTTGTTAATTGCTTCTCATTCTCTAAAGAAGTTGTTTTATCCACTGATTTAGCGCTTTTGGCAAGTGAAACCGTAGGGATTTCTGAGAGGATAAAGAAAACTAGCTGTGATAGGAGGCTTTTTGCTTTTGATAAGTATATGGTTATTTAAAAATAAAAAAAAGCCCTTTAGAGAATAAAAGCTGCAGCGATAGAGAGTAGCTGCAGCTTTTGAAAGATTTAGGTAAAGCCAAGCTGCTCTTTGGCCCAAGCGGCGCAAATAGCGTGGATTTTCTCTTCTAGATCTTGCTTGACTTCATTTTGCTTCGTTTGCCAGTCTAAGTAAGCAACAGAGTACCCGTCTTGTTTTGGCGCTTCTCTTAATCTTTTAGCAGCCTCAATCCTGGCTTTTTCCACCTCAGGCTTTACTTGCGGCTGCTCTAACGCTAGCTTGATAAGGCTAGGATGGCTATAAAAAAATGTCATTGCATTTTTTTCGACATATTCAATGGCTAACGTTTCTGTAATCCAGCTCCGTTTGCCAATTTGGCCATAAGCCATTTGGTCAATTGCCGTTAGTAGATCTAGCTTTTTCCTTAGAGCAGTTTCGTAGTAAAGGTAAATCTCGACGCTCTCTTGCTCGATGGCATTTGTACTTTTTTGCCGTCTATCAATGCAATCTGCTAGATATGCTCTAAGCGCCTCTGCTCTAGCCGCTCTTTGGATTAGCGCAAATTTTTCTTGAATAGAGCCCCCTTCAGGTAGAGTATGCACTTTCCAGGCAGTGTAAAGAAGATTCAAAGACATAGCAGCACGGTCCTCGCAGCTACTATTATCATTTTCGACTTGGGTGAAAAAAAGCTTTTGAAACTCAGGTAGCTTTTTTAAGCTTTGCAGCATTTTACAAACAATCGTTGCTAAACGCTGCTGACAGCTTTGATAATCTTTGGTCTTTGCGAGCCTTAGTAGCCACTCATTAAGTAGCCCTCTTTCCTCCTCATTAAAAGATAAAACGTTCTTTAAGTTAGTTTCTAAGTCAGTTTTTAAACCTGCAGTTTTTAACCAAAACTCAAACCAAGCTGCAAGGTCTCTAACTTTTTGCCAAACAGCGCATAAATTCTCTACTTGCACTTGGCTAATAGAGGTGCCTTTAATATCAATTGGGATTAAATGAATCAAAGCTTCTAAACTCATAGGAAGAGATTGCAACTGTTTATTAAGATCAATTGTAAGCCATCGTAGCCTTGTAAGCTGTCCAATTTCTGGTGGTAAATAGGTGAGTTTGTTATTGGAGAGAAAAAGGTGTTGTAACTGGGCAAGCTGTCCAATTTCTAGTGGTAAAGAGGTAAGTTGGTTATTATAAAGAGAAAGCCCTTGCAGCTGTCTAAGCTGCCCAATTTCTGGTGGTAAAGAGGTAAGTTGGTTATTATAAAGAGAAAGCTCTTGCAGCTTTGTAAGCTTTCCAATTTCTGGTGGTAAAGAGGTAAGTTTATTATTACTAAGGTGAAGCGCTTGCAGCCCTGTAAGTTTTCCAATTTCTGCTGGCAGAGTGGTGAGTGAATTATAAGAGTAATCTAGTTTTTGTAACTGTGTAAGTTTTCCAATTTCTAGTGGCAAAGAGTTAAGTTGATTGTTATTGAGGACAAGTTCTTGTAACTGTGTTAAATAGGAAAAGATAGAAGGTAAGCTACTTAAATTTAGTCCTTTTAAATCTAACACTGTATTTTTTCGTGTAAAAGCTTCTAAAATACGTCTTTTTGCTTCAGCCTTATTCCCTGTTATTTGAGGGTCGCGTATCCAAACTTCAAGTTCATAGCAAAGATCATTTTTTTCGATAGCCATTTTAAATTCTTCTGTTAAACAGGAAAGTGACTTATTGTAGAGAGCAAGATCATTTAGTTTTTTAAGCTTTCTAATTTCTGTTGGCAAAGAGTTAAGTTTATTCTTGCAAAGATAAAGCTCTTGCAGCTCTGTAAGCTGTCCAATTTCTGGTAGTAAAGAGGGGAGTTTGTTATAAGAAAGATAAAGCTTTTGTAGCTGTCTAAGCTGTCTAATTTCTGTTGGTAAAGAGGTGAGATTATTATGAAAAAGATAAAGCTCTTTTAAATGTGTAAGCTCACTAATTTCTTTTGGTAAAGAAGTGAGTAAATTAGAATAGCAAAATAGAACTTGTAACTGCGTAAGCTGTCCAATTTCTTTTGGTAAAGAGGTGAGTTGATTGTCATTAAGGCCAAGTTTTTGTAAATGTGTTAAATAGGAGAAGATAGAAGGTAAGCTGCTTAAATTTAGTCCTTTTAAATCTAATGCTGTATTTTTTCGTGTAAAAGCTTCTAAAATACGTCTTTTTGCTTCAGCTTTATTTCCTGTTATTTGAGGGTCGCGTATCCAAACTTCAAGTTTATAGCCAAGATCATTTATTTCGATAGCCATTTTAAGTTCTGCCGGTAAAGAGAAAAGTGGCTTATTGTAAAGATCAAGATAATT
This sequence comes from uncultured Chlamydiae bacterium, assembly GCA_950054535.1. Taxonomy (GTDB): domain Bacteria; phylum Chlamydiota; class Chlamydiia; order Chlamydiales; family Parachlamydiaceae; genus CATLPS01. The sequence goes on along the minus strand of CATLPS010000080.1, from coordinate 857 downwards.
TAGTTTTTCAAGGCTTTTAATTTCTGCTAGCAAAGAGAGAAGTGGATTATTGTGCAGATCAAGATCTTTTAGTTTTTCAAGGTTTCTAATTTCTGTTGGTAAAGAGCTAAGTTTATTATTGCGAAGATAAAGCTTTTGTAGCTGTGCAAGCTGTCCAATTTCTGGTGGCAAAAAAGAGAGTTGATTATTATAGAGATAGAGTTTTTGTAGCTCTGTAAGTTGTCCAATTTCTGGTGGCACAGACTTAAGTTTATTATGGCCAAGATAAAGCTCCTGTAACTGTCTAAGCTGCCCAATTTTTGGTGATAAAGAGTTGAGTTCGCTATTTTCAAGGCTGAGATAGATTAGCTTTTTAAAGCTTTCAATTTCTGCTGGTAAAGAGTTAAGTTGATTATTGTCAAGATTGAGAGATTTTAGCTTTTTAAGGCTTTTAATTTCTTTTGGTAAAGAGTTTAGTTCGTTATTACTAAGATTGAGAGATGTTAGCTGAGTTAGATAAGAAAAGATGGAAGGTAAGCTGCTTAAATTTAGTCCTTTTAAATCTAATGCTGTATTTTTTTGTGTAAAAGCTTCTAAAATACGTCTTTTTGCTTCAGCTTTATATCCTGTTACTTGAGGGTCGCGTATCCAAACTTCAAGGCCATAGTTAAGATTATTATTTTCGATAGCTATTTTAAATTCTTCTGGTAAAGAAAAAAGTGGCTTATTGTAAAGAGCAAGATAATTTAGTTTTTCAAGATTTCTAATTTCTGTTGGTAAAGAGAGAAGTGGATTATTGCACAGATCAAGATCTTTTAGTTTTTCAAGGTTTCTAATTTCTGTTGGTAAAGAGCTAAGTTTATTATTGCGAAGATAAA
>CATLPS010000079.1 GCA_950054535.1 uncultured Chlamydiae bacterium | reverse complement strand
AAGCCTATGTCGCTTATCGTTTAGGCAACTACCTAAATAACGCAGGTACGGTGCGCATTTCTCAAGAGACAAGCGTGGCTACCAACTAACATGACCATTTTTGAGGCTTAAAGCTTTTTAAGCCTCTTCTTCATTCTCCGCAAATAATGCTTCCATGACTATAGTCAAAAAGCACAGACTGTAGCTGTTGCTCATAAAGCTTTTCCATTTTAAAAATAAAAATGGGGATTTGGCTCGTTTGACAAAGAGCTACTGCCGTAGCGTCCATCACTTTTAACTTTTTGGCCAACACTTCTGCATAAGAAATTTGTCTGTATTTCATCGCCTCTTTTTCTTTAAAAGGGTCGGCGCTATAGACGCCATCTACTTTAGTTGCTTTTAAAAGAAGATGCGCCCCCATTTCTCCGGCACGAAGAGCGGCAGCAGTGTCTGTAGTAAAATAGGGCACGCCTGTGCCCCCTGCAAATAAAACAACTGTTTTTTGTTGTAAGTGGTCCATTGCCCGGTCCCAGTTATAAGACTCTGCAATAAGGGGACACTCCACAGCGCTCATTAATACTGTTTTAACGCCTTGCAAAAGCAGAGCCTGTTTAAGTGCAATTCCATTAAAAAGAGTCGCGACCATTCCCATGTGATCTGCTGGAGTACGCGGAATCCCCCACTTTTTTACATCTACTCCCCTACAAATATTTCCGCCTCCAATGACAACTGCTAACTCAAGATCCATCTGTTGCATCCTCTTTAAAGAGGATGCAAGCTGAAAAGCAGCTTCATGACTCACACCAAAACTTTGCTGACCGAGCAACATTTCTCCTGAAATTTTAAGAAGAAGACGACGCGGCCGAACAGAAAAAGTCATACTATGTTCCCTTTAAAAATTAAAAAAAGCACTATTTTCATGTTTAAACTAGTGGTTCATGCCAACTACTAAAAATGGCTAGCAATAGGTATAACAAAATGAAGATAGAGAAAAAAGCTCTTTTCATTAAAAAGAGTTATTGACTTAAGTGCGAAAGTGGTTCAATAGTAATAGATATTTTTTCTTCTTTAGAATCATCGGGTAGTACTTTAGACCAGTTATGGTTACCAGCTTCTTCTTGACCCACAATCTCGGTAGCTCTTATCAGCGCTTTTTTAATGGAAAGATAAGGTTGATGCTCATCAAAAACAAACAGATTTTGTTTTCCCATTAGTTTGGCTACTCCTGAGTCGCAGAGTGTTTCCCAAATTTGGTGGGGAATTCCACAAGCAATCAATACTTTATCGGAGGCTTTTAAATACTCAAAGAGATGTTGTAAAGCAAGGCAGGCAGTAGCGTCGATATCACGTGCGTTTTTCATTTGTAAAATAATCACTTTTGTGGTCGTATCATCTTCCGCAATTGACTTGAGCATGGCCTGAAAAAGATCAGCTGCTCCAAAAAAAAGCTCGCCTTGTACTTTAATGAACCGAATGGCGCTTGGCTCTTGTTTGGCCAAAGGACCTGTGATAACGCCAGAAGAGTCTACGGAAAATTCAACTAACTCTGGCACGGCAGATTTTTTAAGATAAAGGGTGATGGATAAAATGACTCCAATATAAAAAGCAATATCTAAACTAAAGAAAATGCACCCTGCTATTGTCAGGCTAAGCACTAAAGAGTCAGACCTTGTCGCTTTAAAACAGGTAAGCAATTGGCCAGGATGAACAATATTACCAGCGGAAACAATGAGTAGAGCTGCAAAAGCAGCTAAGGGAATATGTTTGATTAAAAAGCCAAAGACCAAAAGAAAAAGCAAAGCAAATAAAGAATTAAAAATAGCTGCTAGTCGCGTTTTCGCTCCGCATTCATAGCTCATCATGGTGCGCGTAGGGCTACCCGAAACTGGCATCGATCCAATAAAGGCTGCAAAAAAATTTGCAATTCCAATACCAAAAATTTCTTGATTCATCGAAAGCCTTTGGCCAGAGTTGGCAGCGGTAGCTTTAGAGGCAGAGGTAGCTTCAATAACGCTTAAAAGAGCGATAGCAAAAGCCACTGGTAAGATATGATTCATTATTGCCGGGTTAAATGAGGCCCAGTCTAAAGTGGGAACAAGCTCTTCGCTGCTAGTATGGCCCACTAACGCAATTTCTTTTACCCAAGATTCTATTGATTGCCAATCTAAAAAGTGGTAATCATGTACCACAAAATAGTTAAAAAGCGTATTGAGAGTATAAGCAATTGCCGCTACTCCCGCTAACATAATAGCTCCCGCCGGGAATTTACTATCTACGCGCCGCATCATGAGTAAAACTACTAAACAGCTCAGCCCGATAGAGGCAGTAATCCAATGAGCAGAAGAGAGATGAGATACAATATAGAAAGCTCTTTCATAAAGCGATGAAAGATGAAAAGGCATCGCAATGCCCAGCAGAGGAAAAATTTGGTTGATTACCAAAGCCAAAGCAACTCCTACGACATACCCTACAATAACAGTGTGGCTTACAAATTGCGTCAGCCGGCCTAGCTTAAAAAAAGCGGCAGCTATTTGAATGATGCCCACTACTAACATCATTTGCGATAAAATTTGCAAAGAAAGAAGCTGCTTTTCCGCTGCCGAGACATCACGGTAATAAGTAAATAAAATTTCAGCAATGCCTGCTTGAATTAAAATAGCAATAGAATTACTTGAACCTACAATCAAATGGCGAGAAGAGCCAAAAATAGCTGCAATGATCGAAGCATATATCGTAGCAAAAAGGCCGCAAGCAACGGGAAGACCCGCTAAAAAAGCATATGCCAATGCTTGAGGAACAGTCAGAAGAGAAACATTTAAACCCGCTAGCAAATCTGATTTAAAAGCATGAAAAGAGTACCCTTTAAATTCTTTTTTTAAGTGCGATAGTGAAACCTCATCTTGAGGAATAAATACCATATCTTTTATGCTTTTAGTTTTAAAAGAAAATAGATCATCACCTGATCAGCTTAAATGCAAATCAAACTTGATATAAAATAAACTATAATTGATTATAATTTATTTTCTATTAATGTTAAATAACATTTTAACATTCTAGTTCGTTTATTACTATTTCAAAAAGCAAAAGGATTTATAATGACGCGCCTTCCCAAACTGGCGATTGTAGGCAGACCCAACGTAGGAAAGTCAGCCATTTTTAATCGTATTTGCAAGCAAAAAATTGCCATTGTGGATGAAGCAGAAGGAATCACTAGAGACAGGCTCTATGCTAAAGCCGATTTTTTTGGTAAACCTTTCGAAGTAATCGACACCGGCGGTATCGATGCCGGCTCTACCACTGCTTTTAATGAAGAGATCAAAAGACAAGCAGAAATTGCTATTGAAGAGGCCGATACAATAGTACAGGTAGTCGATGGCATCATTGGCCTCACTGATTTAGACGTGCAAGTAGCAAGAGTTTTGCTACGAACGAAAAAGCCTGTTTGTTTAGCCATCAACAAAATTGATAATTTAAATCAAGTGCAGCTAATGCATCAGTTTCACGCATTAGGTATTAAATCCATGGTGGCTGTATCTGCTGCCCAAGGATGGCAAATTGCCGAATTATTAGAGGCGGCTTTAGAAAAACTTCCCTGCGAAATAGCAGGGGAAAAAGAGCAAGCAACAACTAAAATTGCTATTGTAGGTCGCCCAAATGTTGGTAAATCTTCGCTAGTCAACTATTTACTCGATGAAGAGCGTTGTATTGTAAGCCCGATTGCGGGCACGACTAGAGATAGCATCGACAACGCTTTTATCTATCAAGACGAACATTATACTCTAATCGATACAGCTGGTATTCGTCGCAAAGGTGCCGAACATGAAGTAGTCGATAAATTTGCTGCTATTCGTACAGAGCGCGCTATTGAAAGAGCTGATCTTTGCCTTTTACTTTTAGATGCACAAGAAGGAATCACTTCACAGGATAAAAAAATTGCCAATCGCATTGAAGAGGCTGGTAAAGGGTGTATTATCTTGCTAAATAAATGGGACCTGGTCAAAGGGTATCGCATGGAGCATTGTCTGCAAAGCATGGAACAAGAAGTACCTTTTTTAAAGCACTGCCCTAAAGTTTTTATCTCGGCCAAATTAGGACGCAATATCGATAAAATTTTTCCTCTCATTAACGAAGTTTACGCAAATAGTCAAAAACGGATTACGACTCATCAGCTCAATAAATTCATTGGCAATGCACTACAAAAAAATCACCCTCCTATGGTAATGGGAAGAAGGCTGCGCATTTATTATATGGCGCAGGTGGATGTGCATCCTCCCAAATTCATTTTATTTGTTAACTATCCTCAGCTCATGGTCGACTCTTACAAAAAGTATCTCTATAATCAATTTAGAGAAATGTATGCTTTTACAGGAGTGCCTTTGACTATGCACTTAAAGGGTAAGCCAAAACGAGAGAAAGAGGAAAAAAAGGCTTTAAATCTTAAAAAAGAAAGGCACGCTTTACAAGAAGAAAAAGAAAAATTTTTAGAAGACGATTTTGAAAACAATGATTTTTTACATGCCGAAGAATCTATGGATGATTTTTATCAAGATCAAGAGGACTTTGATTGAAACTCTTACAAATAAGCCATAAAAAAGGGTCAGTATTTTTCTATTAAGACCGACCCAAAATAATTATTTAGTTTTTCCATAAAAAACAATAGCAACAAAAAACTACTTTCTTACTAAAAGTTTTTCAAAAAAAAAGAGCTAAAAAACTTTAAAGTTTTTTAGCTCGAAAAATACTTTTAGCAAAAGAGAATGTATCAGTTTTTACTGACCAACACCCCAACGAATAAAATTAGCTAATAGCAAAGGATGTCCGGTCTCTTTTGCTCTTTTTTCTACTAATTGTGCAATAGTAACGCTATCGTCTTTGATAAATTTTTGTTTTGTCAAACAACTAGTGTCATAAAATGAATTGATTTTACCTTCAACAATTTTATCGATAACATAAGCCGGTTTATCTTTTACTTGGACTTTCGCAATCTCTTTTTCATTTTCAATGATTTCTTGCGGAACTTTTTCAGGAGACAAATAGTCTGGCGAAGCTGCTGCTACATGCATGGCAATTTCTTTGGCTAATGCCTCTTCTTGATCGCTACCTGTAATTTCTACTACCGTAACAATTTTACCACCAAGATGAGAATAAACACCAATAGAGCGCTTAGCATCTTTAGGCAAGATCATTGTTCTTTTAATTTGAATATTTTCTCCAATTGTTTGCACAAGAGAAGCGCGGTATTGATCAATTGTCAAAGAAGGTTCATCAGAGCTTGTTTGATGAAGGAAGGCATCTAAAGAAGATGGATTGGTTTTAGCAAGATCAGAAGAGACAGACTGCACAAATTGCTTAAAACGATCATTTTTAGCGACAAAATCTGTTTCTGAATTGATCTCTACCAAAGCTACTGAAGTATCGCTAATGCCTACTCCAATTGTTCCTTCTTTTGCTTCTCTACCCTCTTTTTTAACGGCAGAAGCCATGCCAGCCTTGCGCAAATTAGAGATTGCTAAATCGATATTACCGTTAGCCTCCTGCAAAGCTTCTTTACATTTTCCCATGCCTACGCCAGTTCTTTCGCGTAGCTCTTTAATCAGTGCTGCTGTAACTTCTGCCATTTTACTCTCCCTTAGATTCGTTAGTGATAGCTGCTAACTCTTCGCCCTTCATTGCTTCTGCGCCTGCATCTTCTTTACTTGCAAAAACCCGCATATCGTTTTTCTTATCGATAATTGCTTTGGCTAAAGCTTCTAACACAAGCTTGATACTTTTTAAAGCGTCGTCATTACATGCAATGACATGTGCAATTGGATCTGGATTACAGTTAGTATCAACAAGTCCCATCACAGGGATACCAAGCTTATTCGCCTCAGCCACAGCTAAGTGTTCTTTGCTTGGATCTACCACAATAACAAGTCCTGGAGGTTTACGCATCCCGCGCATTCCCGACAAGTTGCGGTCTAACTTTATTTGTTCTTTGGTAAGCAGGGAAAGCTCTTTTTTAGTAAGACCTTCTCCGCCCGATGCAATGCGTTTTTCAATGCGCTCAAGTTTTTTAATCGACTGGCGAATCGTGGGCAAATTTGTTAACATTCCGCCCAGCCATCTTTCACAAACATAAAATTCGCCCGATTGCTCAGAAAGCTCTTTTAGCACTGCTTTTGCCTGTTTTTTTGTTCCTACAAAAAGAATTGATCTATTTTTTGCTACCATTTCTCTAACAACATGTACAGCATTACGAATCTGCTGTAGCGTTTTTGCAAGATCAATAATGTAAAGACCATTGCGCTCCTCAAAAATAAATCTCTTCATTTTTGGGTTCCAGCGGCTAGTTTGATGCCCAAAATGAGCGCCTGCTTCTAACAAATCTTTGATGGAAACTTGAACTGAGTATTCTTTATCTTTAGCCAAGCCTTGTCCCTTTATGTTGACGACGGCATCTTGCCTTAAGCAAAATTTCGGTCTTGGTGGTTATTTTTGTTTATAAAAGTATAGATAAGAAATTATCTATAAAAGAAGCGCCTGGTCAGAATCGAACTGACGCTAGTAGCTTGGAAGGCTACAGTTCTACCACTGAACTACAGGCGCATATTAAAGAATAATCCATTATCTAAATGATGACTATTTTAAGCAATAAGTTTTTTTGCTTTTTTTTATTTTTTTAAATTTCTTTAGTTTTATCCGTTAGTCTAAATGTTTTTGCTGCTTTTCAAACTTGCGCTGCTCCTGTCCTAAGCGGCCAAGCTCATATCCTTCATAGTCGACAAATTTAAAAAAACGCTCGAAAGCTGGAAATTTTTCACAAACTTGTCTAGCTATTTCTTGGGCAACATAGCGATAAGTGGGATGACCTGCTGCCGCCGATCTTAGTTCGCATAACCATTGTAAACCTCTTAAGTTCACTTTAAAATACCAACGAATTTGATAGGCCATAGGCACAACGTATTGCGCCTCTTCGGGCAACTCTTTTGTAATCAGGTCATAAACTTCTTTAGCGCGGTTTAGCGCTTGGCAATACTCTTCTTCAAAAGGAGTTCCTTGAATTTCAAGCGGAACGCTATATCCATAGTCACAGGTCAGTTTTTGTTTTTGCTGAGTTAAAATGCGGTGACGTTGTAGATCGCGGTAAGCGCCAAAATCTGTCACAATTTCAAAGGTAAATTCCGCATGCTCTAACGCCCTCGGTGACTTATGGCGGCGATTTTCTCTGACATTACAAGCTGCATCCAAAATTGCGCCCAACTCTTCTTCTGAAAGAGTTTGGCAATAGTGATACAAATCTTGCAAACTAACCTGCCCTTCAGGGTAGAGCAGGGCTGCCGCTACTTTAATGACCGCATTTTCATCAAAAGAGACAAGTCTAACTCCAGATTCAAGCGTAGGTACACAGTTTTTTAGATGAGGCGTTACCACATGATCAATTTCTTGTTGCATTGCTTCGGTAAAAGCAGCATAACTTTGATGGGTATGATGGTTTGCACTAGCACGTCTAATAAAAGAAGGGACCACTTTTGATAGCTCTTCAAAACTGCGTTTTCCAATTTCTTGCATTTCTGTCAAGTTATGGCAATTGAGTTTATGGATCATCTGCTCAAAAAAACGACCGTTGCCGCTAATTCCCATATTGGTCAAGGTGCCTGCTGGTAGAAGTCCGCGAAGACAATCTAATACCTTTGCTCTTAAAGCTGCTGTATAGGCCCATTTAGAGATAGTCTCTTCTTTGGGAAATTGCTTTTCGATAATTGCTGTGAGAGGCGGAATCAAGCGGCCATAAGTTTCAAAAAGCATATTACAAGTTTCGACATATACCTCTTTAAAAGCAGAAGTCATTAAAACAGGCTCGCGAAAAAAGAGATATTCACCTTTTACTTTTTGATCAAAAAAAATGTATCTTGTCGATTTTTCTAAAGGCGATCCGCCAATGCGATTATCTTCTAAAAATTTAGCTGCAAGCATAGAAACATTTTCCAAAGCTAAATGCGCGCCTCCTAGCTCCCCAATAGAGTCGTCACCATAACCATCTAAAATACGGTCATAAAAAGCTTGCGCTTTTTGGATAGCCTCTTCTTGTACGCACGCTTTTACTTCTCCTTCTTGTCTTGTCATACCCCCTACAATTACTTCAAAAGCAGCATCATCATTATTAGAAATGAACTCTTTTAAAAGAAGGCCTCTTAGACCTAAAGTAGAACGAGAATATCTAGAAAAAAGCGCTCCCTTGATTACTTCTGGAAGATTTCTTAAAGCAAAAATATGACTACTGGTATTAGTGACATAGCGGGTAAGTAATTGATTTTGACTTTCTGTAAATTCTTCGTAGTCTTCCGTCCACATAAATTTTCCTAGCTAATTTTTAATTGATAATGACAAGGGAGCTACCCTTTTAACAAAAGTTTTTAGATGCACGTCTCAACAAAGAAAATAGAAACGCTTTTTTAGCTCTTATAAAAAATAATAAAAACAACGAATTTAATCTAACATATTATTTGTTATAGGTCTAGTGACTACTCCCTCGCCTGAAGGCGAGAGCTTCTTGCAGTTTCCTGCTGGCCATCTAGTCCGAGGGCCAAAATATT
>CATLPS010000078.1 GCA_950054535.1 uncultured Chlamydiae bacterium | reverse complement strand
CCTCTGCGTTCCTTAGTAAGAAGCAGCCTACTCCATGCTTTTTTTATTTACATGCTATTTCAATTTTGACGTGAAGGCTATTGTGCAACAAGGCCCTTGTGGTGTTTAAATCTTGAATAAATCTATAAGTATGATACTTATCGTTATAAAATACCCCTCCTATCTAAGCTAAAAATAGCATGTAAATAAAAACATGGAGTAGGCTATTTCTTACTATAGAATGCAGAGGTTACCTATGCAATCTAAACAGACTTATCATATCCGAAATTGAGCTGAGTATAATATAGCTCTTGTTCAAAAAAGAAGCATGATTATCTGGATTAATAAAAATGCCATAAAAAAATATTTTTCTTCTCACCACACATACAAATCTGGTCGTCCTCAAGCATATTTTGAGGATGCTTGTTCTCAGAGAAGCTTATTTTGATTACTAAAGAAGTCTACAAGAAGTTGTACAGTCGCTTTTTAAGTCATTAGATTTAGATATTTTCGTGCCAAGCTATTTACAAATTTCAAGGAGGGCCAAAGCACTTCACAAAAGAATCAATCGTTTGACTAAAAAAAAAGAAAGCTTGCCATATCATCTTTGATTCTACAGAACTTAAAAATTCATGGAGAGGGCAAATGAAAGGTAGAAGTGTATAGAAAAAGTAAACTTAGAACGTGGAGAAAATTTTACATTGCAATAGATACATAGATACAAGATATCCTTTGTGGCGAGCTAACAGGCAATAATAAAGGAGATGCAACAACAGAGGAGCAGATGTTAGACATGTTACTTTTAAAATGGCTAGTCTATTGTCAAATATAGATTGTTTAACGTTCATCAGCCCGCAAAATTTCTCTTCTTCTAATCTTTTGCTGAACCTATCCAAATAAAATTTTGACCCATATATAGATTAAGTCAAGAGCTTGCAAAACCGCCGCAAATAATAGCTATTTTTTGCTAGCATAAAAGTAAATGAGGTGATCTGCGCTTTAACTATGCAAATGTCTGCTCCACCAGCCAGCGTTTTTTTTGGACCTCCCTGCATTATTGGCAATTTTCTGCCTCAAATTTTTTGATAAGGAATTAGAGGGAAAATCTGAGAGATCAAAAGAGCTTGTTTTAGCCAATCGGCATCATTATCTTTGTCTGCCTCTAAAACCGTCACTTGCTTCTTGAGTGTACGAGTTTCCTTAACCTTTGCCAGCTTTTTGACCCCTTTTCATTCAGCACTATTTGTTGTTATTGTTGTAGTAGCCATAAGGTTACTTACTATATCGATCAGTTGATCTTTGCGTATACAAGTAAAGAACTTCAGAATAGAAGATGTGAAAGTAATTTTAAGAAAATAAATGTTAAGCGCTTTTTTATATTCTGTATAGATTTACTTAAGTAGCTTTATATGTTCTTTTGAGGGCGTTTGAGGCTATTTTATACCGATATTTTATAACTAGATATCTTGACTGTTATCCATGTAGTTTTTTTTACTTTAGGTTAAAAAAATAGCAAACATCCATTTGCTATTTATCATGTCTACTATTTACAAGTTTCCAACTGGTTTTTTTAAACTCTAAAACAGTAATCCTGTCTAAAAAAATCTTCAAAAAAGCTGTAGTGTGAAGTCTTGTATGGTTTATTTTTTTGGTTTTACCTTTTTAGGTCGGTTTTAAAAGCCTATTTGTTTTTAAGTTGCCCTGACAAGTATCACAAAAGTTAAGAAAATGATTAAAAAAAACGTGTGTTATTCAGAAAGTTATTGCACAATATATTCAAAGTCAATATTTACTTAAATTAATCAACCACTCAAATAGGAGGAGTGTTAGCATGTCATTGAAAGACACATTTAAGCAGATGAAGGAGTTATTATCTGATATCATGTCAGACCTTGATAAGTCTGAAAATGGAAACAAAGCAGCATCCCAGCGCGTACGCACAGGTACTGTACGAATGGAAAAACTTGCTAAACAGTATCGAAAAGAGTCCATTGCTTCTGAAAAGAAAACAAAAGGGCAAAAAACGACAGCTACTAAGAAAACTGTTTCTAAAAGTAAATCGGCAGCTCCAAGTAAATCTAAAACGGCAGTTTCTAAAGCAAAACCAGCCACGACTAAAGCAAAACCAACTACAGCAAATAAATCAAAAAGTTCCACAGTTAAAGCTACTTCTAAGCCAAAGGCGATAGCAAAAACGTCTAAAAAAGCTACGACACAAGCGCGTCCACGTCAACTTTCAGTAAGAAAACCTACAGCAAAATTACCATCTAAGAAAAAATAATCGTTAGTATTTATTCAAAAGCTATTTGGAGGGAGGCAAAAGCCTCCCTTTTTCATTACTCCCACTAATTTGCAAAGATAAATGATGATAAAAAAATTTAAAAAAAATTCAGTAATCGATATTGAAATTACTGATATTTCTCCTGAGGGGTATGGCTCTACTATATTAACTTGCGAAGACGAAACAACGCTTTGCATCTTAGTTCCTTTTTCTTTTCCAGGAGATAGGGTAAAGGTTTCTCTTTTTAAGAAGAAAAATAAGATAATGGGGCATATTTTAGAGTTGCTCTATCCCTCAAATAAGCGTATTACAGCTAAATGTGAACATTTTACTCAATGTGGAGGTTGTCAATGGCAGCATATTACCTATCAAAAACAGTTGGAGCTAAAGCAAAAACTAGTAATTCATTGCCTTAGTGACTCTTGGAGAAAAGAGACAACTCTTTTTCCTATTATTCCTAGCGACCTCCCTTGGAAATATAGAAACAAAGCAGAATTTACATTTTCCACAGATAAAGCAATGAATCGCTATTTAGGTTTTATTCTCTATAATAGCCGAGGAAAAGTTTTTAACCTATCTTCTTGTCAGCTTATTCCCGATTGGATGAACCAAATTGTTCATGCAGTAAAAGAGTGGTGGATTATTTCTAATTTAGATGCTTATCACGCGATGAAAGACCGAGGTTCTTTACGAACTTTAACCTTAAGAGAAGGAAAAAGAACAAATGATAAAATGGTAATTTTAACTGTATCAGGCAATGCTAACTTTGCTTTAAACAGTCAACAACTTAAAAGTTTTACAGCTACCATCAAAACAAGTTTGCCAAAAGAGAGTCAAATGGGGCAGCTCTCTATTTTTTTGCGCATTCAGCAAATTGCTAAAGGCAAAAAAACACAATTTTATGAAATGCAGCTAGATGGTCCTGATCATATTATAGAAACAATGCAAAATCAAAATCTAAGCGAAAATAATTTTTTAAAGTTTAGAATTAGCCCACCCGCTTTTTTCCAGCCAAATACAACTCAAGCAGAAAAACTTTATCATCGAGTAGTAGAAATGGCAGCAATCAATAAAGAATCGGTAGTATATGATCTTTATTGTGGTACAGGTACCTTAGGAATATTTTTAGCAAAGTATGTAAAAAAAGTATATGGAATAGAGCTTTCTGCCGATGCTTGCCTAGACGCCAAAGAAAATATCAAGCAAAATGAATTAAATAATATAACAATTTATCAAGGAGATGTGGCAGTAGTTTTGCCTTCTTTAATTCAAGAGGAAGAACACCCAGACCTTGTCATTGTAGATCCCCCTCGCGCAGGATTAGATCGTAAAGCATTAAGTTACCTCATTTCTTTAGCAGCACTAAAAGTAATCTATGTTTCTTGTAATCCAGTCACTCAAGGCAATGACCTTAAGGAGCTAGCGCAAGCAGGTTATCAGCTTGCTGCTTCGCAGGCAATTGATCAATTTCCTCATACGGTCCATGTGGAAAATATTATTTTATTAACCTACAGTAAGCAAAATGAAATTTGAAATAAAAAAATAGAGATTTATTCTTTTTTATAATTCGATATTTTTTAAGTTCTTAACCTATTAAAAATAAGGAAAAATATGTATTTGAATATAAGTAAAAAATTTTCATTGGCTTTTGGTTCTTTGATTGCCCAAAGTAATGAACTTTTACCTCCTTCTGATCAAAGTTTTTGGCAAACACTAATTACTATTGGAATTCTTTCTCTATTTTTTTATATCATTCTCTGGCGTCCTGAACAAAAGAGAAGAAAAGCTTTAGCAGCTCAAAAAGAGGCTTTGAAAAAAGGAGATAGAGTAGTTGCAATGGGAGCGATTGGAACTATAGTGAAAGTAGACGAAGAGACAGTAATAGTAAAAATGTATGATGGAAATAAAATTGAGTTCTACAAAGCAGCTATTAATGAAATCTTATCTCAAGAAGCTACCGAAAAAGATAAATAACTAATTTTTTTAAGAACGTGTTTTTTTACAAAAAAGCTTAATGAGAACAAATAGACTTTGTATGTAAACGAGCACGTTCTAAAAATTTAAATAAAGTGCTATGATCTGCAGTAAAAAGATAGTCTAAGGAGATTTTTTTAGAAGGATGATCACTATTATTTTGAGATAAAAACTTTAAAATAGGATTTAATAAACTCTCTTGATCACATTCATTCATTAGATTTTCAAGCAACTCAAAAGAATTATTACAATATTTTAACTTAGCTTTACCGCTTACAACGGCCTGTCTTGTATAAAGATGTTTACTTTCTAAAAAAGTATCGATTTGACTATTTAACTGGTCATCAAACTCGTTATCTTCTATTTGTTTATCTACTTGATCTAAAATTTGTTTAGGACAGTTATGCTCAATTAGATAGAGTCTTAAATTGGAGTTTTTAAAAAAAACATCTAGTTTTTCTTTGTTTTGAAGGTCAGGAGAGTTTTCTTCCTTATTTAACAGCTCTACTTCTTTTCTAGTTTTTTCTAATTTTTTCTTATAATAAGGGTTAATACTTTTATTATAGTCAGATTTTTTTAATTGTTGAATTTGTTCTTCAAAGTAACGAATTTTTGTTAGGCATATGTTATAATTTCTTTTATGTAGTTTTTTTAACTTAAAGTATTTAATCGCTTTATTAAAAGAAAAAGAACTGTTTTTTAGTAGGCTGTTATCGATACCCTTACAAATAAGACCTGGAAGCTTTAAAATGGAATTAACTACCATAGATATGCGATAATATCTTAGTTTGATTGAGAAACAAATACCTTTTCTCCCAAACTCTTTAGGTTTATAATAGTATCCAAAAATTTGTGTAACGATGATTTCAAGTAGTCCATAAATTGATAGATTCACTTGCGGATCAAGTAAATAGAAAAAAATGGAAAAATAGGCCAAAGCTTTATTTTCTAAAGAGTGAACAAACGGTTTAGAGATTTGGCTCACTCCCCATTTAGTTAAATGGATAGAAGCTTTAGGAAATAGAATAACAAACTGAGAAATATTTAATAAAAAATCGGCAATGTTTTTAACTAAATCAAAATTTAAAAAAGATTTTTCTATTTCTATTTTTTTTGAAAGCGCGACATGAAAACTTTTTTCCAGGATGACTTTTTTTTCAATTTGCTTATTTACGGATTGCTTTACAAACTCTAGCAGGTGAACATTATCGTTAAACAGATTACTTGTTTCAAGATTTTCTTTGGTTCCAAATATATCCTGCCATTGTTCCCAAGTCTTCATATTAGAGATATTAATAGAGGTTTTTTCTGTGCCTTCTTTTAATAAACTACTATCTAAAGAAGAAGCGTGAACTACCTCAAATTCTTTAAGATAAAATCCACTTTTACCAAGAACAGTTTTAAACTGATTAAAATCTTGATGAGCAGACTCTTGTATAAGACGCGTTAGAACAATAGTTTTTTCTCTTACTTGACTATCAAAATAGTTTTTTTGATTTTCTATAGGATCTTTTTTTGCTTTTAAGTGCGTTTCATTTTCATACTGTTCTATTAAGAGAGGAAGCTTTTTATTTAATTTACTATTTTGAAATAAAAAGAACTGTTTTTGAGAAGATTTTTTCGTAAATTTTTCTTTTACCCACTCAATAAACTCTTCTGAAAACACGGGATTCATGCCAGGAAGTTGTTGGAAATTTACCCAATTTCTTTTCTTTTGATTTTCTTTTTCAAACTTTATAAACTTTCTATAATTATTAACAAACTTAAAGAAAAAATTAATTGTTTTAGCAATGGTTTTCTTTTCAAGTTTTTCAATCACTACTTCAGATAGAAAAGATGAAATAGCAATATAAAATAAAGGGGGAAAAAAACGACATGTTGCAACTTTTACCCATTTCCAACCCCATTTTTTATTAATTTCTTTGATTTTTTTAGAGTTTTCATCTTTTTCCTTTTCAAAATCAGCAGAGAGCTCTTTGAAAAGATTTTGAATCAAATCTTTATCCAAACATTCATATTTTTTACTAAATTTATAAATTTTTTTTTGGTACTTATTTCTATAGTGAATTTCGATATAACTCGCAGAAAAAAGTAATTTCGCATCTTTAAGTATTTCTTTATTTTCTTCAGAAAAAAGTTTCACAATTTCAAATTGATCTTTTTTTAAAAAAAAGCCTAGGAAAGGAAGAAAAAGATTGTAATTTTTATAAAAAATGGAAAAGATCTGATCAAAGATTCTTTGTTTTTCTTTTACTCGAAAAACAAAATCCATATCAATAGCAAAGGATTGACGCAGCTTTTCAAGCTCTTCTGAGAACTCCTTAAAAATGCATTTATTTGCATGAGTTGCTCTAAAAGGGAGGTGAGGGGCGGAGGAGGTTTTCTTTTCTTGATTGGAAGGTTGAATAATTGCTGCAGTTTCTTCAACAATCTCTTCTATAGAGTGTCCTGTAGTAGGAAAAATAGTCCTTTCATAAAGATCGTTATTAAGTGACAAAGATAATCCTACTTTCATAATATTCCAAAAAATAAACTCGAGCTTGAGCCGATAACTAAGCCAGTGGGTACAAAAAACATTATTTATTGTATCAAAGCTTACATTAAAATTAGTAAAATTAAAATAAAAAAAATTAAAAATTTTACTTGTTTTATTATATTGCAACCAAGATAAGTGCTAAACTTGTTTGTTTCTTAATAATATATTTATTTGATGGTTAAATCATGTAGATGATATTATTTAATTAAAATATACTGCTTTTCATAGCGTTTTTTTGCCATAATAAAAATTTGTTTGTTCAAACTGGAAAAAATTAAAATTAGAGGATTAAAATAGTAGATGTCTTTTTCTTCCAACTCTGGTGATTTTACAAAAAAATTCCCGTTAACTTTTATTCCAGCTTTACTAGCAAACAATACTTTTCCTCTACCATATGAATACCCTTCAACTTTTCAAAACAGTAAAGAAAAAAAGCCAAGTATTACTCTTCAATCATTTAATGAACAGGTGAAAAATTGTGCATTAGGAACACTAGACCTAGATGTATGCAGACAAGCTGCTTTTCACCCCTCTGCGGCTTCTAAAATCAATCAAATGATCAAAGTAATTTCTGACAAAATAAAATGTTTTGGAAATTTGATAAAAATCAATAGAGTTTTTCATCATTTGTTTTATTGTTATAAAATTACAACTTTGATTTTAAAGCCTTTTAGTAGCCGTTTGATCCGTATAGAGCTGTTGAATCGTTCTAATAAACTTTTAGAGGAAAGGAATCAGTTTAAAATAGCGCTGGAGAACCATCTTGAAAAAGTGCAGAGACAAATGAAACAAGTGCAAAATCAAGCGGCTCTGTCGTCCAGTTCACCTTTGTACCAACACATTACAGCACAAAAAGTGAAAATGAAGATGGATACTTTAAATCAAAAAGCTGCTCATATTATTGCCAAAGAAGAAAGTATTAGCTCTGACTATAAAAAATATTTACTCGGAATTGTTAAAAGTATTTTATCTAATCTAGCCTTTGTTGTTTCTTATAGTCCTTTTAAAATATTAATCGATGTGGCTTTTGTACTTGGACAGGTTCCTGGGTTAATTGAAGTGATTGACTTTGCTGCTGTTTTTACCCAATTTAAACAAGTAAACAAAAATAAAAAAATTTTAGATGTTTGGCAGAAAAATTTTTATGAAAAAAAGCAGCAACAACTAAATGATGCAAATCCACAAGAAAAAGTGGAATTTTTATGGAAAAAAACAAAATTACATGTAGATCAACCAAATTTAAGCTGGGATAGTTTAGCCAAAAATTTTATCCGTCAATATAATAAAATAGCCTCACACATAGACAAAAATCTTCATAGCACTAATTATGAAGCTAGAACAGAAGCGCAAAAATTAAATAAAATAATCCGTTTATTGCAAAAGGAAAATTTAGAGGCAGTTATTAGTCACTACCTGTCTACCATTTCAGAAAAGAGAAAGATAGAGCTTTCTCAACTTTCCAAATTTTCTTTGTTAAATGAGTTTGTTGATTATCAAATAAATTTAGAAAAAAGCTTTCAATCTATTTCTTATCATTTGATAGATCGCAAAATCCAGTTAGAAGAGATTTTTCTAAAGCATACCTCTATGCAAACAAAAATATCTTTTTGGTATTCTTTCGCTGCACTTAGTATTGCTTTGGCAGGAGCTGCTGCAAGCTTTGTCATGGGGCCGCTAGCGGCGGTGACAGGTTTAGTAATAGCAGTCTATATAGCATCTATTGCTATTAACACTTCGTTCTTAATTAGCGGGCACATGTTAGAATCTAAATATCATCATCACAGCCTTGGACTGTTTAGCTATGATTATTGGCGTTTGATAATTACTCAAATGAAATATGATATGAATAGTTATTCGTTAAGAATAGCCCAAGATCAATATGAAAAAGAACAGTTTGTTACAGAAATAAAATCCGATAAGTATCGTAAAATAAATCTTCTTGAAAAAAAAATATTAAAGCTAAAGCACCAATCTTGAAAAATT
>CATLPS010000077.1 GCA_950054535.1 uncultured Chlamydiae bacterium | reverse complement strand
AATTGAAAGTGATGGGGTTTATTATAGCTTTATCTTTAAACTTTGTTATAAATCAGTAATACCAAACTTGAGTTATAATAATAAAAGATTTTAATAGAAAATTTAAATTTGGAGAAATAATGTCAATAGACTTAAGAAGCAATTTAGAACAAGTCGAACCAATGTTGCTCGAGATAAAGGTAAAAAATAAGACAACATCTAATGATTTAAATAAAATAGAAGAGATGATGTCTTTATTTAAAAATGCTCAGGAAACTTTTGCTTTTCTTTACCTCGAGTATGAAAATTTAAAAAACGAGCAAAGTAGTTTTGTGGATCAAGAGCTTCAAGGGCTTTTTAAAGAAGAAGAGAGGTTAATTACTCAATTAAGTAATTTAAAACCAGACGAATCCTCTGTTTCTCCTTCCTCAGCGCTAGCAATTTCTAGTGAAGTGAGCTGTTTATGGGCTAAAACGATGAATTTAAAGAAAAAAGTAGACTATCGAAATCAAAAAGCTAGTGAAATTAGGCAGCGATTTTTTGTATTGGAAAGCACAATAAAAAATTTTAGCTTTAGTGAGGTAGGGAGTCGTAATGTTTCTCCTTTCTTATCAGTTCCCCTCTTCTATCCCGAAGCAAAAGAAGTATCAGAAATAAGTATACCAGCCACCTATGAAGAAATAGTAAGCCAGTTATTTACTCCTGAGCAAATAGAGAGTTTTGAAGTTGCAGTTTACAACTCTGAAGTAGATATTTTGTTAAAAGATGCTTATCAACATGCTTCATTAGAAAACTTCTCACAAAAAGATTATTTAAACAAAGATCTCAAGCCAATGGCAAATTTTCACGGATCCGTAGCAAGTAGTAATAGAAAAATCTCCGCTTTCAGAGGGCCTAAAAGAGGTAAAAAACATATAGCCCTATGTAAAGGACATATGTGCTGGGTACCGAAAAAAACCGCAGAAGGTAAAATCTTTTTACAACAAGACTCAGAGCGCGCCAATCAGAAAGGCGTATTTAAGCCGGGCGAAATTTTTTTTCATGCATGGAAAATGGGAAATGAAGGTTTCCAGGAATGGCCAATTGGAACTACACTTCGAGAAGTAGTAACAGAAGAAGTAGTAACAGAAAATGATTTTCATTTTACTTCTTTAGCGATAAGAGATGATGATTTACCTACTTCTGGCCATTACTGTATGATAGGAAGGATGTTCATTGCACCTTTAAAACCGGGCGTTGAAGTGAGAAGATATCGTTTAGCTGACAATAAAGCCGTATTTTTTGGTGAAAGGATCGAATTAACAATTGAAGTAAAACAATAAAATTTATTTTTTTTAAGTTTTTAAATTCTTTATGGTTTTTTTAGGCCATAAAGAACAATTTTCAGTTTATAAAAGCCAAAATTTAAAAAATAATTTATCAGTGTTCTGTCCGGCTTTTAGTTAATTAATTTTTATACAAACCGTGTAAGCTAAAAGTTTTCTCCAAAAATGTGAAGCTTGATGCTATCTATCTCTAGCTTTTAATTTTTTCTATGTGAAATCGATCTGTCCGCTGGTCAATAATAGTTTCAATTAAGCGGCAAGTCTTTGCCTTGCCATTCATCTTAAAAATTCTATAGACCTCTTTTCTTTATATTGCTTTTCAAAGGTGTCTGTAACTTTATTTTTAGTTGCTTTTATAGCTTTGGAAAAGGAGCGCCCTAGAGCAATTTTTAAAAAAGAGAGAATAAAAACTCAAACTTAAACCACTATTATTCAATCTGAAAGTAAAGCAAAGACCCCTAAATTTTGTAGAAGCTTTTGTTATCTTCATTTGCTAGCTACACTAGCGTTAGGATTTAAGTGAAAAAAAATAGCCAATCCTACTATTTATTTTCTGATAACGTGTAAACATCGTTAAAAAATATTTCAATCTATTTTAATAATTTGCTACACCTCAAATTAAGTTCTTTTATTTTTTAATGATCAACAGATAGACACTTATTCTAAGGCAGAGGACAAAATGATTCCAACGAGCCCAAAGTGGAAAAATATTGTGTATGATGATTGTCATACCACTGAAAAGTCCCTTACAAAAACAAAGCTTGGCCGGCATGTTTATTGGTTAAATAAAAAAAGAGAAGGTACTGCTTTAATAGGTGTTAAAACATTAGAAGTTGCCGAAACAGCCTTACTTGGCTGCTCTTTAGTTGGCATCCCCTCTCTTTTAAAAAAAAGAAAAATTGCCCAAATATTTACTAAGTTAGATCTTTTCACAGCCGCTGAGAAAGAGTCTCCTCCTATTGAAATGACTATTGAAACCAAAGGGGATGAAAAGACCTTTAACCATTTAAATGAATATGTCATCTATCAAGATTTCATTTGGTTTAGAGAAAGAGAAAGCATGCAAGAGTGGCAGCCTATCTATTTTGATGGATTTCCAGAAAGAAGACCGGTAAAAATCCATGCTGATGGCGCCAACCTTATTGTCATTGATGATCAAGACTATTTACATTATAAAAAAATCATCGAGCAAAAATTAAGAGTGTTTGAAAAAGAGGCAAGTAAAGTGTCTCCACCTAAGATTGCTAGAAATAGTTTAAAAAATGATTTAGGTAAGTTTACTATTAAAAATGGCTTTGTTTGGATACGTTTTCACGAAGATAAAACAAAATGGTTTCCTTTTCATTTTGCAGGATGGCCAACGGAAAAACCTTTAGAGCTTGTCTTAGAAGAGCAGTATTTAACTATCGTAACAAAGGAAAATCAATATCATGAGCCTTTTAGCGATGAATCTTTAGAAGAAAAATTTAAAGGCCAGTTTTTTCCCTACTCTCATCATTACTTTGCCACAGAAAAAAAAGTAAATTTAGAGCTCAATTGGACAAAAGAGTGGTTTACTGCGCCCATTGCACGTTATTTTAATTTAACAGCAAATAAACGGCTAAAGATTTTAGAAGGAGTAAAGGATGTATTTGTTACCGATCGCGGAGCAGTCGCTGCATATTGGCAAGATGCAGCAGGAGTAGAGCACCCTACTTACATTAGCGTAACTACTGTCTATATTTTAACGATTGATGGTAAAATCCTATACGCTGATCCCTGGCTGCCAAATGGTTTTAGCGAAAATTCTTATCCTTTGCTAAAAAAGAAAAATATCAAACTACCGCAAAACTTTATGGCTGAAAAGCTTTGTGGTAGCGCCTCTTTACTATGTGTATTTGGAATCAATCTAGAAAGTGGAAACTATGAAATGCTTTGGAGGTTAGAAGATTTTGATACTTGCGGCATCAATCCTGCCCTGCCTTATGCCTCCATTGACCAAATAGAAAAAATTAAAAATAAACACCATATTAGTCCGGAAATAAGAGTTTTGCCAAGTCAATATGAAAAATTATTACCAGAAGAGCTCTGGAAAACCATCTCTTTAGAAGGAGTCGATCTTGATAAAATCAACTCCCACAGTTTGACTTTATTTCAATATGGGCAAGGCAATTTAGCTAAAAAGCTTCGTATAGAAACCATCGATGGCATAGGATTTTATGAAAAATCGCTCGATCATGAGGGGCCCTGGCTCTATTTCTTTAAAGATGAGCCAGCTATTTCATAGAGAGGTAATAGGGGTAGATTCTCTGGCCGGTAACAGCGTTCCACTCTGCATTGTAAACAGATTTGTCTGCATTTACGATTTTTAGGCTATAAACAGGCAAATAGACCTCTTGCTCGCTCCGTACTTTAAGATCTTCTCCAAAAGCTGCTTTTACCATTGTTAATATTTGATTACGACTAAATTGCCGCGGCTCTTTTATTATAGTAGCAGAGGGTTTAGAAACAAGTTGATGGTTAATTTGCGTTTGCGGCTGCACTAATAGTCGAGGATTTTCAAAATGAAGTTGAACTTTTGCACCGTTTTGCGTAATTAAATGTTTTTTCTTTGCATTTTCTAACCATAAGTCTAAAGAAGAACGCTCTACTTGTAACTCTTTTTGTAAACTTTCAAGGGACATCACTCCATTGTTTTTGGCTAGAGCCTGAATAATTTTAAAGTCACTATGACCAGCTTTACACTCTAAACAGTCTCTAAAACCATGGCTATTTTCCCATGTAGTAGTATCTATTACCATTTCCCCGCTTACCATTCCCCAAAGGAGTACTCCTTCACGACTTTGCTGATTTTCTTGATACTTAATATCTAACAAAAGGTAAGGATAGTACTTCAAAATAGGCTCTTGCCAATCACCGTTTTTAAGCCCTGCTAAGTCAGAATAATTTGCTTTGATGATTTGTTCAGGGGTATATTTTGCATCTAAAACTAAAAGATCGCGATTATCTACATAGCTTAAAAAATCACTAGACCAGTTTTGTAAATGGTCGCGCTCTATCCATAGCCAACTACCGAAGGCAATTAGTAAAGTAAAAAGTAATTTGACTTTAAAAGAGATAAAACTGCGGTCTTGTTCTTTTTTGACCATTTAATAGACTCCTAATCATTAGGCTTGCAAAGGAAATTATTTAGTTTGTTTTAAAAGAGTACTTAAACAAGTAAACTATAAGCACTCTTTTAATTAAACAAAATATTCAAGTTATTCTTTCATTGATAGCAAAAATTCAGCATTACTATTAGTTTTTCTCAAGCGCCCAGATAGAAGTGTCATCGCATCTAAAGGGGGTAGATCTGCTAGCGCTTGGCGTAAAAGATAAACTTTTTCTAATTCTGTGGGATGATAAAGTAGCTCTTCTTTACGCGTTCCACTTTTTACCAGGTCAATTGCGGGATAAGTGCGACGATCTGCTAAACGGCGATCCAGCACCAGCTCCATATTGCCAGTTCCTTTGAACTCTTCAAAAATCACTTCATCCATACGAGAGCCCGTATCAATAAGGGCAGTAGCAATAATTGTTAGCGAGCCACCTTGTTCAATGTTACGCGCTGCTCCAAAAAATCGCTTAGGCTTATGCAAGGCATTTGCATCAATTCCCCCTGTCAAAATTTTGCCAGAATGAGGTTGGATGGTATTATAAGCGCGTGCCAAACGAGTGATAGAGTCTAGTAAAATGACTACATCATTGCCGTGTTCTACTAGCCGTCTAGCTTTTTCAATTGCCATTTCTGCTACTTGCACATGCCTTTCTGGCGGTTCATCAAAAGTGGATGAAATCACTTCCCCTTTTACAATGCGTTGCATATCGGTAACTTCTTCTGGTCTTTCATCGATCAAAAGAACAATTAACATAATTTCTGGATTATTATGAGCGATAGCATTGGCAACATTTTGTAGTAAAATGGTTTTTCCTGTACGTGGAGGCGCTACAATCAACCCTCTTTGGCCCTTGCCAATAGGAGCGGCTAAATCTAAGATTCGCATGGAGAGTTTATCTTTAGTGGTCTCCATGACAATGCGCTCTTGCGGATAAAGGGGAGTTAAATTTTCAAATAAGATGCGCTCACGTGCTTTTTCTGGACCTTTTCCATTGATTTTATCTACTTTTAGCAAAGCAAAATATTTCTCTTTTTCTTTAGGAGGACGAATTGTTCCGCAAAGAGTATCGCCTTTTTTTAAATCGAAACGCCTAATTTGAGCAGGAGAAACATAAATATCTTCAGCCGAAGGCAAATAATTGTAATTGGGAGATCTTAAAAACCCAAATCCATCTGGTAGGATTTCTAAAACGCCTTCTCCATATAAAACTTCATTAGGATCTTCCGAAATTGCTTTAACAATTTCAAATACCATTTGTGACTTCGTTAAAGAGCCCGTGTGCTTCAATCCAATTTGTTTACTATATTGATTGAGCTGATCAATATTCATTCGTTGAATATTGGCTATTTTCGTGATGACCTCAGTGCGGGGTTTTAAAGCATCTGAATGGGTAACTTGAGCGTCAGGCAAAGGTTGCTCAGACAATTTCTCTTCTAACACTGAGCTATCTTGAGATCTGTTTTGTGGATCCATTAGAAGCAAGACTCCGGTTTATTAAGGTTGTTAAAATTCATTTATAGTTTTTTCCTCTAATTTTATTAGAAAGAACAAAAGAGTAGTTTTTTTCAAGAAGCCATTAACTTATGGTACAAAGTGAAAGTTTTTGCTTTTAAGTGTGATAAATCTTCATTATTATGGATAATTTCATCGGCGCGTTTCATTTTTTCTTGAATCGGAATCTGCCTTGCAGTTCTTTTATAATAATGATCTACAGATAATCCTGTTTTTTGCTTAAAACGTTTCATGGCTAACTTTTCGTCGGCCACCACCACTACAATCGTCTCAAAAAAAGATTGATATTCACTTTCAAATAACAAAGGAATTTCGGCAACAAAAAGCTTTGTTTGCAGCTCTTTTTTTTTTTGTAACTTATATTGTCCATCAATTTCGCGATAAACGGCTGGATGAAGAAGCTTTTCTAACTGTTTTAACTGCTTTGGATTTTCAAACACAGTTTGAGCTACTAATGACCGATTAATTTTTTGATCAACGACAATTTTTTTTCCTAACAGCTTAATGACTTCTTGGGCTAAAGAGGTATCGGCAGACAGTAGTTGATGAACGATTGTATCTGAACTGACGACATAAGCGCCTAATTTTTCTAGAAAATAACAAACTGAGGATTTTCCGCAAGAAAGACCACCTGTGATGGCTACCGCTTTCAATTTTAACACTCCTGCCAATTTTTGCCAACATTGATATCAACTATAAGTGGAACTTTTAACTTCAAAACATTTTCCATTGCTCTTTTAACGATTGCGGTAAGCGAGTCAATTTCGCTATCTGGCAGCTCAAAAATAAGTTCGTCATGAATTTGCAAAATTAAAAATGCCTCTTTTTTTTCTGCTCTCAGGCAGCGATCAATCTCTAACATGGCAAGTTTGATAATATCTGCTTGAGAGCCTTGAATGGGCATATTTACCGCAAGTCTTTCCGCAGCAGATCTTACCATCATATTGTGGCTATTGATTTCTGGAATCAACCGTTCTCTACCAAGTAAAGTCACCGCTTTTCCGCTCTGACGGGCAGCCTCCTTGCAGTTTTCAATAAACTCTTTAATTTTTGAATAACGCTCAAAATAGGTGTGAATAAAGGCGGCAGCTTTTTTTACATCAATTTTAAGTTCTCTGGCCAGCCCAAACGCTTGTTGTCCATATAATATTCCAAAATTTACTGTTTTTGCTTGATAACGTTGCTCTCTTGTCACTTTTTCCAAAGGAATGTCAAAGACTACAGAAGCGGTATAAGTATGAATGTCTGCTTGGCTTTCAAAAGCTTTCATCAAAATGGGGTCTTGACTTAAGTGAGCCAGCAACCTGAGCTCAATTTGAGAGTAGTCAGCAGCTAAATAGCTCCACCCTTGTTTTTGAGGACGAAAAGCCTTACGTATGTTTCTTCCTAGTTCTGTTCTAACCGGAATATTTTGTAAATTAGGTTCTTGACTTGCAAGTCTTCCTGTAGCGGTTACGGATTGATTAAATTTGCAATGAATACGCTTGGTGCAAGGATTTACTTCTAAAGGTAAAGCATCGATATAAGTGGAGCGCAGTTTTTCTAAAGCGCGATACTCCAAAAGATGGGCCGCGATGGGATGGTTTTCTTTTAAACTTTCTAATACATCTGCGTTTGTGGAAAGACCTGTAGCAGTTTTTTTAGGAGGCTTAATTCCTTGCTTGTCAAATAAAATCGCGCTGACTTGTTTAGGAGAATTTAAGTTAAATGACTCTCCAGCTAATTTATAAACCTCTTGCTCGACTTCCTTAATTTCTGTAGCTAGCTTAAGAGAAAGATTTTGTAGAAAAGAAACTTCTATAAAAATTCCTTTTCTTTCCATCTGAGCTAAAATAGAAAGTAGAGGTAGCTCCAATTCAAATAGCAGCTTAGAGAGATTGCGCTCAAAAAGCTGCTTTTCCAATAGTTTTTTCAATTGAAAAATATAGTGAACCTCTTCGCCATAATAGTTTTTCAACGCTGCAGCAGAGCAACTAGACAAAGCTAGTTGCTTTTTGCCTTTGCCTGTGATTTCTTGTAGATCACTTTTTGTTTTCTTAAGTAGATGAGAAACTAAATAATCTAAAGAGTGCTGCCTACCATGAGAATACAACAGATAAGAAGCTAAAATAGTATCAAAACTTATGCAGGCAATTTCTATCCCATAATTTTTTAAAATTTGAAAGTCAAATTTGATATCATGACCATAAAAGCGATGATGACAACTTTCCAAAAGGACTTTAAGTGGCTGAAGTAGCTGCTCTAAACTTAAGCTAGCAGAAGGAGATAGGTACCACGTCTCTTGAGAGTTACTTGCTAAAGCAATGCCAATTATTTGAGCGCGCATTGGCTGCAAGCAATCACAGATCACTTTCAAACAGATCTCTTTTTCTTTGCTCAGGGAGTCTAAAAGCGTTTGTAGTGCTTCTGGGCGATCTATTAGATGAAAAACACATTTTTCTTCCTCTTCAACAAGTGCGCTTGGTTGCATGAGTTTCTCTAACTCTTTAGTAAAAGAGAGAAAATTCATTTGAGAATAAAATTCTCTAAGCTGCTCTACTAAGGGCGTGCCAAGCTTAAAATAGTCTAACTCTTTTGGAAAAGCAACTTCGCTATCTACTGTTACCAGCTTGCGGCTAATCAGCGCTTTTTCTTTTTCTGCTCTTAGGGTCTCTTGTTTCTTTTTACCCGGAATCTCCTCTATACACTCT
This sequence comes from uncultured Chlamydiae bacterium, assembly GCA_950054535.1. Lineage (GTDB taxonomy): Bacteria > Chlamydiota > Chlamydiia > Chlamydiales > Parachlamydiaceae > CATLPS01. The sequence continues at coordinate 497 of CATLPS010000077.1, read as the reverse complement.
AAAATAGAGTCTAAAGAGCCAAATTTATTGAGTAAGTCAGCAGCCGTCTTGGGTCCAAATCCAGGCAGGCCCGGGATATTATCTGATGTGTCTCCTGTCATGGCTAAAAAGTCGACCATTTTATCAGGAGTCACACCAAACTGCTTTTCTACTTCCTTAATGCCTAAAATGAAGTTGTCTTTAAACGTATTGAGCAAAAAAATACGTTCATTTACCACTTGTCCCATATCTTTATCGCCAGTACATAAATAGGTGGTATCGCCATTTTGGTAGGCCCATTTAGCAATGCTTGCCATGGTATCATCCGCTTCTACCTCCGCAATATTTAAAAAAGCAATTCCCATCAACTGGCAAAACTCGCGAGCTCTTTCAATCTGAGGCCGCAGATCGGCTGGCATCTGACGTCGATTCGCTTTATAGTCGGCATAAAGCTCTATTCTTTTTTGGGCATTGCGCGGCCCGTCAAACACACAGACCAAATGAGTAGGCGTAAAATC
>CATLPS010000076.1 GCA_950054535.1 uncultured Chlamydiae bacterium | reverse complement strand
AAGCCCAGATTGCCAAAGACTGGCATCAAGGCATTAGCCGTCGCTCTACACTCCTTACTAAAAATCATCAAGAGCAAGTAGCTGAGGCAATGCAATACGCTAGCTATATTTACCCTACTCATGGACAAGATACGCCTTTTTTAAGAGAAATGGAAAAATCAAAGGATCCACAACTTCCTATTCTTTTGTCTTATGAACATCCCGATTTAATAGAAAGTCGCCAAAATTACCTTGAAAAAAATAACGAACAAGCACAGGTCATAAAAGAAGTTGAAGAAAACCTAGAAAAAATGGGTTTTAAAGCAGACTACCTGGGAAACTATTACCACGTAAAAAGCGGCACCACTTTTAATTTAGTTTTAAATCCCAATACAAAGGAGATCGTATTTGCTTTTAAAGGACTAGGAAACGAAGCGCAGCTAGGAAAAAGCGAAAAATACCCAGAAAGATCAGTTTCTAAAGCAGAACAAAGATGGATACTTTTTAAAAGCTGCTATAACGCGGTAGCAGATTGGCTAGGTATCATTCCGCGCGCTAGTTTGCAAGCGATCGAAATCGGTAAAATGGTCAAAAAAGCAGCAGAAGGAAGCTCTTTAACACCTGTGATGGTGGGCCATTCTCATGGCGGGGGGCTGGCGCAAGCTGCTGCAGCTAGCGTAGGACTAAAGTCTTATGTTTTTAACTCTCGCCCATTAGGAGCGGCAACTAGGCGCTATATCGGCCAAGATAAGATAGCAGAAAATAGCCGGCAGATGGTTGCTTTTAGCGTACAAGGAGACTGGTTAACACGCAACCTTGTAGCAAATGCAGTGGCAAGTCTTTTTGAAAGAGTGATTGGTATTGCCCTTCCCCGCTCCATAGGGACAGGATATGTTATTCCTAAAAGAAAAGGAGACGACTTAAAATGGAGTCATACCAAATTTTATTACCAACTTAGCGAACTTCTCGACTCTTCAGAGCCTAAAGGCCCTGAAGAAAACTCCAATACAAATTAACTTAACTGATAGGTTTGACTAATTAGTTTTTTGAGCTGATCGGCATCTTTGGCAAAGTTGCGAATACCTTCGGCTAATTTTTCGGTAGCCATAGCATCTTGATTGAGCATCCAGCGAAATTTTTTTTCATCAAGTTCAATGGAAGAAATTTCTTTTGCTTTTGATTGCTTTGGTTCTAACTTAAGCGTAAAAGAGGCATCGCAATCTTGAAGCTCAGCTAGTAAAGAAGGGGAAATGGTTAAAAGATCGCAACCGGCTAGTTCTAAAATTTCTTCTTTATTGCGGAAACTGGCGCCCATGATTTGGGTTGGAATATCAAATTTTTTGTAGTAGTGATAAATTGCTGTTACAGATTGTACGCCGGGATCTTGCTGCGGCGCGTAGCCTTCTACCCCTTCTGCTTTTTTGTGCCAGTCTAAGATACGGCCGACAAAGGGAGAGATCAAAGTAGCTTTTGCATTGGCGCAATGCACAGCTTGCGCAAGGCTAAACATTAAAGTGAGATTACAGTGAATGCCCTCTTTTTCTAGCTCTTTGGCTGCTAGGCCACCTTCCCAAGTAGAGGCTAATTTAATTAAAATACGGTCGCGCTCTATGCCTTGTTCTTGGTATAAAGCAATGAGCTCTTTTCCTTTTTCGATGCTTCCTTCTACATCGAAAGAAAGGTAAGCTGGCACTTCAGTGGAAACGCGCCCAGGAATAATCTTTAAAATCTCTGCGCCAATTAGAGTGCAAAGTTTGTCCATTAAAAGCTCGATCTGCTCCTCTTTATTCGCTGCTTTTTTTGAATAGTGATAGGCCTGGTCGAGAATTTGGCGGTACTCTGGTTTTTGCACAGCCGCATAGATAAGGGAGGGGTTGGTGGTTGCATCGGTGGGGGAGTACTTTTTAATAGAATCAATATCGCCAGTATCGACGACTACCGTAGTGAACTTTTTTAACTCTTCTAACTGACTCATTTTGCTTACCCCTTTTTAACGCTGGTTAATTTTGATTTAACTCTTTTAAATCTAGGGCTGGCTCAATGCGAAAAAGAATCGTTAAAGGTTTTTTTCCCATTACCAGCTCTAATGTGGAGTTTAACCTGGTTAATAAAATTTTGTAAGGAATTTTTATTTCGCGATCGCCTAAATAGATTCCAATGGAGCTATTGGATAAAATTTCTTCAGATTGCTGAATTTGCAGACAAAGTTTTTCAAACTGTCGTAACTGCCTAGTTAAAGTTTCATCGCTAAAGTCATAAAGAAGCTGGCAATGAGGACAACAAACAGCGCCGTGTTTTTTATCTAACTCAAAGACGGAAAAATCTACCATCTTTTCACATTGCTGACATTTGAATTGAAGTTGATGAGTGGTTTGCATAAATGACCTTATCTTTTTAAAGAAAAAAGATTTTAGCAGATCTCAATTCCTTGAGGCAACTCTTTTAACTTTCACTTTTCTTGGCCTTAGTTTTTTTAATGAGATAAAGAGATTTTTTTCCGAAGTTAATTTGCTTTAAAATAATTTTGTTAAATTAAATTTTTAAGAGGGCTATAAGTAAAATTATTGTAATGATTGAGGAGCAAAAGAGATGCAGCAGACACAAATTACAGACTTTAAAGGGTTGATCAACTTAGATAAAAAAATTGTTCCGCAGCTAACGAATTATTTAAAAGAAAAAGAGATACGGCTTAGTAAAGAGCTTTTGCGTTTGGCTAAAAACTACTTTCAGAATGAAGTAGAGGCGTTTAAACCTGATCTTTTGTCTTCTGAAGTAAAATTATCAGAAGGGACAGAAGAGTTTGTTCGCGCGCTACGTCCTACTCAAAGAACTTTATCTAACGAAAAAATAGAGAAAGAGTCTGTAACAGAACTTGTAGAAGAGGTCAATTCGTTACTGTGGGATTACACAGAAGCGCTCGAAGGGTGTGTAGTGGAGTTATTTCAGCAAATTAGTCAGGTAAGCGTAGATAAATGGCATTTAACTATTTTTGAAGTCATTAGTCAGATTCGCGACTTGTTAGCAATGCGTATTGAAGATTTGGTTTGGGCAGTAAGAAGGTTAAAAGAGCCTTTAAATGAGTTTTGTAATTTTAGCTCTAAAGAGCCTGTTCCTTTTTGGAAGAGATGGAATCTGCTTTCATTAGATAGTGATCTTTTGAAAAATCTTAAAAAAAGTCAGCAATTTTTACAGGAACAATACGAGGAGTTCTGTCAAAGACATGAGCAATTTAAAGAGCTAAGCCGTCAAGTAGAAGATTTTTTGCAAAAGATGAAACGCTTTGCTATTTTAGCGCGTTTAGATCTGCCCGAGCAAAACTTCTATGTCGATGTCTATCGTTTGTTAAAAATGGTAGAGTTGAATGACAATACTAAAACAGTTTTAAAAGAAGAGACGGTGCGTTCGCTCAAATATTTAGCAAGTGTAGATAGCGTTCATCGTCTATTTCACCTTTATCAACAAGAGCTCAAGCAGGCACTTTTTGCATGTAGTTACGAATATAAATTTTTAACAAATGAAAAAGATTCTCCTTATTACGAAGAGCTATTAAATCGTTTGAAAGAAAAGGCAAAAGAGTATCGTGTAGAAAACGAGATGCTTCTGCAAACAATTCGCAGCTATCGTGAATTTATTTTAGTCAATGACTCTAATCCGTATGTAAGCTCGCAATGGGGATTTGCCGAACGCACCGTAGGACCTGAGCCGGCTAGCGCTACTAAACTTTTAGATTTGGCCTATGCCACAGAGCAGGTGACAGCTTTTTATCTTTCCTTTGAGCAATCTTTAGAAATTGACTCCGATGAATACTTTGCAGATAAAAAAGAGATAAATGGACAAGTAGAGAAGCTTTTGCATGAAATGAAACAGCCTTTGATTTCTTATGATTTAATGCGAAATAGAGCAGAAAGGCTATTAAATGAGTTACAAGACTATGATGAACTAGGCAGCCCCGATCTTAATGTGGTAGATGCTATTGAAACAGCTCTTAATCAAGCAATACAAGTCGACTGGAAATATCACGTGCTACATGAGTTTAGTCAATTTCATACTATTTATCATCTTCATGTGGGCCTAAGACCTCGTCCAAGCGATCCTGCACATGCCTTTCGCATAGAGCGTTTTGAGCTATTTTTTCATCAAATTGAAGGGTGGGTAAAAAAAGGAGATCTATTTACGCATATTCATGAAGTAGAGCTCGATATTAACGATATCAAAACTTACTTACAGGACTTTTTAGCTTCTGTACAGCGCCTAGTTAAAGAAAAGCCGTCGCAAGCAATAAAAGAATATGGCGAAGCTTTGTTGCGCTATGCTCAGCAGTTGCTACAGTATCGTTACTTATTTGGAAAGTTTTTCTCGGCGTTAACAAAAAGCGGTTTAGATGGAGAACAACTTCGCATTCAATTTTTGTTTGTAGATCAATATTTTGAAAGTATCGATCATTTAATTGATGCTAGTTATGATAAGTTTTAGTGATTAAGCAGTAATTTGAAAACGCAGCGCAAAAAAAAGTAATTTATTTAAATAAATGAGTTGCAATTATTGACATGCTCCCACGGCTAAAGCTGATTTTTGTCGTAAAAAAATAGACAGGAGAGGAAGGCTTACCATGTTTTTTAAAGAAGGGGGCAGCTGCCCCCTTCTTTAAACACAAGTGAATTAATGGCTATGCGAATGGCTAGAGCAGTGACCGGCATGGCTACTGCTATGATGATGGTGATGATGGCTATCGGTAGTAGCAATAATGACTGCTGCTACCACAAGCGCTCCTACTGGGAGTAGAGCTGACATGTAAGAGGCGCGCTCACCATCGCAATAAGCGTCACAATCAGCTACATAACAATCTTGTACAGGGGCGCACTCCACTACTGGAGGACAAACCGGAGGAGCCTCGCAGTAATCTTGAGCTTGTAGCTGGCTTGTAAGCATGGCAGACAGGGTAGCTAAAGCAAAAAGTTTTTTCATGTTAAAATCCTCATTAAAGATAGAGTCAATAGTAATTTGCTTTATCTGGTTTTACCGACGTAGCAATAAAATTTTAAAGTGATAGTCTCTGCTCTGTTATCGCTTAAATTCTTAATTAATGCAACAAATTTTTATATAACTATTTTAATTAATAATGGCTGCTGTAGCTATTTGTGCGGCAAGAAGAGCGATAGGAGCTGTAAGAGTCGTGTTTTCTGCGACTAGCTAGACTACCAAGGCCATCTTTGCTATGGCTAGAGCTGTCTGTAGAAGTAGTATCTGCAATTCCAAACCAAATAGCTGCGCCCACAATCAAAGCAATGGGAACATATGCAGACCAGTGGCTATTATAGCTGCTTTGAACATATGCTTCTCCGGTTAAATCATATTCTTCTGCCGGATAATAGTTTTCCTCTGCTTGTAGTGGACTTAAAAAAGAGAAAAAAAGAGAAAATGCAAGTAGATATCTACAAAAATGAAACATAAAAGTGACCTTTGACTACTATTTTATCGTTGACCACTTATTCTAAAGTGGTTTTAAAAGCTTAATTTTAAGAACTTTTCAAAGTTAAACTTATCTCTTAAATAAAAAAAAACATCAATAAATTTTTTATTATCTTTTTGTTCAAGCGCAGCGAAACGACTTAATGACTGCTTTTTGTAAATCAAAATAGCATTTACAAAAATCTTTTGTAATCACGTTAAGCTCATGTCTGCTAAGTTTTATTTTAAAAGAGCGTCCTTGAAGTAGTTCGTCAATTAAAAAGCAGCCATCTTCTTCAGAAAGTAAAAGTCGCTGACCACCTTGTAAAATAAGAGGGTAAATTGTCAATGAGGTTTGGCTATCTTCAAAATAAATATCTAGTTTTGTTCGAAGAGGGTCTTTTAAATGTGGCAGAGCTTGCATAAAAAGAAGATTAACGTAAAAGTTTGTTCCGGAGCTACTTCTTATGATTTCAGCTTCGAGATAATCATACTCGCTCTCTGCATTTAAATAAATTTTTACCCCGCTATAAAGATTTTTGCAGATAGGGTTAGCTTGAAACTCCCACTGCCTTTGACTTTTTGCCATGCATCCAGTGAGAGTAAGAAGAATAAAAGAGAGACAAATTTTTTTTAAATTGATACTCATCCACGCAGCTTTGTAAGTTACTTAATGAGAGCTACGAGAATGAGAAGAGCTTTTTGAGCTGCTGGAACTAGAGTGGCTATGAGAATGGTGATGGCCATGACTGTTTTGCACTGCAACTGCCACAATAGCAACTACTGCAATCGTGGCTAGGGCAATCGCTGGAGCAAAGTTGGTTGCGGCAATGGATTGATCATAAGCGCCGCCTCCGGCATCTGTTACGTAAGTTACTGCTTCTGCTTTTTGAGTAGTACCAAAAATAAGCGCACAGCTCGCCAAAAAAGTGGCCACTTGTTTAAAAGAGATCATATAGCAAATTCCTTATGGTAAGAAGGTTTTTAAATTAAGCTACTTTGCGTTTTAAAGAAATTTTAAAATTTAAGAGCAATAGTAAAAAGCTAAAGCTTTTCGCCATTACTGTTAAGTAGCTCAGCTTTGACTCGGCTTTGCATCAACTCTTGCCAGCCTATGCCAAGGTCGGCAGAAGAGGTTTGTAAATTTTGGACAAAAGGCATCCAAAAGCTGTTTTTAAATGAGTCGCTATTAAATACTTTTTCTTTGATTTCTTGCAAGGAAGAAAACGAAGGGGTTTGTTGCACTGCTTTTTCTATTTGTATTTTCCAGTTGCTTTTTAGCTCGCTAATTTTTGCTTGCAGTAATTTTTTCTGAACTTGCGAAGAGATTAAATCCAAAGGGTTAAAAGTAATTTTTAGCGATTGCATCGCCTTGAAAAACTCCTGATAATAAAGAGAAAACTCTGCTTTTAAAGCAGCTGCTGTCAATATGTAGATGTAGCCATGTTTTGGTAAAATCAAATGCATTTGACGTACCTGTCCCCATTGAGATTTAGAGTCTACTTGTGAAAAGCTTGCATTACCGGCTTGCGTTTTCATTGTGCCTAAATCTTTCCAATCATTTTGGCTTTCTTGATTTCTCGCTTTGACGATTTGAAGATATTGTTTCAAAGTCCCATCATAAGGAGCAGAAGTCAAATTGATGGAAGGAGGAAAACCACTTTTAGCATTTCCAACAAACATGATTTTTACCAGCGGAGGCAGCTGCGCCTTATTGCGATCAGCGCTCATCCATCCTGCAGGAGGGGTAAAAGAGGCAAGTGGCTCTGATTCATTACTGGCTGCTAGATCTATTGAAACTGGTTTTTGACCGGCATGACTATAATGACTATAAGCAGTAAAAAAAGAGGTGTAAAGAGCAACAAGTAACAAGTGTTTCATCAATATCCTTTTGTTTTAAAAGTAATAAAACTAGATTGAAGTTGTTTTTTTTAAGTAAAAGAAACTTTTTTTTAAAGATGAATTTTTTTATCAATTCTTTTTTTATCTCTATCTTCTTTGGTTTATTAGCTTGATAATTTAATTTCGCTCGCAGTATAGTCGGTTTTTATTAAAGAAAACAGTTTGCTAACCCTTCTTTGGGATGTTTTAAAATGAAATCATTAGAAAAAGGCCAAGATAAAATTCAAAAAATTTGCGACACGCTCCGTCATGAGGTGTTAAAGCCGGCGCAAGTAGAGGCTAGCCGCTTAGTAGAAGCTGCCAAAGAGGAGGCGCAAGAGCTAATTGCCAAAGCCGAAAAAGAGGCAGACCAGCTTATCAAACAAGCGCGTAGCCAAGTAGAAAAAGAGCGTAGTGTTTTTCGTTCTTCTTTGCAACAATCTTCCAAACAGGTACTAGAGTTTTTAAGGCAGGAAATAGAGCAAAAATTTTTCAACGAAGAGCTACAGAACCTATTAGAAAAACAGAGCGCAAATCCAAAGCTTATTGCAGATTTAGTGAGCGGAATTGTAGATGGCATCGAAAAAGAGGGAATCAAGGGAAATATAGAAGTAGTGATTCCACAAAAAGTTTCGGCGCAGGAGGTCAATGCGCTCTTACTAACGCATGTAGCTCAAAAGCTTAAAGACCATCCCATTGAAGTAGGAAATTTTTCTGGAGGAGTGCAAGTGAAATTAGTTGGCAAAAAAATGACTTTAGATTTAACAGATCAAGCTCTAAAAGAGCTATTGGCTAACTTTGCTCGCAAAGACTTTCGCCAAACTATTTTTAGTAATTAGGAAAGTTCATGTCTAACTATTATTTTGTAGGAACGATTCTGCCTCCGCTCTCTTTTGAAACAGAGCCCGAAGTTGACTTTCGTTCCCTTGATAGCCTACTTAAAGATAATCTTTCGCAAAGCGACTATCAAAAAACAGTTGCTATTCGTCGTTTTTTCGACCTCCTTAATTTGCGTGCGCTTTGGACTCATGAAGCAATGGATTTGCATGGAGAGATGAGCGCTCAAGAGATGGAGGAGGCGCTGATTACTACTACCAATCTGCCAGACTATATTTTTGATTTTTTAGCTAAATTTCATTCCTTGCAAGAGCGATTAGAAAACTTTCCCTTTCTTTTAGCTGCATTTTTTAAAGAAGCGAAAGAAAATAAAGACCCTTTTTTAAGAGCTTATTTTAGTTTTGAACGCAATTTTAGATTAGTAACAACTGGTTTTCGCGCTAAAAAGCTCCATCGCGATTTGATTACAGAGCTGCGTTTTGAAGATTTGCAAGAAGAGTTTATCAAAGAAATGATCGCGCAAAACGAGGGAAAAGAATTTACTTTGCCAGAGGAATATGAAGAGATAAAAAATAGTTATGAAAAATTTGGAGAAGAACCTTTGTTACTACAAAGAGCTTTGGATGAATACCGTTTTAATTTTATTGATCAACTTGTAGACCCATCAGATACTTTTTCCATCGAGCGAATTTTAGCCTACATGATACAGCTAATTATTGTGGAAAAATGGTTTGAATTGGATAAGGCAAAAGGAATGCAAATCGTCGATACAATCGTGAAAGAAGGATAGGGTAAGATGAGTCAAACAGTGGAAACTACCACAAGTAAATATGCAACTGGACATGCAACTGGTAAAGTAGTAAAAGCATTTGGAAACTTGCTACAAGTAGCTTTTGAAGGCGATATTCGCCAAGGCGAAGTAGCGATGGTACACGTGGATGGTCAGCAGCTTAAAGCAGAGGTCATCGAAATTGTAGGCTCAGAAGCAAAAATCCAGGTCTTTGAAGATACACGGGGAATTCAGTTAGCTACGGAAGTTTCTTTTACAGGAGATCTATTAGAAGCAGAACTGGGGCCGGGCCTTTTAACATCGATTTTTGATGGTTTGCAAAATCCTTTAGTGGATG
>CATLPS010000075.1 GCA_950054535.1 uncultured Chlamydiae bacterium | reverse complement strand
TATCGCTGTACCTATTTAGAAACGGTGCAAATAGTAGGAAAGTTCCTTAACCAGTGCCCTTCTTTAAAACAAATTATCTATACTAGCAGTACCTCTGTATACGGCGATCATCAAGGAAGATGGGTAGATGAAACTACGGTTTGTTGTCCTTTAAATGAAACGAGCCAAATTTTGTTAGAAACGGAAAATCAGTTAATCAGCTACCTTTGTCCCTCTTTAAAAATAGTAATTTTTCGTTTAGGAGAAATTATTGGTCCTGGACGCTCGATTGCAAAGCGCTTACAAAAAAATGCAGGCAACCCCTTCTTAGGTGATGGGCATCAGTATACCAACTTAACGCAGCTTCATGAAATTATCCTCGCCGCTACGCTAGCAGTCAAAAACAATTGGCAAGGAATTTATAACCTTTGTAATGAGCTTCATATCTCAAGAAAAGAGCTTTACAACTCTATTTGCCAACGTCTTTCTCTTCCCTCTATTGAGTGGAATCCAAATCAACAAAGCTTACATGGCGGAAATAAACGAGTAAATAGCCAAAAAATCAAAGATCATGGAATGACTTTTGACTCCCTTTCTTTAGATCAAAAAATCTAGTTATTGCTTTACTACTTTTTTTAAAATTTTTGGTAAACATAGGATAAGAGATTTGAAGTAAGTTTGATCAAATGTAGAATGAAATTGCTCTACTATCGCTCTATTTTTCACTGATATTTTTTTATCGACTAAAGGCTCTACCGCTGAAAGAATATGAGCAGAAAGAAGATCTGAAAAGTTTTCTATTTTTGCGGGTTGTAAAGAGTGCATGATGATTTTTTGTCTCATGTGATTTTGTAAATTTTTACCAATCCTATAAAGATCATGACCCAAAAAAATTGGAAAAACTACCAAAGAAACTGGATAAATTAAGCTAACAAAGGCTTGAGTAGAAATAAGAGTAGTAACCACATGTACAATAGAACATATACCAAATCCAATAGAGGCAAGCGCGCCCAATTTAACAGCTGCAATTCCTTTTATTTTTAGCGACAGACTGCTTATACCGGCCGAGTCAATAAAAGACTGATCGACATTCATTTTTCCACTGGTCAAAGAATAAACATCACTTTCTACTTGATCTAAAAATTGTTCAAATCGATTAAGACCAAAGTTTTGGACTGTCGTAAACATTTTAAGACTCCCTTATTCAATTTTTTTATTATAGGAAAAAATAGTAAAAGAAATAGGGTTATTTGTCGATAAATGGCTACAGTACTTTAAGTTAATTTTTTAACTCACTTTTATTGAAGGATTAAGCTTTTTGATGATGCATGACCTGCCACATATTTTTAAAACCTGGACAATTAGCAAGTAAAGTTTCTTTATTCCCCTCCGCAATTTTTTCACCTTTCTCTAAGTAAATAATGCGGTCTGCATGCTCTATTGTAGAAAGACGATGAGCAATCAAAATTTTAGTTACGTGATTTCCTAATTGATTTAGAGTCTCTTTGATAAAGCTTTCACTGACCACATCTAACGCAGAAGTTGCTTCATCCATGATTAAAATTGGCGCCTTTTTGACTAAAGCTCTTGCGATTGCTAACCTTTGCTGCTGCCCACCTGACAAATTTTTTCCAGCTTCGCTCAGCTCTGAATGGTAGCCGTGGGGCAGTTGAGTGATAAACTCATCAGCATGAGCCAAAATGGCTGCTTGACAAATCTCTTCTTGGGAAAACGATCGACCAAAAGCGATATTTTCATTTACTGTATCTAAAAACAAAAAAGGTTTTTGAGGGACAAAGGCAATATTTTCTCTTAAAGAGCGTTGCGTGTAGCTTGTAATTTCCTTGCCATCAATGCGAATTTCGCCGCGCTCAATTTCATAAAGCCTTGGCAAAAGTTGTACAATAGTTGATTTACCAGCGCCAGTAGGTCCTACAATTGCTACGGTCTCGCCTGGGTAGACAGTAAAAGATACACCCTTTAAAATCCAATCTGATTGATAGCGAAACCAAACTTGATCAAACTCAATTCTACCTTCCGCTTTTTCTAAAACAATAGCGCCATCTCTATCTTGAATAGTTGGGGAGATAGAGGTGACTTCTTGCATTCTTTCTGCCGCTGCAATACCGCGCTGAATATGACTATTTTCCTCAGCAAACTTCTTTATGGGTTCATAAAAAATATAAAGAAAACCACAGTAGATAAGCACTTCTGATACGCTCATTTGTTGGACATATAGTCCATATAGGAGCGCAGTTGCTAAAAAAAACATCCCTATTGTATGAATGATAGGCCTAGAAGAGAGATCGTAGCGCGCGCCTTTGGTTTCTAAAGCGGCCATTTTGGCATTTTGTTCGCGATATTTTTTTAAAGAAAATTCTTCCATAGCAAAAACTTTGACTGTTTGAATTCCCGATAAAAAGTCGATCAAAACAGAAGCAAAAATTTCCTGGCTTTTTTGCAGTTGCCGGGCAATGCGTCTCACTCTTTTAGCTAAAAATAAAATAGGAAAAACAATTAAGGGAAATCCCAAAAAAATAATCAAAGAGAGTTGCCAGGAAGTGATAAAACAGAGCACCAGGGTGGAAAAAACTGTAAAAGGGGTTTGTAAATAGTTAACCAAAGAGGCGTTTACCGCTTCTGCAATTAAAGTAGCATCTCCTACTACGCGAGAAGAAAGATGGCCAATATGATATTTTTGGTAAAACTCAATAGGCAGCTTTTGCAAATGCTCAAAGTAGGCTTGCCTTAGGTCTTTACTGATGGAAATAGAGACTACTTTTGCAAGGAATCGATGGCCAAACAAAGTGATAGCTTTAAAAATTGCCACAGTGACTAAGAAAAAAGCCAGTGCCGCCATGCTAGTAGAAATAGGAAGAAAATGGTTCACCAAGGCAGTGGCTTGACTAATTAAATCATTTCCCTTGTAGCGCGCAGTAAATTGCGCCACTTCTTCGCGTGTTATTTCTTGATGAGGGGCAGCGCTTAAAACTTTCCAGCGTTTTTTGACTTCACTCCAATGAACTACCTCTTTTTTTTCTAATTTATCCCCTTGAATAGGAGCAAAAAGTTCAAAAAAATCAGGCCCTTTTTTGGTAACAATTCCGAGCGCTAAAACCTCTAGTTGAGATGCTAGCGTGAGCAATACCATAAAAAGTATAGAAAAACAGATGAGCCATGTTGCTTTTCTATCAATAATAACGCTTTTTAGTAATTGACGCATGACTGTTTAACTTTCGCTGTATTGACCCATTTGTCTAAATTTGAGATAACGCTGCTCAATTAAAAGATCACTGGGAATATTTTTTAAAGTAGCCCACTGTTCTAAAATAAACTTTTTCACTTGAACATATGCCTCTTGAGGCTCGTGATGAGCCCCCCCTAAGGGCTCTGGGATAATAACATCGATAACTTTTAAGTCGAGCAGATTTTCTGAATTTAGCTTTAAAGCGTGCGCTGCTTCTACTTTTTTTGCCGCATCCTTCCACAGAATGGAAGCGCATCCTTCTGGTGTAATGACAGAATAACAGGCATGTTCTAACATACCAACTACATCGCCAACCCCCATCCCCAAAGCACCTCCAGAGCAACCTTCTCCAATGATAGCAACTATAATAGGGGTTTTGATTCTAGCCATTTCCCTTAAATTATAAGCAATGGCCCATCCTTGTCCCCGCTCCTCCGCCTCTAATCCTGGAAATGCGCCTGGAGAATCTAAAAAAGAGATAATAGGCAGACTAAATTTTTCCGCAATTTTCATAAGGCGCAGTGCTTTGCGAAACCCTTCTGGATTTAACATACCAAAATTGCGATAAACTCGGCTTTCGGTATCATTGCCTTTTTCCTGTCCTATCACCATAAATTTTTGGCCGCCAATTTTAATTAAGCCTCCAATAATGGAATGATCGTCACTAAAACAGCGATCACCAGACATTTCAATAAAATTTTCGCCAATATTTTTAATATAATCAATAGTATGAGGACGAGAAGAGTGCCGCGCAATTAAAATTCTTTCCCACGCACTTAAGGCACTATAAGTCTCTTGTTTGAGTTTTTCTAGCTTTTGCTCTAGCTTACGAATTTCTTCTGTAAATAAAGGATTTTCTTTATTTTGTTTTTTAAGATGAGCCACTGTTTTAATGTATTCATAAACTTGTTTTTCATGTGGCAAAATTTCCAAAATTTGCTCCTATCTCTTCTATCACTTAATTTAAAAATGTCGCTTGAGAAAAATCACTCACTATTTCAATTACAGTAGGTTTTGTCACAATGATGGCAAAAAGCTCTTCCATATCTGCTGTTTGAAGACGAATGCAACCGTCGCTTTCGCACAGCCCAATCCCTTGTTTAGTATCGGCTAACTGACCATTTGCATCTAGCTGCCAGGGGGTGCCATGCACGCCAAAGCCTTTAGCAGCTGCTGTACAACCACTAATCTCTTTTTCAAAAGGAATCCAGCGAGTACCAAACACTGTAATCATCTCTGTTTTTTTACCAAGATAGATACCCATCGCTCCAGGCCTATAAGTCATGATACGATCCCCTAACAGATATTTCCCTAAAGGGGTCAAAGATCCTGATGCTTTTGCTGCATCGAGCCTACCTAGGCCTACTTGGTAAGTTTTTAAAAGAACCGCTTGTTTAGTAACAAGATCAATATAATAAAACCACATTTTACAGCGAGATGCATCGACAAGTAAATAAAATTGAAAAGGAACCTCTTTACGCAATACATTAAATTGATCGCCCTCTTTTACCTCTTGCGTAAGATAATCAGCTCGGCCATTTAAACTGCGCGCAATAAAATGACGCGATGTTTGGTAGTGTTTAGCATAATCTGATAGCCAGGCGGGTCTTCCTTTTTGCCATGCTACACGGCTTTTGTAAACAATCGTTTCCACAATAGGTAGTTTGTGGCCATCTTTTTCAAAAAGAGCTGCCATCAGATCTGCGTCAGGTAAATTTATTTCTGGCTGAAAATGGTCCTCTTCTTTGTTGGCTTCCGTTTCATTTAAAACTTTTTTTTCTTTTGTTACTGTTTGCGGCTTCTTAGAAGAAACTAGCTGCACTTCAGGCTTAGTTTCAATTTCTATGGAAGAAGAATAAGAAGGCGGCGATGAGGATGGGGAAGGCGTTTCTTTAAAAAGAGCAATTAGACCAATAATTGTGAAAAGAGCAATAGAAAAAATGGCTAAAAACCTAGGAAAAGTCATATCAGCTACCAAAAATTTTTACAAAATAAACCTCTGTTTTTTTTAAATTAGTTTTTAAAAAAGAGGTTAAAAATTAAAAGAGTTTGCCTTTATCATAAGGTTTTTTTTCTATTTTTGCCAATCCTTTCCCCTTAAAATCAAGCTTACCTCTTAAATCTTAGCGTCAGATTTAGACAACAGAGAGGGTGCAGGTAGTGCAAAGCCTACAAGCTGCTCTTTTAAATAAAGTAAAAGAGTGCCAGATCAACTGCCTAACTTTAGCTGGTGCTAAAGTTAGTTGATGAGCTAATGAAACATTAAGTAAAAAGCTTATATAGTTTAAGCCGGAGCTATTTGCCAGCGGCATTGCTTTGTCTCAGGCTTTAAAAGATAAGCAATTAAAAAGCTTGCGCCCCAATAACGGTGTTTACCCTCTAAAGGAAGTAGGTGCAAAGAACCTTGAGAAGTGTCTAAATCAATTTTTAAAGACCCCTCCTCTCCTTTCACTTCAATTTGGGCAACTGAGCCGCGGTAATGATTTAGCTGATTTGGCAACAACGTAATTTCTCCATTAATCAGGCAGCTTTGTGCTTTCACAAAAAAACAAAAAGCAACATTATCCCGACTATCTAAGCTTAAAAAAGTAGCATCTATTTCCATTTTTCCAAGCTCGTATCGCTGGGAAAGCTCGATCCAAATTCCTCTAAAAAGTTCTGGCTCGTTAGACTTTTGCGCTGGCTGATCTACCATTCTAACGCACCCCTTAATAGAAAAACCACTAGAGTGTGTTTGCAAAAATGGTTGTCTAATCCCCTGATCGGAGAGATGATTTCCCTCTATCCCAAACCCTTTACAATCATGCAGGGGTAGATATTGCGGGCCATAGTTAACAATTTCCACGTCAAAATGGTTAAGACATCCAACTCCTGTATGGTAACCATGCAGCGTACAAATAGCAGATTGATTAGCAGTGCGATAACCTATCAAAGCTGTGGAAGGATCGTAAATTTTTGCATCAAGCTTAAAATTTGATTTTTGAGAAGAGTCAAACTCAAAAAAACTTTCCACAATTACCCATAAAGGGTCTATTTTTTCACTTTTCCTAGTGAGCTGACTTAAGCGAGAAGAAAAGTGTTGATAAAGCGCAATAAAATCTTCTTCTTTAGTGAGAAAAGCGGCACATTTAAAGAAAAGAGTATATAAAAGCATCATTTGAAAAGAACAGTGCTTTTCTTCTTGGCTATAAAGAGAAAAAAAAGGATTTGCTTTAGCATCTAACAAATTTTTTTGCCAATGAGCTATCTCAATAAATTTTTTTTTCAGATCTAAACGATCAAGCAATAAACTAAAAAGCCCTAACAAAATTCCAAATTCTAAATGATCTGGGTGATATGGTATCACAAGCCAAGGTGCATATTCCTTAAACTCGATCAGCGCAGCTCCGCCTGACAATAGATTTACTGCAACTTCTGGAATTGGTAATTGAACTAAAAAATGGTTAAAAGCAACATATAATCGACAACACTGCGAACTTTGGTTCCAGGGAATTCTTTCAAATTGACGAACAAAATGTGCAAGATCTCTAAGTTTTTGATCAGAAAAAAAATGAAGAAAATTAATTTTCAATAAAAGTTTCCATTGAGTAATGCTTTTTTCTGTGGAAGAAAGCATCTCTTTGGCAACAAAATGGTCAACAAGTTCGCGGGTATCAATTGTTTTTTTTTGCAACCAATTGCATATTTGCTGATCAATGAGCTCAAGGTTTGACTCTTGCTTTAATTGCAATCGATATAGCGACTGGATTACCTGTTCGCTCATAAGTTTCACTATCCACTTCTTTTGTTTTTTAAGCGCTTCAATAAAATTAAAAAAGGTTGAATCAAAATTTTAGCTTCAGCGACTTAAAGAAAATTACATGGATACAAATGTTTCTTCTTCTTCTACAACTTGGCGCATTTTTTTGCCAGGTGTAAACTTTACTGCGGCTCT
Source organism: uncultured Chlamydiae bacterium (assembly GCA_950054535.1). Lineage (GTDB taxonomy): Bacteria > Chlamydiota > Chlamydiia > Chlamydiales > Parachlamydiaceae > CATLPS01. The sequence goes on along the minus strand of CATLPS010000075.1, from coordinate 2,222 downwards.
TGCAGGAATTACAATGGGAACTGCTGCATTTTTTGGATTTCTCCCAATTTTTTGTTTGCGCTCTACCACCTCAAAAACGCCAAACTCTCTGAACTCGAGCCGTTCCCCTTGAGATAGACAATCTGTAATTTTATCGAGAAAAGCCTGAATGACGTGGCGGACATCATTAGGATGAATTCCTTTATCTTGAGAAATAGAGTTAATCAATTTCTTTTTAGTCATAGTACTTTTCTTTGAACTTGTGGTCATAGAATTGCCGTCCTCCTTCATTGACACTTTTACGCTGAGACCGTTTAATATTGGCTTAAGCAATGAGTTTTAATTTAAGCGATTTTTAATAAGCGCTAGGTTAAGCGAGATCCACTGATGATAGACCAGCTTTCATCACCCATACACGCAAGTATTAATGACACCCTTAATTTGACTTAAGGAAAATGTTTATATGCTTTTAAATTTGATTAATACTTTTTTCTTTTTTCCAATGGCTAGCAACATTAAATGATTAGCAATGAAGTAACTTTGCTCAATAAAACAGTTTTCATCGATCACTTTTTCGTTATTTATATAGACTCCGCCATTTTTAATCAATTTTCTAGCTTCGCTTTTGCTAGGCAAAAGTTGCAATTCTACTAAAAGATCCACCAGTTTTTTTTTCTCAGTTTCATCAAAATTTGCTTCGTAATTAGGCAGTTGCTTGCTTAGCTCGTTTAAAGAAACAGCATCTAATTTTGTTTGACTACCTGGCGCTAAGTTTTGAGTGATTTCTATCGCCTCCATGGTTTTAGCCTGACCATGCACTATACTAGTAACCTCTAAAGCTAGCTTTTTTTGCGCTGTTCTAGGGACATAATCCTCTTTTTTCATTGCCGCTGCATACTGATAAATTTCTTCCATATCCATAAAAGTTAGCATGCGCATCAACTTAATGACATCGTCATCTTCTACCCTTATCAAATATTGATAAAAATCATAAACAGAGAGCTTTTCTTCTGAAAGCCAAATAGCTCCTGTTTCGGACTTGCCAAATTTTTGTCCATCGCTTTTGGTCAAAAGCGGAAAAGTTAAACCAAAGCAGGTCGTTGCGTGCACTTTTCTAATTAGTTCTGTACCAGCAGTAATATTTCCCCATTGATCACTGCCGCCCAGCTGAACCGTAACTCCATGTGTTTCATAAAGGTGTAAAAAGTCATATCCTTGTAAAACCTGATAGGCAAACTCTGTATAACTCATGCCATCTTCGGATTGTAGTCGCTTTTTGACGCTTTCTTTACTAAGCATGGGTCCCATTCTAAAAAATTTACCAAAATCACGTAAAAAGCGAATGAAAGTAAAGGATTTAAACCAATCATAATTGTTTAAAATAAGCGGCTGATTTTTTTGAGTATCAAATTTTAAAATACGGTCAAAATTTTTACTGATTCCCTCTAAATTAATTTTTAGAGTCTCTTCATCAAGCAACTTTCTTTCGGTACTACGATCGGTAGGATCTCCAATCATACCAGTCGCTCCCCCTAATACCACAACTGGAGTATGGCCTAGACGTTGAAACCAAGCAAGCCCCATCATTGCAACTAAATTACCTAAATGCAGACTATCGGCTGTTGGATCAAATCCGCAATAAACCTTAAGAGGTTGTTTAGCGATCTCTTTTATTTGCTGGTTGGTACTTGCTTCAATAAGCCCGCGCTCTTGCAGGATTTCAATAATTGTCGACATGGTTTGCATCCATTTAAAAACAAATCAATTAGGTGTGAATATTCTTCTCATTATCGCTCTTTTTTGTCAATTGTTAGTACTTTTTACTTTCATTATTTATCTATCCTCTAATGAAGTAACCTCAAAAAAAAGAAATAAAGCATGAGATTTTATTTGAAATAATATCTTGTTTCTCTATTCTGCAAAAAAGGGTATCAACAATATTCTCTAACTTAAATTATTTTAAATTTCTTTAGTGAGGAAATGACAATGATAAAAAAAATGTTAATTATCTCTTCTCTCTGTGTTGCACTTAGCTCTTGCGACTCTATGCAACCAGACAATACTGCACGCAATGAAAGAGATAGAAATGAGACCTTAACACCGGGCGATCAATCTGAAAACGAACTAGATCGGACAATTACTCAAGAAATTCGCAAGATGATCATGGATGATGAAAATCTTTCTATGAATGCAAAAAATGTTAAAATCATTACTGTGGATGGAATTGTCACTTTAAGAGGTCC
>CATLPS010000074.1 GCA_950054535.1 uncultured Chlamydiae bacterium | reverse complement strand
TCCTAGTTTTGAACTTATCCCCGCTCAAGTACAATGGAGGGTAAAAGAAGATCTTTTAACAGATATAAGCACTCCCACTTCCACTTTAGCATTTACTATTCCTACGCTTGAGGGAAAAGCTTATTTCTTAATGGCTGAGGAAGAGGTTTCTCTATTAATTAATTTATTATTAACCAATGATACTCATCCTTTGACAATTCATGATGAAGATTTTAAAGCCAGTTTTACTAAGTTTGTTATTTTAGAAACACTTTATGCAATGAAGCGCGTAGCCCCTCAAAGCTTATTAATGCCTGTTCTATCAGAAAAAGAACCATTACATGTAGAAGATAGTCTTTGCTTAGATATTACTATTAAACTTCATCAGTCAATATTGCAAGGAAGGCTTATCTTATCCCAAAAGCTGCGCCAATCCATTTCTCACTATTTATATATAAATAGCTCAAACGGTGCAAAAAGAGCAACAACCATTCCAGTGTTAGCTGCAATTCAGGCAGGCTCTGTTGCTTTAACTTTTAGTGAAATTAAATCTCTTTGTGTAGGAGACTTTATCTGTCTTGACTATTGTTCTATTGAGCCTACTTCTTATCATGGAGAGGTTACCTTGGAGGTTTTTGGTCAACCTGCTTTTAGAGGAGAAATAGAAGAGGGAACAATAAAAATTATTAAATTTCCATCATTAGAAGAGGAAAAAAAGTTCATGAGTAAAAACTATAATGATAAAGAAGAAGAGGAATTCGAAGACTTTGAGTTGGAAGATGAGGAAAGTGAAATAGATGATTTTGAGTTTGATGACGACGAAGAAGACGATGAAAACGATGAAGACGACGAAGATGGCCAAGAGCAAGACGATGAGGAAAATGACGACAAAGAACTTGATCTTAGTCAAAAGAATGAAGAGGAACAAGAAAAAGAAGAATTTGATGAACTCAACGAAGATTTATTTAAAGAGCTTGATGAAAATGTGGAGCGCGCCACTGAGTCTAAGCAAACCCCTACATCTTCCGATCAACAACTTTTAAAAGAAAATTTACTTACCGAAAAAGAGGAGAAAGTAGGTAAAGATAAACCTAAAACAGGTTTACTAAAGCCTACAGAAGTTCCCGTTTCTTTAACTGTAGAACTAGGACAACTAACTATTTCTATGGAAAAATTAATGCAGATAGAAGTAGGTAACTTACTAGATATTTCTTTAAGACCGAATAACGAAGTTATTTTAACATTAAATGGAAAAGCAATTGCCAAAGCGGAACTCATTCGCATTGGAGAAAATTTAGGTGTCCGTATTTTAGAACTAGGCTAAAGCCTCAAACTTAACTTGAGGCGTCATGAAAAGCAAAGACTTTAACAAACAAAATACACTGCCAGCAGTTCAAAAAGAACTGCTTCAGCCTGACCATGTTCCCACAAAAATTGGTCCTTATAAGATCGAGGCTTTATTAGAAAAAGGAGGAATGAGCTACCTCTATCTTGCCATTCACCCCGAAACACTTGATCCTATTACTGTTAAAGTTCTTTTCCCAGAGTATCTCACCAACCCCGAAATGGTACAAAGATTTATTCAAGAAGCTTCTATTATTGCATTGGCCGACCATCCAAATATAGTGAAGTTATATGGTCAAGGAGAATGGGAAGAGGGTCTTTATATTGCCATGGAATTTATCCAAGGAATTTCGCTACGTAAGTATCTTCATCATAATTTAATTTCGCTGAAGCATGCTTTAGAGATTGTAATGGAAATTTCCATGGCTCTTTGCCATCTCCATGCTCATGGCGTTATTCATCGAGATTTAAAACCGGAAAATATTTTGATTACCGAAACTGGTAGTGTAAAAGTAATTGATTTTGGAATTGCTCAAATGCTAACGGAAAAGAGCAAAGAGACAAATTCAGAAAAACGGCTGATAGGAACTCCCATCTATATGAGCCCTGAACAAAGGCATCAGTCTGAATCGACTTCTTATCCTTCCGATATCTATTCTTTAGGCATTATTACTTATGAACTGGCTTTAGGCAAACTTAGCCATGGACAAATTCATCTTTCTCTTATGCCTAAAGGATTACAAAAAATTTTATCTAAAGCACTTCAACCAAAGCCAAGTGATCGTTATCAAGATATTGTTGACTTTATGATGGATATTTCTGCCTATCTTTACTCTACTGCTTTTTCTAAAGAAAATAAAGAGCTCGATCCATTAGGCGAGCTTAGCGAAAGTTTAAGGCAAGCACAACACTCATTAGTTCCCCATGAATCTCCTTATTGGAAAGAGATTCAGATTGGACTTTCTACTTATAAAAGTTTGGGTATCTCCAGTCTTTATTATGATTTTTTTACTCTACCACAAAATTGTTACGGAGTAATTATTGGAAAGCCCTCTATTAAAGGATCGGCTGGAGTTGTTTATTCGTCTGTATTAAGAGGAATGGTAAGAGCACTAAGCCAACTTACTTATCATCCACAAGAGATGGCTTCTCTTTTAAACTCTTTGTTGATCGAAGATCCAATGAAGCAACAATTTGCTTTTAGCTATCTAGTTTTGATGCCATTAGAACAAAAAGTACGCTATATTTCATGTGACTGTGGGCATTTATGGCACTTAACAAAAGAAGGAGCTCTTCACCAGATAGAATGCAGTAATCGCTCTTTAGGTGTAGAAGCAGAGGTAAATTTTTTTCAAGTAGATTATCCATGGAAGCCGGGCGAAAGCCTAATTTTTTACACTGCTTTACATGCCGAAAAAGTTTCTACCCCTCTACTTTTTACAAAAAAAATCATTCAAGAAAGTATCAATGAGTCTAATATTCAATCCCCTCAAAAACAAGCCGATGCTATTTTACGTAAAACAAAAGTTCAATTAAGCCGCACTTCTACTGAATGTTCTTTGGTATTAATGACAATACTCAACTGTAGCCAAAAATAGAATCTTAAAAACTTAACTATCATCGTCATTTTTTTTCTTTCTTTAAAGATAAAAACTTAATTATAGCAAAGAATTTCCCTCTCTCTTTTATTCAAATTTTTTTTATCAAAAAAGTAAGAATTTCACTTTTTAGTGGAAAATAATGATCTAGTTTGAAATAACAGATAATCTTAAAACTTAAAACCACTTCCTCTCTTTAGTAAGAATGATTTAGATATAGGACTTAATAAATAATGATTAATTTTTTTTTAAACAGCCCTACAAAATTTTATCCACTATTATCCAAGGCTCTTTTTTTTGTAAGCAGTGTGCTATTTTCACTCGCCTATTTTAACCTTCTTGCCACAGAAGAAAAGCTAAATAGTGATCCTGGGAAACCAGTCTCTTATCCTTTTGCTAACCAAGTAAATTTAAGCGATATTGATCAAGCAAAAGAAACCAATAAAAAACCTTTTGCTGCCAATAGTCAAAAGGAGCTGGCGCAAGTCAGCCCAGTGAATGAGACGCCAGCAAATACTACGCAAAATAAAGTAGCGGAGCCATTAAAAAATAGCATAGGGCCTGCTTTTAGCTCTCCTGCAGTAGATTTCAACTCAAACCAACAAGTGCCGCAGCTAGAGCAAACTCAAACAGATTCTTTCATCAATGAAGAAGAGCCATCCGATAAAGTAGGACCAATTAACTTTAATAATGTATCCATTATCGAATACATCCGCTTTATTAGTCGGGTCACCAATCGCAATTTTGTTTTTGAAGAAGAAGACCTGCAATTTACCGTAACAATTGTTTCTGAATCACCAACTTCTATCTCTAATTTGATGACAGCTCTTTTACAGGAACTAAGGGTAAGAGATCTTTCTTTAATGGAACAAGGCGATAGTATTATTATTCATAGGAACCCGCGGATTCGCTCTCCTGGAACTATCGTCACAGCGACAGCTAGTAGCTCGCCTTTGCAAGCGCAAATCATTACACGTGTTTTTCGTTTAAATACTTTAGATCCTCTTAAAGCAACTGAAATTATCAAACCTCTACTTTCCGATGATGCTTTAGTAGAAATGTTAAGAGATAGCAATAACCTTATTATTACTGATCTTATTTCAAATGTAGATAAAATTGCGCAGCTGATTGAAAGTTTAGATTCACCTAATAGTGGCGTTACAGTGGGGCAATATGTAGTCCGCAATGGTTTTGTAGCCTCCATTGTAGAACTAGCTTCACAAATTATTTTGCCTATCGCGCAAGGAAATCCCTTTGTTTTAGTTCCCCATGCAACTTCTAATAGCGTCTATATTGTTTCTAACCCCTTTATTGTGGATAAAGCTCTTGCTATTTTACAAAACCTAGATGAGAATGATGGGAAAACAAAAGTTTTTTCTTTGGATAAGCTTAAGCATAATCAGAGTAACTCTGCTGCGGTGGGCTCAAAACCAGAAGGAATCGATGCTAACGGAGAATTGATCAATAGCGGACTACCACAGATTTATGATCCTAATTCCGATACTTATTACCCGCAATTCTATGACCCTATTAGTAAAGAATCCTACCCCTTAATTTACGACGATCTTTCAAAAAGGTATTTTCCTAACTCTTTTGACCCCTCTAACGGTTCTTTTACGCCTCTTCAATATGATTCTGCTACAGGTCGCTACTTGCCTAATTTAGGTAGTAGTTTCAACCGAGGGGGAGGAAACTTTCAGCAATTAAAGTTTTTTGATCCCAATACAGGAACATATAGTCAACATCCCTATAACGCTGCTACTGGTGGGTTTATTCGTGGTAATAATACTCTTTCGCCAAATGAAAATAGTTCTGCTTCTTTCTTACCAGGTGCAATAGACCTTGGGCCTACTGTTTTGAATGAAACCAGCGCTTTCATGCCAGGCGGCATCTCGGCAGCTTCCAGACTAGCCAAAGATCTACCTACGGGGCATATTGCACGTACCCTTTTTTTCATCTATAAGCTCAAGTATCGCCGTGGTGACCAAATTGAAGCTTCCATCAGAAAGATTGCTTTAAGCTTGATGTCGACAGGTCTTTCTAATGTTGACCTTGTCTCTGCTATCAACAGCGTACAATGGATTGAATCTTCTAATTCTTTAATTTTTACAGGAACAGTAGAAGCTTTAGAAAAAATTAAAGACCTTATTTTAGAAATTGATACTCCGTTGAATCAAGTCTATATCGAGATGCTCATCTTAGACACAACGCTGCAAGACTCTTTGACTTACGGCGTAGACTGGGGCGTGCTTTTTGGAGGAGGCAATACAGCTGGAGGAGAAACGTTTAATCCAGGTCTAGGAAATGGGATTTTAGATACTTTAACGCCTAACGTAAACGCCGTTCCTAATGCTAAACCTTTACTAAGTGGTCAGGGATTTAATCTAGGGATTATTGGTAAACATCTAACGCATAACGGAATGCACTTCAGCACTATTTCTGCATTAGTAAGGGCACTACATAGCAGTAATAAAGCCCATATCGTATTAAACCCGCGTATTTTGACAGAAGATAATGTCACAGCAGAAATTTTTGTAGGAGAGACGGACCGCTATAAGACTCAGTCCATTTCTAACGATCAAGGAAATGTTATTACAAACAATTTTCAATTTATTGATGTAGGAACGACGCTACGCGTTACTCCACTTATTGGAAATAATGGCGTCATTACTTTAGATATTATAGAAGAAGTCACCTCGCCTGCACCGCAAGCAAATACTTCTTCTGATCTTGTTTCACGGACCGATGTAAATTTAGTACCTGTACTACTTAAAAATCGCTCTACTACTCGCATTCATATTCCTGATGGTTTTTTTGTGGTAATGAGTGGATTAATCGATACTAGAGACTCTACCTCGAAAAACGAAATCCCTTGTTTGGGAATGATTCCCATCTTAGGCGGAGCTGGCAAACTAAAGCGCAAAAATGACAATAAGCGTAATTTAATGATTTTTATTCGACCTGTCATTGTCAATACCGAGTGCGAGTTAGAAGCAATTACAACTCGTCAACAAAATGTCTTTAGAGACAAAAGCCGCTCTCTTCGAGCCTGGAATTATGAAGTAGATGAAGCTCTTGACTTCTTCAATCTTAAATCGACAGACCCAGACGAAATTGGCTGCCAATTAAAATGAGAAAGTATCAAGTAAAATTAAAGCTATTAGCTAGTCGCTGCCTGTTGGCAGTGATGACGCTAGTATACGCTAGTGGTTGCCAAATGAGTCCTTGCAATCTTAGTACTACTATTTCCTCTCCTATCACCCCATGCTGCGCTCAGTTTCCTTCTGCTTTTGCGCCTTTAACTTTAGAGGAGAGGCAGCAAGAATGGGCAAAAGAGCTAATGATCGCCGAAACATTTGCGCGCGAGTTTGATCTTTATCGCGCTATTACTGGTTATAAAAGGGCAATCATTCTGCTGTCTGAAGCTAATGAGAGTAGGGCACAACAATCTTATTACAGTATGATTTTTTGCTATTACTTGGGTAAAAAATATGTAGAGGCTATAGCAGCTTTTGAAAGTTCCCCGCTTACCAAAGCAGGCCCAAATTTTCCTGCTTATAGTCAACTTCTTTTAATGATGTATGACTGCTATTTTCAAGCAAAAAATTTTGAAAGAGCAGCTGATATTTTACAAAAAATTCAAAAATTTTCTCCTGAAACGGCCAGTGAACTAGAGATTTACGAAGAAATAGTACAATGCCGCCCTCAGGAAGCTGAAATAAAAATGGCTGAGCATCTTAATGGTTGTGAAATGCAAGCAGACTTAGGGGCCTATTTTGCTTATAAAAAATCTCCTAGCAAAGCGCGTTTTCTTAATGCAATCTTGCCAGGAGCTGGTTATTACTATGTAGGTCAACCAAGATCTGCTTTAACCTCTTTTATCATTAATTCTCTCTTTATTTTAGCCTCTTATGAATGCTTTAAACATGGCTATCCAGCAGCCGGGCTGATCACTGCAAGCTTAGAAACAGGATGGTATTTTGGAGGAATTAATGGTGCAGGGCTGGAAGCACAAGAATTTAATAATCGTCTCTATGAAGGAGTAGCCACTAAAGTGTTAAAAAAAAATTACTGCTTTCCTTTTTTAATGTTTGAAACTAGTTTTTAATGAAAACAATCTTTTGCGCACTATTTATTTTACTATTTTCTTTGCTTTGTGCCGATCCTTGGGGCAAAGATGCTGATCTTGTTGATTTTAAGCTTAGTCATCTCTCCTTTCCCCCGCCCTCTTCTTCTAGCTCCCCACTTTTAAAAGCAGCTCTTGGAGCAATTAGATTTCATCAAGAGATCATTTCCCCGGCTGATGGGCCACGCAGCCACTACATTCCTAGCAGCTCTCAATATACTTTAGAAGCAATGAAAAAATATGGTTTTTTGAAAGGCTATTTAATGGGATGTGACCGTTTAATGCGCGAAAATGACGAGCAGTGGGTTTACCGTAAAACAGTGGACCCCAGTGGTTATTCTATGAAATGGGACCCTGTTCCTTAACTACGCCTCGCAAGGAAAAAATCATTTTAAAAAAACAAAATATTTTATTTTATAGATGAAAAAATAGAATGAAAAACTCATACTTTTTGTTTATTAGTTTCATTACTAGCTTTTTTTCTTAAACTTGATAGTACTATTTTTTTGATACGATATGCTTTTGCGCTATCTGCTAAAATCTTCCAAAATAGTTCGTTATTTTTACTCATCAAGTTTTGCAACAGTTGATCTATTAATTCTCTCTTTATGTTATGCGCGGTAGTAGCTTTATAGAACTCAGGGTGAAACTGCAGTAAAATCATGGGGGTAGCTCCTGCATATTGTAATTCTGAAGCTTTGATGGTATGGCGATAAATTACTGACTTTTCAAGATGCTGTGTAGGCCCTTTATTTTCAAGAACTGCTTGATGATGATATACTGCACTTAAAAGAGAGCTTTTGAAGGCACTGTGATAAATTCCTTTATGATGACTGCAGATAAGGTCAAATCTCTGAATTCCATTTTGCCCTTTTATATCTTGTAAAAGCTGCGCCCCAAAATAGATATTTGCCATTTGAAATCCTCGGCAAACCGCCATTAAAGGTATTCCTTTAGCAAAAGCCTGATGGATGATGCCTAACTCCAAAATAGACCGATAATAGTCCTTTCCCCAATCCGTAGACTCCTCGCACTTTTGGCCATATAAAGCAGGTGGTACATCTTCCCCACCAGACAAGAAAAATGAATCTACTTCGCTGGCAATTTTTTTAACTTTTTTTAAAATTTTGCTACTTTCGCTATTTTGCTTTGATTTTTTTATTATATAGTCAATAAGTTGTTGAGGAATGGGAACTTTATCTGCAAGAGAGCAGTCTATTTCAGTTAGCGCTTTTTCTATTTCCCTATTTACTTTATTCAATGCTTTTTTTTGTGCTCGCATCATCACTTGCAATGGAATTGTGCCTGCTATTTGCTCTAACTTCATATAAGCTTTTGTTGCTGCAACACCTCTTATTTCAGGGTCCACTAATATAGCATTAGTAGGCCTTGTAACTATAGCAGTTTGCTTAGACTTCTTATCTAAAATAAAGCTAGGTAATGTACCAAAAAACACTGCATCTTTTAAGTTACAGCTAATAAAATAACTATGATTGATAAAAGCTTGCAGAAAATGGGTTGCAGGTAAAGAAGTATTTAAAAATGCTGTAAAAATAATGGAGGCATCTTCAAAACTACTACCATTGATTGCACAAAGAGAAAAGTTAGAGCTTTCTATTTTTGCGCCTGTAAACGCTACTTCTTGAAAATTGCAATTATAAAAATTACATGTCTCTATTTTTGCATTTAAAAAAGAGGTATTAAAAAGCGTACAATGATCAAATGTCACTTCTTTTAAAAAAGCATCACTAAAATGGCTCCACTCAAAATGGCAATTTTGAAACGTGATTTTTTCTAAAGCTAAATTTGAAAAAATTTTTAAATCTTCAAATTTGCAATTACATAGAATAGGAGGGTATCCGTGCTTTTCTAAAATACTTATTAAATTAACCCTATTTTCAGAGGCAATGACGCAGTCCGCGGTTAGAATTTTTCTTAGTTGAGCTGCAGATATAGGCATTGCAGTGTCAGAAAATACAACTTTAGCAATTTTTAAATAATTATTGACAAGTTGTTCTGTTTTATTAGCCGTCAAAAAACCAAAAAAATAGGCAATTTCGTTTTTTGCAATTTGTAGTTTTCTGTTTATCCATTCAATAGCCGATCGACGATTGACTTTCCTAGAAATAGGCGCATGAAAATTTTGAATAGACTCCATTTTTTCAAATATTCTTATGGCAATTTTATCAGTAGTTACCTTTTTTGGTTTGTTACTAAAACTTTGTAAAACTTCTCGCCTTTCCTCCCAGCTTAAATTTTGAAAGAGTCTTTCTCGCTGCCTATAGTCAAAATTTGCAACTAATTCTTTTATATTACTCATAAAGATCATCGTTTAATAATTATTATATATAATTATAAAACGTTAACGTGATCGACAAATTAAATTTTAATTAATAATACTTAATATTTTTTATTATTTAACTCAAGTTTGGTATTACTGATTTATAACAAAGTTTAAAGATAAAGCTATAATAAACCCCATCACTTTCA
>CATLPS010000073.1 GCA_950054535.1 uncultured Chlamydiae bacterium | reverse complement strand
CGCCTCTTAAAGTATTTGACTCTTTTACCATTTAAATCTTGCTTCCAGGCTATTGGAGCAATCTCTTTTAAATCGGAGTAAAGAATAGTTGCTTGGTAGGAAATGGTATTAATAGCGAGCGGAAGATTAAAACGATCGCGAATTGTTCCTCTTGTAGCAGGTATAATCATACTCTTTTTTTGCGGCCGCTGCGCCTCTTCTACTTTTTGCTCATATTGAATGACAGAAAGATACCAAACTCTTAAGATAAATAAGCTCATAGCGATTAAAATCACATGCAAAATGCGATTTGCTTTAGAAGGAATTTCTAAATGCAGAAGATGAGCGCGCCTAAAAGAGCGCGACCTGAAACGATAACTGTTAGCCACTTCAGTTCAAAGCCATTTCCATGACCTTTCTTTAAAATGAAAGGCAATTTAAGTTTAGTAAGTTATAAATAATAGTAGATGAAAATTTTTTATACTCGTTTTTTTATTTAATCTCTACTATGGGTAAAATAAGCTGTGAGGGATAATTTTCACCGGTTAATATAGAGTTTTTAGCAGCTGCTGCTTGATGGAGATAAGTATTAAATAAGCCGCAGTTGGTGTTAATCTCGTATTTGGGATAGTTAGAGCTACTTATTATCAAACGAATAGCATGTCCTTTGGCAAATACCATACTAGTAGCAGCTAAGTCTACTCTAATTTTTACAGGACCTTGTAAGCAATTTTTATGATTCGTCGCGAGGCGATAGCCGCCTTCTGTGATCAAAAGACTTCGTCCATCGGGATAAAGATCGCTCACATAGAGAATAAGATCTGTATCTGCTTGATCAGTATGAAAATAAAGATCAGCAAAGAGATTTCCGGTAACTTCTACATCTTCTGTAAGGATAGGTGTAGTAAAAACCAAAGTATCTGCTCTTTTTTCTATTTCTTTTAAATCGACTGGTCCAGATTTTAAAAAGAGGTTACGCCCTCCTTTGGTTTCCGTTACTTTATTTGGGTCATAAGTATAGCTAAGTTTTCCCTCTTTTGCGACTTTAGTTTGCAAAGAGTGATCAGGAGTTAGATAAAAAGAGCGTTTTTCCGATGGAATAGGCCACTGCTTTGCTGTCTTCCATTGGTTACCTTTAGAAAGCTCTCCATCAAAAGGTCCCATGACGTAATAGATGACCGGCGGTAGTTTTTCAATAGAGTTATTTTCTCCTTTAAGGTAGTAGTCAAACCAAGTTTTAGCGGAAATATCATAAGGAGGCGTCATGGCGTGTGGTGGTACTTGATAGTCGCCAAGTTCTTGAGAAAGAGGCCAATAGTGCGTCCAAGGTCCAATCACCAATTTTTGCTTTCCTTTAGCCCCTTCGCCCCCGTTGATTTGCCGAGAGAGATAAGCATCGATTGTTCCTTGTAAAAAAGTATCATACCAGCCGCCAATGTGCAGGCCTGGTACTTTTACCTGATCTGCCACGGCGACGGTGTTGAGCTGATGCCAAAACTCATTATAAAAAGGACGGTTACAAACGTAGTTTAATACCCCGGTATCATGCGCATAAAGTCCAAGCCATCCTTCCACTTGGTTTTTAAGTAGCTGTCCTCCTGGAAAAAGGCCATGGTGATAGAGACTAGCTGCCGACATCATCATATATTGACAGACTAAATGAGGAGGGTGAGAAGGGGCGAGCAAAAGTTCGGTAATCCCCAAAGCCGACGAGCCCCAAGTTCCAATTTTTCCATTGGTATAAGGACTTTGCGCTAGCCATTCTACTGTATCATAACCATCTTGCAATTTTCCCCAACCATCGGTCATGAAAGGAACCGTTTTTCCCTCTAAGTCTAAAGCGCTGCGCGTATCTTGAATTGCGATTGCATAACCGGCTTTTGCCATAGCAGTAAAAGGTTTCCAATGGGGCGCCTCTTTACCAGCTGGGCTACGCAATAAAATACAGGGCAGATTTTTTGCTTCTGGATAGGGAAGGTAAAGATCTGTCGGTAATTTTTTTCCGTCTCGCATAGGAATAAAAAGAGTGAAAGCAGGCTTTAGCTCTTCGGCCACTGCGTTAGCAGAAATAAAAGTATGCAAAACAGTCAAAAAAAGAAAAAAACGACCTATCATAGGAAAACTGCATCTTATAAATAAATTAGACTTAAAATATTTTGAAAACTTGCCCATTTAATTTTACTAAGCTAACTAAAAACAGAAACTTTTCCGTTTTAAAGTAAAGCTCACTAGTCAACTAAAATAGCTAAGTAAAAAGGAAAGCTCCATCAATAGTTACACTTCAATTGAAAGATGGATTAGAGAAGCGAGCAACTCTTCTCTATCGCTTTTTGTTTTTGCTCTTTTAGGGCCAAAGCTAGCTGGCGATTTAAAATTTAAGCAGCAGCTTTAGCAGCTTTAGCAGCTAAACGCGATTTTGTGCGACTAACTTTATTGAGAGTGTAAATGTTTTTCTTAGCACATTTATCTAAGCGGCTATACGCATCGTTAAGCTTTTCATGGACAATAGCGGCATCGCCTTTAGAAAGAGAATCTTCAAAAGCACGAATTGCCGTACGAACTTTAGAGCGATAAACCTTATTTCTTAAACGTTTTTTTTCATTTTGCAAATCGCGTTTGATTGCAGTGGAAACTTTTACTTTTTTCTTTTTAGCTTCTTCTTTTGCCATAATTCCTCTAAGTGTTTATAAATTCTTATCCATCTTGAGTTTTCGATTATAAGTAACTAATGCCTATTTCGTCAAAGGATACTAAATCGAGCTTGGAAAAAACTCTCTATTTTAGGCAAAATAAAAAACGATGAAACAGATTAACTTAAAAAATATGACTCTTTTAGAGTCTTTGGCTCTTCTCTCTCCTAATAGCTCAAAAAATAGTTTGCGCAGCTGGATTAAAGAGGGCAGAGTGCAGGTCGATGGCCGCATGGTCAAACAGCCAAACTTTATCGTAGCTGAGGGGCAGCTCGTTTTAGTAGGGCAACGCAAAAAATTTATCCAAGAAGGAATAGAAATTCTTTACGAAGATAGCGACTTAGTCGTGATCGATAAACCTTCGGGGCTTTTAAGTGTCTCTGCTGCCTATGAAAAAGTCGATACGGCTCATGCCGTTTTGAAAAATCATTTTCACCCCAGACGCGTCTTCATTGTGCATCGACTCGATCAGGAGACCTCAGGTGTAATGGTTTTTGCTTTCAATGAAAAAAGCTGCACTGAGCTCAAAAAACTATTTGCTGCTCATGACATAGAAAGAGAATATGTTGCAGTAGTAGAAGGGAAAATGACGCAAGGCCAAGGCACTTGGGAAAGCTTTCTTTACGAAGATAAAAACTACTATGTTCACCAAACAGAAGATAGTGAACTTGGTGAAAAAGCAATCACTCACTTTAAAATCAAGAAAGCCTCGCGAAAATATAGCTGGCTATTGCTTAAATTAGAAACAGGCAAAAAAAATCAAATTAGAGTGCACTGTCAAACGGCCGGCTTTCCAGTAGTAGGCGATAAAAAGTATGGCGCGCAATCCAGCCCAATTAAAAGGCTTTGTCTGCATGCTAAACTACTAGCTTTTCACCATCCAATTAGCAAAAAAAAGATTAAGTGCGAGTCTGCTATTCCAGATGAGTTTTTCAAATTAAAATAATTGCTAAAAGAATCACCTATTACTGGACAATCAAATTTCAAAGCCTTATGAAAGAGTCTAAAATGTCTTTAAGTTAGTAAGGGAGTTTAAGAGATGATGAATAGCAAACCTTATTGGATAGGTTATGTTGTTTTAATTTTAGTAGTCGTTCTTTCTTACAGCGCTTTTACTTTTTATCAGGTTTTTAACCACTACCGCCTTTCGCAGGCTACCTCGCCCAGCTCTATTCAGTGGACCTTGCACAAACAAGCAGAAGATGACTATCGCTTAAAAAGCAATTATCGCTTTGACTGGAAGGGAAATTCGTATACTGGCCAACTAGAGCAAAGTCAAGAATACTTGAATGAATGGGCGGGGCAAGAGGCTCTTTTAAAAGCGAAAAAAAAGGAGTTTTTGGTCTGGTTTGACCCGGAAAATCCAAACTTTTCTACGCTTAATAAAGATTTTCCTATCAAGTATAGCATTTATACAATTTTGCTTTGGCTGCTTTTCATTTACTTTATTTGGCTAGGTAATTCGATAAAAAAACGTTCTTATTAGTTTGAAAGGAAAGCGTGAAAAAAATCACTTTAACGCATCAAACTTCTTCGGGTAGTCAATTGAAAGCTACTTTTCTTCCAGAGCATGGCATGAATCTGGTGAGCTATCAAAAAGATGGTGTAGAGGTAATTGCTCAATCTACATGGAACCTTTTTGAAGAGCGGCATGCTGGGCTGGGCGCTTTGATTGGTCCTCATTTTCATCGACGCTTACCAGAGCTTATTCAGCCGGTAAAGCACGAAGAGAGATTTCCTCATATTGCCAAAGTGAAAGCTAAGGGGATCGCTGAGCCTTTTTCGCATGGAATTGCGCGCTATGCACCTTGGCAAGTAGAGTCCTCTGAGCAAACGATTCAGGCGCATCTTTTTGGAAAGGATCTTTGGCAAGGCGTACCTTTAAAAGAGTTAGAAGGGCAAGACTTTCAAATCTCTTTTTTGATCTCTTTAAAAGAAGAAGGACTTCACTTCAACCTTGCAATCGAAAGTGAACTACCCTCTTTAATGGGTCTGCATTACTATTATCATTTACCAAAAGGGCCTGCATTGGTAAAGAGCCGCGTAAAAAATCAAGGACCGATTCACAGCTCTTTTCCACCTTCTACTGTAGATGTAAAAATGGATCAAGGACAGTACCTTGATTTTGACTTGAATCAGGAGGTAGACTCTACTTTTTACCCCTATCCAGATCCTTTACAATCAGAAGTGATACTGCAAACGACAGAGTATGAGCTATCTACGCGCTACCGGTGCGCTAATGAAGAAAACTGTTGGCAGCTCTACCATCCTAAAGAGGCCTCTTTTGTTTGTATTGAGCCGATGAGTAGTAAAGACCCTCGCCATCCTAAACAGACCTTTAGCCAGCTAGAAGTTCAGCTGAAAATTACTCTTCCTTAAATGGAGCTTTGCTAGAAAAAAAGAAAAAAAATAGAGTTTAATAGAAAAGTTTGCTTCATCATTTTATTGAAAGAGGGGTTAGCGCAGATGTGGGAATTTACAGATCATTTACAGCAAATAGAGCCAGATAGATTTCCAGTTGCACATCACCACTCTCTTTATCAAGAGCTCCCTTATGAGCACATTCATAAAGTTACACAGCTTGTAGAGGAATTTCAGCGCGCCGATATTGGTAAAGACCTCAATCTTTATGCTAGCCATCTGATTGAGTATCTAATCAGAGGAGGGAAGGTTATTTTAGTAGAGCCAGAAACAAAAATAATGATTGATCGCAACGACTTGATCATTACTGGTTGTAATGCAGGAATGTGTCGCTCTCAAGCTACCGCAGGTTTTTTAAGAAAGCATGGGGTGGTAGTAGACCACGTGATTGCAGGGCGCGATAGCGCAATTAACTATACGAAAAAAAACCCTATTCTTAGGCATCCTGTAGCTAGCGAGAAAGATGCACACTCTTTTCACGCTGTTTTTAATTGCCATAAACTACCTCAGTTAGGGCATCATTTAGGGCCTTCGCAATTAGAAATACTAGATCAAGCCAGAGAGTATTACGTTGATTTTATGCAGTCACTTACCAATCAGACACATTTTTTAGTTTTTGGCATGAGCGGCCCGGTTATTTTACTTCATCTTTTACAAAGAACAGGGACTTTAGAAGGATTCAAAATCACTTACTTTAACTGGGCAGATACCATTAGCCATTGCACTGAAAAGCATAGTATTGAAGCCTATCAAAGTTTTATGGAACAGCTGCAATGCCATTTTGTGCTTTGATTTTTTCTGGTGATAAAAAGAGGGGCTAGTCGTTTTTGTTACTTTAGCGCCTTTTCCTCTTTTTGTTTTTCTTGTAGGCTTTTTAGCCAGTCAAGTTGGTGCAAATACCATTTTACGGTCTCTTTAAGGCCACTTGCAAAACTATGTTTGGCAGACCATCCTATCTCTCTTTTTATTTTGCTGCAGTCAATGGCATATCTAAGGTCGTGACCTGGTCGATCTTTTACAAATGTAATTAGCTTTTCTAATTCTTTTACCTCTTGATGACTCTCCTTTGCTACCAGCTGAACAATGGACTCAACGACCTCAATATTTTTTTTCTCGCAATCCCCGCCAATATTGTAGGTCTCTCCTTTTCTGCCAAAAAAAAGGAGTAGGTAGAGCGCCTCAGCATGGTCTTCGACAAATAGCCAATCTCTTACGTTGTTACCTGCACCATAAACAGGCAAAGGCTTTTGCTCTTTTGCATTTAAAATCATCAATGGGATGAGCTTTTCAGGATATTGATAAGGTCCATAGTTATTACTACAGTTAGAGAGGCAAGTAGAAAGGTTATAGGTATGAGCATAGGCTCTAACTAAATGGTCTGAGGCTGCTTTAGAAGCAGAGTAAGGGGAGTTTGGGCTATAAGCAGTCTCTTCGGTAAAATAGCCTGTTTGCCCTAGCTGTCCATAGACCTCATCAGTAGAAACGTGATGAAAATGAATTTGAGGAAGTTTTCTTACTACTTCTAATAGATGCAGCGTACCTAAGATATTTGTCTGGGCAAATGTCTCTGGCTCTTCAATACTGCGATCTACATGACTTTCCGCGGCAAAGTGAATGATGGTGTCGATATCATGATCTTTGCAAATTTTTTCGACTAGTTTTTGATCGCAAATCGATCCCTGTATGAAATGGTAACGAGGATCTTTGGCGCAAGGCAAAAGATTAGCCAAGTTACCCGCGTAGGTGAGCGCATCTAGATTGATACAAGTGCCCTGAAAGCTAGAGACGTTTAAAAGCAAGTAGCGAATAAAAGCTGATCCTATAAAGCCTGCTCCTCCGGTTACTAAAATATTCTTTACTTTTCTCAATGGCGACATAGTGCAGCAGCTACCTGATTTTGGGGGTGAATAGAGAGAAGATACTCTTGTAAAGCTTCTTGCCAAGAGCTGATCTTCTTGGCTGTTATTTTTTCAAATTTTTCTGTACTTAAAGTGCTATAAGAGGGCCTTTTAGCTGCTGTAGGGTATTCTTGAGAGGAAATGGGTAGAATTTTTTTAGCTTTGAGCTCAAAGCCCAGGTCCGTTGCTTGGCGATAAATCTCTTGGGCAAACCCAAACCAAGTAGTTTCATTTGGATTGGCAAAATGAAAAATTCCTTCCTCATCGAGTAGCGCCAGGGTTGCTTTTGCTAGCTCAAGGCAAGAAGTTGGTTTGCCAATTTGATCGGCCACTACCTTAACCTCATCACGCTGACTCATTAGCTTTACCATGGTAGAGACAAAGTTTTTCCCAAAAGGGCCAAATAGCCAAGAGGAGCGAATGATTACGCTTTGCGGATGCTCTGCTAAAATTTTCATTTCCCCCATCATTTTACTCATTCCATAAGCTCCAATAGGTGAGCAGAGATCGTCTTCTTTGTAGGGAAGTGTTGCTAGCCCGTTAAACACATAATCGGTAGAAAAATGAAGAAGTTTCGCTGCGTGCCGCCGACTAGCAATGGCTAAATAGTGCGCGCCAATGGCGTTGACCAAATAGGCCTCTTTTTGTTCTTTTTCTGCTTGATCCACTTGCGTGTAGGCTGCGCAGTTGATGACATGGGTGATTTTTTGAGTGCGAATGAGGTCAGAGACGGTTTCTAGGTCGGTAATATCGGCTTGCTTTTGACAAGTAGCAATGTGGGGTAAATTTAGGCTGGTAAGTAAAGAGGTAAACTGAGAGCCTAACATCCCATTTGCTCCGCAAATCCAAATTTTTCTCATCATTTCTCCTTTTACTAAAGAGCCTCTTTTAATAAAGGCGCTTTTTTGTCTCTTTCAGATAATAAAGGTGTTTGAGTGGGCCACTTAATGTTGACGAAAGGATCGTTATAACAAAATCCTTTTTCTGTACTGGCGTCGTAAGGGTGGCTTACTTTATAAAGGACATGGGCGTGATCGCTTAAAGTGCAAAAACCATGAGCAAATCCCACCGGAATAAAAAGTTGATGATGCAAAAGATCATCTAAGATCACTGCTTGCCACTGCCCATAAGTAGCAGAGTCTGGCCGGATATCTACCGCTACATCGTAAATTTTTCCGACAGCTACACGGATCAACTTCGCTTGTCCGGGAAAAGTTTGAAAGTGCATGCCGCGAATACAATCTTTTTTTGATAGCGAATGGTTATCTTGTTCAAAGGCGGGCAAGCCAGCTGCTTCATAGCTTGCTCTTTTAAAGGTCTCTAAAAAAAATCCACGCTGATCTTCAAATACTTTAGGGCGAATTAATTTTAGTCCCTTTAAAGAGAGTTCTTCAATTTCCATTACTTTTCCCCTTATTAGCGATATCAATGAGGTAGTGCCCGTAAGGGCTTTTGCCTAATTTCTCTCCCAGTTCCATCAGCTGATTAGCGCAGATAAACCCCTGCTCAAAAGCAATCTCTTCTAAAGAAGCGACATAGTGTCCTTGTCTCTCTTCGATAATTTGGACAAAGTGGCTTGCCTGCATCAAACTTTCGTAAGTACCTGCATCGAGCCAAGCAAATCCTCTTCCCATTAAATGAAGCTGCGCTGTGTGCTGGCGAATATAGTGCAAATTGATATCGGTAATTTCCAGTTCGCCTCTTTGTGAAGGCTTTAGCTGTTTGGCCACTTCGATTACTTGATTATCGTAAAAATAAAGACCTGTTACTGCAATATTAGATTTGGGCTGGAGGGGTTTTTCTTCAATAGACAAAACTTCATTACAAGGGCCCAACTCTACTACTCCATAGCGATGAGGATCTTTTACCTCATAACCAAATAGGGAAGCTCCTTTTGTATGTTGACAGGCAGCTTGTAAAAGAGTACATAGTTTGTCACCATAAAAAAGATTGTCGCCTAAAATAAGGCAAACAGAATCGGTGCCAATAAAGGTTTCTCCAATAATAAATGCTTCTGCAAGGCCATTAGGACTAGGTTGAATGGCATAAGAAAATTTCATTCCTAGTTGAGAGCCATCTTGCAGTAGTCTTTGAAAAAGAGGCTGGTCTTGAGGAGTAGAAATAATCAACACCTCGCGAATTCCTGCTAACATTAAAACAGAAAGGGGATAGTAGATCATGGGCTTGTTATAGACGGGCAAAAGCTGCTTGGTTACGCCCAGCGTTAACGGATGAAGCCGTGTACCACTGCCGCCTGCGAGAATAATTCCCTTCATAAGCAGGTCCTATTTTAAAACAAATTGAAATATTTAAGAGTATAAAATAGTAGTTGGGTGAGGTGATTTTGTCAACTTATTGATTGAAAAAAAAGAGATTGTTGCTTTGAGCAAATCTGACTTATCTAGCGACTATATTCATGTGATACAAAAAGAATTAAAAAAAATTACAGGTGAAATACCGTTAGTAATTTCAAGTTTTTCAGGACAAGGACTTGAAGAATTGATGCAAATACTTTTCGATAAATGTGATCAAAATAATGATTAGTAAATATAAAAGATTAGTTATCAAAATTGGTTCTACATCAATCATTGAAGATAAAACAAAAAAAATTAAGTCTTATTGGCTTACTTCCTTGTGCAGTGATATTGCAAATCTTCATCGAACTAAAAAAATTGCTATTGTTTGTTCAGGTGCAATTGCTTTAGGAACACAAATAATCAGGAGTAAAAAAATATTTC
>CATLPS010000072.1 GCA_950054535.1 uncultured Chlamydiae bacterium | reverse complement strand
CTTCTATTTTATTTTTTAAGTGCATTTAAGGTAGGATTAGTTAACGCGTGAAACGTATTCGCCGGTTCGTGTATCGACTTTAATTTTTTCATCTTGTTCAATAAAAATAGGAACTTGCACTTTCGCGCCACTTTCTAGTACAGCTGGTTTTAAGACCCTTCCCGACGCAGTATCGCCTCTTGAGCCTGGCGATGTTTCAATAATTTTCATCTCCATAAAAGTAGGGGGCTCTACATTAACAGGCTCTCCATTATAAAAAATAATTTCGTAAAGATGGTCATCGATCATCCATTGACCAGTTTCGCCTACGCTGTCGTTAGAAATAACAATTTGTTCAAAACTTTTTTCGTCCATAAAGACATAGCCATCTGCCTCTTTATAAAGCAAACGCATTTGCGTTTCAGAAACGTCGGCTAAATCAAGTTTTTCCCCTGATTTATAAGTGCGTTCTAAAACCCGTCCAGAAAGAAGATGTTTCATTTTAATGCGGTTAATTGCTTGACCTTTGCCTGGCTTAACAAATTCATTAATAATGATAGTGTAAGGAGATCCTTCTACTTCTACTTTCATGCCGGGCTTGATTTCATTTGTGCTTGCTTGTGCCATATTTTCACCTTCGAATTGTAAAAAAATAAAAGTAGATTCTATGGGAAAACGTAAGAAAAGTCTAGCCTTATCTATAAATGAAAAAAAACGATTGCTAAAAAACGAGAATAAAAATAAAGGGAATAGGAGATTGGTTATTTAGACCATTTCTATGGCTATAAATTAAATGATTAATGCAAGTAGCTTTTATACTACTCTTTAAATAATCTTAAACAAATTTTTATTAAAAAATCATTGAGTATAATTGTTTTCTATAATAAGATCTTATTTTCATTTAAACTAATAAAATTTAAGGAAACCATGTCATGATGAATTCAACAATTTTTGGAAATAACACCAAAAGCTACCTTAGCTCTTTACCTCAGGATATGCCAAAAGCAATTTGTAAGGCAGCAGTTTATGGATTTGCTTTTACTACCGTTTTTTCAGGTAATCCCGTTTTGGGTTTAACTTCAGCAGCTTTTTCTGCTTTAGCTACTACAATTAACATATTAGTTACCCCAATTTTTGCTAATAATGGTAAAATAGCTCTTGAAAGCTGTTTTATTAGAAATGCTTTCACATCCGTCGTGATTTTAGGAGTAGCTTCATTAATTAATCCGGTTAGATCATTAGATATCGCTACATGTTTTATGATAAAATGCGCTTTTAATGTTATATATGGCATTTCAGATGGTTTTTTAGATACTTCTAAAGCAGATGTATTTTTTATGGCATAACCATTTTATTGATTTTTTTAACTTCTTGAAGTGGTCTTAACTATAGATAAGATCACTTCACTACTTAGTCTTATCAAGTTTTATTAGCAAAATAATACACTCGATTTGATGTGTTATAAAAGCTACTTGTTGTTTTCTATCAATCATCGATTATTTTTTACTCAAAAGTTTAAAAAACGCAATTCTCTTAAGCTTAAATAGACTTAAAGCGCTGCCACTCTCATAGCATAGCTTTGATAGCGATCTAGGCGATTAAACCAACCTGCTCTCCATTTTTTTTCTAACTCTTTATGATGGGATTGATTAATTCTACGATCTAGCACTAGTTTTGCCGCTATAATAAAATCTTGAATCGCTTTTTCCGTAAAGTCTGCTCCTTGCATCTGCTCTAAAACTTGCAGAAGTCCCCAGCTTTTATCTTGATGAAGCTTACCTTCAGCAGATCCTATGCCTTTAAAATGATAATAGTCAATTAATGCATATAACCCAGCTGGCAAATGGCTGAGACGATAAAACTGTTTTAATACTTTGTCTCTTTGCTTAGATGGTAGCTTTGTAATGACAATAGGAAAGATTTTTTGAAAATTTTTTACGATAAAGAGAGCTTGCGTGCTACTGTGTTGGTAAAGCCACTCTCTTAACATGCTCATGAAAGGAGTTTTTTGCGCCTGAAGAAACTCGTTACGATCTTTCCAAGGACAATGGCGAACTTGATCCAACCATTTAGGAATGATTATCCCCTGTTTTTTTAAAAAAAGGAGCAAGCTAGGGAAGGTTTCTTTGCTAAAACAAGAAGAATGTTGCGGATACCAAGTAAAATGACCAATTCCTAAGGAGGCAAATTTTTCGCCTTTGTTCCAGCTAACTAGCCCCTCTTTAGATCCATTGCATTCGTTTAACCAAATCAGTTTTCCTATTATTTGAATGTGTAGGTGATCAATGTCGAGCTGTTTTTTTAAGCGTGAAAGGCAAAAAACGGTCTGATGATGATGGTAGGTAAGAATTAGTAAGATAGATAAAAAAATCATTAAACTTTTTTTTCTAAGCATGGATCAGAAGAGTAAAAAATTTAGGAAAATTTAAAAGGTTTTGTTTTGGTTTACCAATGTTTACTTTAACAATCTTCTATTTTTATTTGTTTAACTTTTAAGTAAAAGATAGAGCCGCTATACCACAAAAAAGAGAAGGTTTAAAAAAAGTAAACATAAAAAATTTGAAAATCACAGTAGCTTTTATCCAAAAAATAGATAAACTCTTCATTTTAAAAAAAAAGAAAAAGGATCCACCTAGATGATGAACATTCCCTCTAGTAATAGCTTAGTATATCATTCCATTTCTTCCTTAGCTTTAGAGGAAGTAAAAGGTGGTTGCAACTTACCGCGCTGGATTTATAGTTCGGTCCACTATTTACAACAAACGCACCTTCTTTTTTTTTATCGTAGCTATAAAATTACTCAGTATGTAAATCCAAGAGATGCAATTTTTTTAGGCGGCGCCCTTTATACTGGCTCTCGGCTTTTAGGTCTTTCTCTTTATTTAAAAGTAGCCCTCTATATTAAATGTGTTTTAGATCTTTTTGAAAGATATGATCGACTAAGTGAAGCTTATCAAAATTTAATAGATGCAATCTACTTTACCTATCCTAGTTGCTGCGTGAACGAATGGGACTTTGAAAAAGAGAGATACTCTTCTTCTTTAAAAGTGTGGTGGCAGACAACAGCTTCTCCTTTAAAAAGGCAGTTAGGAAAAACGATTCGATGCGCCGCTCTTTTTTTTATAGAAATAGTCAAACTTAGTTTTTACCTTCGCGACCTTTATCTATTAACGCAAAATGATGCCACCACCCAATTTTACGCCTGCTCTGAACTGGCTGATGATCTATGGAACCACTGCCAAAATTTAGAAAAAAATAGCTTGCTTATTTTAGAGCAGTTTCGTTCGGAGGAAGCTTTAGGAAATCGCTTGATAAAAAAACTTGGCCTAAAACAAGACATGAGTAGTTTAATTAATCGCTGGATGGAAAAACATCCAGCCTTAATACAAGAAATTCAACAACAGTGTCAAGAAGCTAGTGAAGACTTAAGACTTCTTTTTAGCATTGGAATCCCACGCTTTTCTATAGGTAAAAATAGACCAAGAGAAATTCCGCAATGTCGTTTTGTTCCCTGGCTCGGCCAAGAAGAAATCTAAATTTTAGCTTTTTTTCAGGCTAATATAAGGCGAACTTTAAAAAAGCACGAAGATTATTTTTGCTAGGTCGTAAATTCATTGATTTTTAGGGTTTTTTCCCCTAATATAGCTAAAAAATTTATTAGTGATAAAGCCCTTAAGATTTAAGTGGAGCGAAAAAAAATGTTGTCAGAGCAAATACGTAGCCGGTTTTTAAGTTACTTTAAAAAAAAAGGGCACGCTTTAGTTCCCTCTTCTCCTGTATTTCCGCATGATGATCCTACTCTACTTTTTATTAACGCGGGAATGAACCAGTTTAAAGATGTCTTTTTAGGGCAAAGCCACCGTGACTATAGCCGGGCTACTTCTAGTCAAAAATGTATTCGCGTAGGTGGGAAACATAATGATCTGGAAAATGTAGGCCACACTAGCCGGCATCTTACTTTTTTTGAAATGCTAGGAAATTTTTCTTTTGGAGATTACTTTAAAAAAGAAGCAATTCAATATGCATGGGAAGTCTCCACTGAAGTTTTTGAATTTGCACCTCAAAATATTTGGCCTACAGTTTTTATTGAAGATGAAGAAGCCTTTGAGCTGTGGAAACAATATGTGCCTGCTGAGCGCATCACTCGCTTTGGAGAAAAAGAAAATTTTTGGATGATGGGAGAGATAGGTCCATGCGGCCCTTGTTCAGAGCTTCTTTTTGACAGAGGAGAAAAATTTGGCTCTGCGCAAAATCCTGCCCAGGATCCTGCCGGAAATCGCTTTTTAGAGTTTTGGAATCTTGTTTTCATGCAATACAATAAACAACAGTCCGCAAAAATAGAGCTGCTTCCAAAACCCTCTATCGACACCGGAGTTGGGTTAGAAAGGGTGGCGGCGCTTAAAATGGGCGTGGACAGCGTGTATGAAACCGATGTACTACGTCTAATCATTTCTAAAATAGAAGAGGTGAGCAAAGTCACTTATCGTAGTAGCGCTCCTAATGCTGCTGCTTTTCGGGTCATTTCGGACCATTTGCGCTGCTTGAGTTTTGCCATTGCTGATGGAGTGCAGCCAGGTAATAGCGATCGCGGTTATGTACTTAGAAAAGTTTTAAGGAGAGCTGTGCGTTATGGCCGGCAACTTGGTTTAGAAAAACCTTTTTTAGCAGATATTTTACCAGCACTTTTAGTTGCAATGGGCCAAGACTATCCCGAGCTTTTACAAGGCAAAAACCGCATTGTAGAAATTTTGACTAGTGAAGAAGAGGCTTTTCTTCGTACCTTAAGGCGTGGTGGAAATATTTTAACCCAAGTAATGGATAAAGCTCATCAAACAAATGGCAAAATCACAGGAGAGGATGCGTTTAAATTAAAAGATACTTATGGTCTGCCTTATGAAGAAATTGCGCTCATGGCAAAAGATAGTAGCCTTTTTATCGATGAAAAGCGTTATCAGCAGTTGGAAAAAGAGGCGAAAGAACGCTCTCGTCAAGTGCATAAAGGGGCACATCAAGAAGTATCGAAAAATATTTACCAAAATTTTGTCCATCAATTTGGGCCCACAACCTTTGTAGGTTATGAAGAGCTGGAGGTGGAAAGTGAGGTAATCGCTTTATTTGCAAATGGGCAATTTATTGATACAATGTCCTCTGGAGAAAAAGGAACCATCTTTTTAAAAACCACCCCTTTTTATGCTGAAATGGGGGGGCAGGTAGGCGATGTAGGCGCATTAGAAAGTAGGCAAGCAAACTTTCAGGTTACTAATTGCACTTCTCCTTATAAAGGACTTGTTGCTCATAAAGGAGAACTAGTTGCAGGATCGATACAAGTAGGAAATTTACTTACTGCCAAAGTAAATAAGGATAGAAGACAAAAAATTGCTAATAATCATACTGCCACGCATCTTTTGCATTGGGCCCTTCATGAGCTATTAGGAGAACAGATAAAGCAAGCTGGCTCTTTAGTAGATGCTCAAAAACTACGTTTTGATTTTAGTTATCATAAATCATTAACACTAGAAGAGATCGATAAGCTCGAAGACTTGGTAAATGAAAAAATTCGCCAGAATTTACCTGTTAAAAATTATGAAATTAGCTTTGAAGAGGCGCAGCATAAAAAAGAGATCAAGCAATTTTTTGGAGAAAAATATGGTCATATGGTCCGCGTAGTCGATATTGACTATTCTAAAGAACTTTGTGGCGGTACCCATGCTTGTAGTGTAGGCAGTCTCGGCTTATTTCGCATTGCTAAAGAGAGTAGTATCTCTGCCGGTATTCGTCGCATTGAAGCGGTAACGGGAAAAGAAGCGGAGCAGCTAGGCCGTAACCAAGAAAAAATACTATTAGAAATCGCGCAAGAATTAAAGGTGCCGGCGAATCAAATGAAAGAGAAGGTGGTTAAAATCAACGAAGAGAATCGCCATCTTCAGCGCGAGTTAAAAAAGTTAAAAAAAGAGCAGCTGGATAGCTGGATTGAACAATTAATTTTGCAAAAAAAATCTTATGGCACATGTGATTTCCTTATTGCGCATCATGATTTATCCATCGAAGAACTTAAATATTGTTTAGAAAAGATACATCAGCAGCTTGCTAATTCCATCGTTATTCTAGCGACCACTTTAAAAGACCGTTGTCAAATAATGGTGCAGATAAGTGAAAGCTGTTTGAAAAGGGGAATCTCTGCGCGTGATCTTTTAGAGCGTATGTTGCCTATTGTAGAGGGAAGCGGCGGCGGTAAAGCAACAATGGCTCAAGGAGGAGGGAAAGCACCTGAAAAATTGGAAGAAGCTTTTTTAGCAGTGCGCTCCTGGTTAACGGAAAAATTGCTTTAGCCAAACTTTAAGATGTACTTTGAGTTGCATCTTTTTAAGAAAACTTAAGAAAAAAACCATTATTTTTTTAACCTATTTATCCAAAGTACAATGGTTTTGAGATAGTAAAAGCATAACAATTGTTTATAAAAAATTAAATGTAGGTAAATCCACATGCATCATGTCAGCTCTCTTCAAAAACACTTTATTGAAAGCGACCAAAGTAGTCGTTATCCTTTACTAGGATTTTGTTATGCGCGAACAGCTGGCCCCGTTGCCGTATTGGTGCAAAAAGTTGGCTTAGTGGCTCTTTTCACCTTAAAAGGACTTTCTAAAACTTTAGCAGCCTCTATTTGGAGTATAGGCGCTGCGCCATTAAATGGAGCACGCTATTTGATCGGGAAAAAAGGATTAGCTAGTCCTTTTTCTTTTAAAAATGGATTTTCACATTTCAACGAGGCAGGGCTTACTACTCTACATCTTCCCTTTATTGTTTTTTGCCATATTTTTACTCCACAGGTAATTTTAAGTAGGCAAAATAAGCATAACAGTTCTGCTAAAGCAACAAAGCCGCAAACTCCCTTTACTAAAGGTGCCTCATCACTCTCACAATTAGAAACCCCAACATTATCACAACTGCCACCTGTTTCAGATAAACAAATATCGCCACCATCGTCGCCTACTTTAGACGATCAAACATTGCCACCGCCGCCTATTTTAGAAGTACCTGTAGAGGAAGAATTAGAAGTGCCTGTAGAGGAAGAATTAGAAGTACCTGTAGAGGAAGAATTAGAAGTGCCTGTAGAGGAAGAATTAGAAGTGCCTGTAGAGGAAGAATTAGAAGTACCTGTAGAGGAAGAATTAGAAGTACCTGTAGAGGAAGAATTAGAAGTACTTGTAGAGGAAAAATTAGAAGTACCTGTAGAGGAAGAATTAGAAGTACCTGTAGAGGAAGAATTAGAAGTACCTGTAGAGGAAGAAGATTTTTCTAGCTCATCTCCACAAACTCCTATTCCTCATGGCCCATTAAGTGCCAATCAAACTACAGCTAAGTTACTTCAAAAGGCTAATTTGGAGCAGTTTAAAGAAAAGATCCAAGTGATTAAAGAATTTTTTCCTGAAGATTCTACTCTGGCATTTTTGCAGCGTAAAGAAGAGCAGTTACATAACTTGATAAATCATATTGAAAGTTGGTGTGACAATCCTCAAGCAGTAGGAAAAGAGGCAATAGAAAAAGTAATTCAAGAAGCAGAAATTCCCATGGCTTTTTGCCAATCTACTCTTGGAAAAACTGGAAATAGCCAGACAGTAGAAGATTTTAGAGATCTATTAAAAGAGAGAATTGAACTTTTAGAGCAAGAGATGAATAGAAAAAAACTGGAAGAACCAGAAGAGCAAGACCATCCTATTTTTACCCCATCTTCAGAAGGTTACGCGGCAGATAGCACATATGGTGAAGGAAATGCTGGAGCGCTCTATGGAGAGAGTAATGACTATCCAAGCACAGAAGAGATAGCAAAAAGAAACGCTCAAATAGCCAAACAAACAGAAAAGGAACAGAAGCCTCCAGAAGGAGGAGTGAGTAATTTAAAAAGCCGCTTCGAACAGGCCTAATAGCGAAGGACTCAAAAAAACTTATTGTATTTTTTCTTAACCGTTTTAAAAGCATGCATCAAAAGCTTTTAAAACGGTTTTTTTATAGTAAAGCTTAAATTTTTTACAAATTTAATCTTTAATCCGCTATGAGATAATCATCGCAAAAGGGGCGATTAAAGATGACCAAAGTCCTCCATATAGAGACTTGAAAGTTGCAAGAAGAGGTAACTATGACAGTAAGAATAGCAAGCGATCATGCACTCGATCCAAAAATGATTAACTATCTCAATAATCATGAGCTTTTAGAAAGAAAGTATGAGGAGCTAGCCTGCGCGCTTGAAGGAAAAATTACGAAGTTATCACAGCGAATTTTTCTTCTAGAAAAAGAGCGCTGTTTGCAAAAGAGAAATAAAGAGCGATCAAACCTTTGCAGTCAAGAGATGGAAGATAGCCTATTTTGGCCTAAGCCCACTCAAGAAGAAGATTTGACGCAAGCGAGAATTTTTCCACATATAGAGTCGCCTTGTCCAACTAGCGTAATGAAGACTCAGCCTTTTGAATTATTAGCAGAAATTAAAAAAGAGGGTAAGTCAAAACTAAAGCCTGTTAAAGAAGCCGATAAACTGAGCCCTTGGGAGCTATTTCGTAGTTACATCGAAAGCAAACGAGGCGAGCCTTTGCAAATGCAAACGGGCTATGAAGTAGAAGATAAATTAGCAATGGTGGAAGAAGCTTTAGCAGAGCTTGCTTTTGATGATAGAGTAAAAATTTCTAAAACAGAGCTAAGGCATCAGCTTAAGCACTTAGAGGCCCCTTCTCTTCTTGAATCAACAATTGCGTATGCTTTTTCCAGTGAAGAAAGCAAAAGACTAAAAATACTTATTGCAATTTTTGAAGAAAAGAGAGACCAATTAAAGCAGTTATTAGCAGAAGAAGAGCAACAACTAACAGTTAGAGAGGAAAAAAAAAGAGAAGAGTTTTCTGTAAAATCTACAAAGATAGATCAACTTTGGCAAGTTGCTGGGAAGTCTATTGAGGTACAGCAAGACTATGAAAAAAAAGAGGAAACAAGCGAAGAAGAATTTGAAGATTTTGTCGTTGTTTCTCGACCTAGTGCACGCCCTAGCGTGCAAAGTTTATTAAAAATGTTTGAGGGCAAGTAAAGCGCTCTTCTTTCCCCTATTTAATGATTTTTAGATAGGTTTTTATTAAAACTCTTTATTTTTAGTTGGTTGACAATGAGCAAGGCTTTCAGATAAACTTAAATGCCTTAAGCTTAAGCCATCTTTTTCAAACAAATAGTTTTTCTCTATGATTTTTGATTCTATTCTTGATCACTACCGTATCGCTGCTTTCCAAAAGCTTTTAGAAAAAAAAGAAAAAATATTAGTAGAAGAGCTTTGGAATGGCCCTAAAGCATTACTGGCAGTCTTGATTCAGCAATTTACTAATAAAAACATTTTGATTTTAACGGGCGCAAGTCAAGAAGAGATGCGTCTTTATCATGATCTTGCTTTTTTTTCTTCTGGTTCTATCATTGATTTTCCTTCTTGGGAGACCATGCCTTCAGAAGAGATTGCCCCTAGCCCAGATATTGTAGGGGAGCGCTATAAAGTCTTGCATCAGCTAAGCTCTTCGCAAGATCAGGGCCCTTGCATTGTTTTAGCAAGCTTGCAGGCAGCTTTACAAAAGCTCATCGACCCCTTTAGATTTTCTCAGCTGCAGCTTAAATTGAAAAAAGGAGAAATAGTTGAATTTGCAGCTCTTATTGAAAAGTTGATGCAAATGGGATATCAGCAAAAACCCATTGCTTCTGATAAGGGAGAGTTTGCCGTTAGAGGTGGCATCATTGATATTTTTCCTATCTCATTACCAGAGCCTTATCGATTAGAGTTTTGGGGCGATGAACTTGAGTCTTTACGAATTTACGATCCTATTGGCCAGCGATCAGTAAAGCCTGTAGAAGAGGTGGAGCTACTGCCTGCCCAAGAGCTGCAGTTTTTGCGCAGTGAACCTAAAATGGCAACGCTTTTGGATTATCTAGGGCGAGAAACCTTTG
>CATLPS010000071.1 GCA_950054535.1 uncultured Chlamydiae bacterium | reverse complement strand
TCGAGCTTGAATTAATAGAAGAAGTGGCACCGACAATCAAGCAAAGTTTGTCTCGCCACCTTTTTTGTTTGCAGCAACAATTTCTGCCGCTTCTCTTTGCAAAGGAAAACGATTTAGTAGCAGTCACTGCTTTTCCTAAGGAAAAAGAGTTAGAGCATATAAAAAAAGTTCTTAAAACTACAAATCTACCTCGTTTAGTTTTACTGCAAAGCCAAGAACCATGGCCTACTTTTTCCTGTCTTTCCTGGGGGCCTTCTTTACAAGTTGCAAAATGGGCTAAAGAGCATCAGTTAACCTATTTTTTTCCTAAAAATAAGGAGCTAGTGCGCTTCATTAATAGTAAAGCGTTTGAGGTAGATAATGGCCCTTTAAAAAAAGAGCTCATCTACGACCTTCTTCATTTAAAAAAGTGGTTTAACGAAGAGAGTTTTCCTAAAGTTTTAAAAAGCTGTTTTGGACTTTCTGGAATGGGCCATCTAATCATCCGTAATCAGCAAACTTATGAAAAGGCCGTTGCTTTTTGCACACATCAATGGAGCTTAGGTCTTCCGGTAGTAGCAGAACCTTGGCTTTGTCGCCTTCTTGATTTTAGCACTCAGTGGAACTTATCTAAACAAGGAAAAAGCAGCTTCATTGGAGCCACTGTTTTTAAAACTAAAAATAATGGTGGTTATTTAGGCACCTGGGTAGGCAAAGAAGAAGAACAATTTGGCTTTTACCTACCTTTTTTATCTTTGCATTTAGAAAAAGCAGAGCAACTTTTTTTTCACTTAAAAAAAATGGGCTATTTTGGTCCGATTGGATTAGATGCACTGGTTTATCAATGCAGCCAAGAAAATAGACCAAAGCTTTATCCCATCGTTGAAATCAATGGCCGCCAAACATTGTCTTTAGTCGCGCTAAAAATGCAGCAACGCTTTTTTCCAGATAAAAAGCTTTTGCTTTCTTTAAAGAAAACAGCTGATTGTAAGCAAACGCTTCTTCCCTGTTCTTTAGAAAAATTTACTTTCAAATATAATCTGGATCTAACCTTTTTGGATTAGGGCTAGCAAAAGAAAATAGGTTTCGTTAGAAATACTCTTTTATACTTTTATTCACTAGCGCTATCAACTCTCTTTTTTATTGTGAGATTTAGTGAATTTTTAATGAAATGAGACTGTGAGATGTGTTAAAAAAGGTAATTTATTCAATTAACCAAGTTTTTGCAATTTTTGTTTTTCCTCAAAAGGAGCGTTTAAATCATGACAAGCCTATTAAAAATTACCGGCGGCACCTCCTTAAAAGGCCATGTCAAAACAGCTGGAGCTAAAAATGCGATGACAAAGCTATTAGTAGCTTCCTTGTTATCGGATAAAAAGTGCACCTTTTATAATGTCCCTAATATTGGAGATGTAGAAGTTACTGTAGCTTTATGTCAAGAACTTGGAATGGAAGTAAGCTGGGATAAAGAAATGGGAGTCATGGAGGTAATTACTAAAGAACTGAAAACCTCTTATGTTCCTCAACGATTTTCTGGGTCTAACCGCATTCCTATTTTAATGATTGGAGCTTTACTAAGCCGTACGGATCAAGACATTATTGTCCCTACAGCTGGAGGATGTCTGATAGGGAAGCGTCCTGTAGACTTTCACATTGAAGCTTTAGAAAAATTGGGAGCCACAATTGAGTATCGGGTAATGAAAAGAGAAGGAGCTTATTTTGCTCATGCTCATCACGGCCTTAAAGGAACTACGATTACCTTAAACTACCCTTCCGTAGGAGCAACTGAAAATACTATCCTTGCCGCAGTCACAGCCAAGGGAACCACTGTCATTCGCAATGCAGCTACTGAACCAGAAATCATCGAACTCATCTTATTTTTGCAAAAACTCGGCGCCATCATTACTCTTGATGCGGATCGCACCATTCGCATTCAAGGAACGCGTCGTTTTCATGCAGTCGAACATACTGTCATTCCCGATCGTATCGAAGCAGCTTCTTGGGGCATGGCGGCCGTTAGTACCAGAGGCAGGGTTTTTGTCGAAGGTGCGCAGCATCTTAATATGCTTACCTTTTTAAACCATTTACGCGAAGTAGGTGGAAGATTCGATGTGAAAAGTAATGGAATTGAATTTTTTTATGATGGTCCTTTAAAAGCGGGCCTTCACATTGAAACCGATGTGCATCCAGGCTTCGTGACGGACTGGCAGCAACCTTTTGTCGTACTTTTAACGCAGGCAGCTGGCACCTCCGTCGTCCATGAAACGGTTTATGAAAATCGCTTTGGCTATACCGAAACTCTCAACGAGATGGGAGCAGAAATTGCCGCTTTTAAATATTGCCTAGGTGGTAAAAGTTGCCGATTTGCTTCAATGGGCCATAGCCATAGCGTAATTGTAAAAGGTGCTACACCGTTGGTGGCACGCGATATTCAAATTCCTGATTTACGTGCAGGTTTTGCCTATATCATGGCAGCGTTAATTGCTTCTGGAACAAGCCATATCTCTGGCTTGCAATTTATTATGCGCGGCTACGAAAATTTATATCAAAAATTGATCAATCTAGGCGCTCAAGTAGAGCTTATCAGAGAAGAGAAAGCTCTTGAACCTTCTCAGTTTTATTTACCTACTGAGGTGAAACGGCTCGAGCCTGTGTTAGTACAAGAGCGCTTTTTTTAAAAAAAAGCGTTTGGCTACTGTAAAGGTTTACTTAACAAACTAGGTAAGTATGCTTATTCCCTACTTCATCTTCATAGTTGCTTGCACCATTTTTTAAAATCTCCTGTAGCTCCTCAAAACTTTCGTTAAAACAAATGACCGGATCGCCCTTTTTTGCTATCATTAAATTCACTCCACTTGGCAACTGAAGACTGGCATCTTTTCCATAAGAGCTCCAATAAAGCTGCTCTGCGTTCATTGTTTCACAAATTAGCTGATAGCCAAACCTATCTTGTTCTCTATCTTTAAAACGAATAATAAAAAAACGTTGCCCATCTGCATTTTTTCCTTTTGTTATGCAACTATCGCTTGCAGTAAAGGAAGAGCTGCTAAGAAAAGTCAAAGGATGCTGATGCTTAATTTCTAAAGAGGAAAAAGAGCCTTGATCTGTAAAGTTAGAAAAAAGCGCTTTTATTTTATGATAACAGATAATGCGCGCGCGCTCATGAGAAAATTTCACCTGTAACTCATTCGTTAATTTTTGAATGGTATTCAGTTGGTCTATAATTTTTTTCAATTCAATGATGCTTTGCTGCGCTTTATCCTTTTGCTGGTCAAGCGCGCTTATTAGATTTTTTCTTTTTTGTACTTCTTTTTTAACTGAAGAAAAAAGAGAACAAAAAATAGCTGTGATCATGCTTAGCGGAAAACTTTGAAAAGTAATAAACGAGAGAAGACGGCCAGAAAATGTTTGTTTATAAAAAGTTAGCTCTTTTTCTTTTTCTATTAATGCTTTTTTTAATTGCAAAACGTTTCTTGAACAACTTAAAGATTTTTCTTCAATTATTTCAAAACTTTTTTTTTAATTTTTCTCTTTCCTTTAAAAGACAAGGGCACTGTTTTTGCAGCTTTTTTTCACCATTTTCTATTTCTAGTAGAAACTGATCTGTTATTTTTATACTAATAGGATTCATTCCTAATAACCATTTAATAAATTATAAACTTTTATTAGTAATAATATTCTATATTATAATAAAGTTAAATATTTTTATTAAAAAACTAAAGAACTGTTTTAAAAGGTTCGCCGGCTATTTCGCGAATATATTTAGGAACTGCGTAGCCGGGTAACTGTTTTGCCATCTCTTTTATCAGCTGCAAACCAAATTTTTCTTCCACTTCAAAATGGACGCTACCAGCAACTTTATCGAGTTGATTAAGATAATAAGGGAGGACTCCATGGTTGGCAAGCTGCTCACAAAGAGTCACTAAAGTAGCAACCTGGTCATTGACACCTTTAAGCAACACTGCTTGATTGAGTAAAATAACGCCTAACTTTTGCAGCTGTCTTAAACGATCAAATAGATCTTCGCCTAGTTCATTAGGATGGTTAATATGTAGAACGAAGTAGAGCTGTAAAGGAGAACTAGCGATCACTTTTAAAAAACTTTCATCGATTCTTTGCGGAATTCCCACGGGAAAACGGGTATGAAAACGAACTCGCTTGACATGCGAGATAGCAGCTAAAGCATTGAGTAACTCATAAATATTTTGATCGCTAAGAGAGAGGGGATCGCCGCCGCTTAGTAACACTTCATGGATAGTGGGATCTTGCCGAATGAGCTCTAACTCTTTTATAAACCCTTTTTGCTCACTTTCATAAGGAAAGTGTTGCCGAAAGCAATAGCGGCAATTCATTACGCAAGCACTAGAAACCAAAATCAAAGCACGCCCGTGATACTTATGCAAAAGCTTGCTTTCTTTGCGAGAAGCAATATCTCCTACTGGGTTATCAGTAAAGTCTGGATGAGTTAACTCTTCTTGGTTGGTAGGCACAAATTGTTTAAAAATGGGATCATCAATATCCCCTTTGCGCATTTTTTGCGCTAATCTAAAAGGAACATTCAGAGCAAAACGGGGTTTGGAAATTAACTGCTTTGCTTGCTCTGCAGTTAATTCAAGATAGCTGATAAAAGAAGAGAGTTGACGAAAATTTTTGCGTAATTGCTCTCTCCAAGGTAGGCTATCTAAGCTTTTTTGAATGATCTTTAAACTCATTTTCTATTCTCACATCCGCTCGACTACTTTAAGGCCCAGTAAAGTCAATCCTTGTTTTAATACTTTAGAGGTAATTTCACATAAAAGCAGCCGCTCGTTTTGCTCTGCAGCGCCTTCTACCCGGCAATCTCTAAAAAAAGCATGAAATTTTTCCGCTAATTGATAGAGGTAGTCTGTCAACCGGTGTGGTAGTAGCTCTTCTACCACTAATTGTAATACCTCTTCAAAACGTAAAAGATGCAGGCCAAGCGCTATTTCCGAAGAATGTTTTAACTGAATAGAAAACTTTTCCATGAGCTGCTTAGGATCTACATTGAGCCGGCGTTTAATACCGGCAATTCTAACATAGGCATACATCAAAAAAGCTGCGGTATTTCCTTCAAAGCGCAACATACGGTCATAACTAAAGGTATAGTCGTTCACGCGGTGCGAGGAAAGATCGGCATACTTAACCGCTCCGATTCCCAAAGCGTGCGCTAGCTCCTGCCGCTCCTGCACTGGTCTTTTTTCATCTTTTTCTTGCAGGATTTGGTCCGCCCGCTGTACAGCGCAGCTTAATAGGTCGGCCAGCTTTTCCGTTTCCCCTGAGCGTGTTCGAAATTTTTTACCATCCGCTCCCAGTACTAATCCAAAAGGCACATGGTCAACGCGCACTTTAGTAGGATTTAAATAGTTAGCTTGTTTTGCAGTTTCAAAGATCATTTGAAAATGGAGCGCCTGGCCCGCATCGGTAACATAGATAATGCGATCCGCTTTTTCCTCCTCAATGCGGTGGCGAATAGCTGCTAGATCAGTAGTAGCATAGTTATAGCCACCATCTGACTTTTGCACCATCAAAGGCAAAGGCTGGCCATCGCGATTGACAAACCCTGGCAAAAAAATGCACTTAGCCCCTTGCGACTCTTGGATAAGCCCTTTATCTTCCAAATCTTTTACTATAGTAGATAGTAAAGGGTTATAAAAAGACTCTCCTCTCGTGTGTAAATGGACATCGAGAAGATCGTAAATTTCTTGATAAGCTTTTTGAGAAATACCACAGATCATACGCCATATCTGTAGGCTTTTTTCTTCGCCATTTTGTAGAGCAACTACTTTAAGCTGCGCTTGCTTTTTAAACTCTGGGTTCTCATCAAACTCTTTTTTAGAAGATTTGTACCACGCCATTAACTGG
The DNA here is from genome assembly GCA_950054535.1 of uncultured Chlamydiae bacterium. Taxonomy (GTDB): domain Bacteria; phylum Chlamydiota; class Chlamydiia; order Chlamydiales; family Parachlamydiaceae; genus CATLPS01. Next base: position 4,188 of record CATLPS010000071.1, on the reverse strand, counting down.
CCAAGAGCAACCTCTTTTTCCTCTTGTAAATCAAAAAGAGCTTGTTTTTCGATATAGGCAATTAACATACCAAAGGCGGTGCCCCAATCTCCGATATGGTTAAGTCGCAAAACATTATGGCCTAAATATTCAAATAGACGGGCTAAACAGTCGCCAATAATTGTAGAGCGCAGATGTCCAACATGCATCTCTTTGGCAACATTTGGCGAAGAAAAGTCGATAATGATTTTTTGGGTGGGGGGAAGAGAGATCAAACTGGAACTTCTTAAAAGCAGGTCAATGCTTTGCGATAAAAACTCTGCGCTTAAAATGATATTAATAAATCCCGGACCTGCTATTTCAAGAGAGGCAATCATCGAATGATCTGCTATCTGATTAGCAATCTCCTGAGCAATAAGACGAGGATTTTTTTTCAGCGACTTAGCGATTTTCATAGCGGAGTTATATTGATAGTGACCAAATTGACTATTAGTAGCTACCGTAACTTCGGTTTGATCCCCTGCTTGACTTAAGCCAAGCTCTGGATAAACGCTTAAAGCAGCTTGTTGAAAAAGACTAGTTAAAGTGGCTAAAATTGTCTGCATCCATCTCTCCTAAAAATCACACATCTTTTCTCATTTCTGCAAAAATCAAAATTTATAAATCAGCAAAAGGATTGCTAAGTTGATTGAAAGTATTTCCTTTTTTGCGACGCTTTAACTCGGTTTTGACAGAGTAGAGAAGATCTTGGTCAAAGTCTTTATGAACAATCCATTGCAAATACTGAAGCGGGATCTCTTTGAAATTTCTACCTTTATATTTTCCCAAAGGAATTGTCTCCATCAAAACGGGCTTAGAAAGAGCGTCAAAAAGAGCTTTTGTTGTTTTAAACCGCTTTGCTAGATGCTTAAAGACCTCTCTATTAACAATAACATCGCTCATTGCACGGTGCGCGCCTTCTAAAGGAATATTGAAATGCTTGCGCAAATACTCTAAAGAATTTACAGGACTTTGACCATATAGCCTTGCCATACGCAGAGTATCTAAAAATTTATTTTTGCGAATTTGACAAGGAATTTTTGCTCTTTCAGCGGCCAAAGCAATCAGCTCAATGTCAAATTGTACGCCATGGCCAATGATGATATGATCGGAAACAAGAGCTAAAATATCTGGCAGAAGTTGATCAATTTTAGGTTTGCCTGCGACCATTTCTTGAGTAATATGATGAATGGCAATAGAGGCTTCAGGAATGATGCGCTCTGGATCGACTAAGCTTTGAAACTGAGCTTCAATGGTATGAAAATCAAACAGCATCACAGCAACTTCAATGATGCGATCCTCTTGCACATCTAAGCCTGTTGTTTCACAGTCAATACATATAAATTTTTGCTTCTCTATTTCTGTCATTTTTGCTTTTACCTAAAATCTTTTCTTGATTTACCTTTTTTAAAGGTCTATTCGCTTTCATCTCGAATCGCTTCGCGAATCATGGCTAACAACTCTTTTCTTCCTCTATTTTTAGGCACAGAATAGAGCACATGATGCAAATTAGCGGCGCCAAAATGCGTTAAAATATTTTCTACGTTTTTTTTTCTTTCGCTTTGGTTTACTTTATCCATTTTCGTTAAAACCAAAATAGCGGCTTTTTGTTGAAAAGCGATCCACTCCATTAGTTTTTGATCTTCCTCATTGGGAATACGCCGAATATCTAGTAAAAATAAGATCACTTTTAGCGTTTGCCGACTTTCTAGATAGGTCTGCATCATCGGTCCCCATTGTTTTTTCATTGCTTGAGGTACTTTAGCATATCCATAGCCTGGCAAATCAGCAAAGGCAATTTCTTGATTAAAAGAAAAAAAGTTTAAAGTCTGCGTTTTACCGGGAGTAGAAGAAGTTTTGACTAAGCTTTTGGCTTGAAAAAGATGGTTAAGCAAACTAGACTTTCCCACATTAGAGCGTCCTACTACCGCTACTTCAGGCAAAAGTTTTCCCGCCTGATTACGGATTTGAGGATAGTCCTTGGCTAAAAGCGCCGTGGTGATAAATTTGGCATGGGCAGTTTCATTAGACATAAGGTAGCTACCTTCTAATAGTGATTAGGCGACAGCCTTTTTCTTGATGTTCTAAAGTTACTTTAATAACCTCAGCAGGTAAAATAGAGGCAATTCTTTCCGACCATTCAATACAGCAAATTCCTGCTTCAAAATAGTCGTCAAAACCCATAGAGAGAAATTCTTCTGCACTTTTTAGTCTATAAAGGTCGAAGTGAAAAGCAAGGCCATCTGCTTCATAGACATTCAAATAAGCAAAAGTGGGGCTTTGCACCTCTTGAGGATCAAGGCCGATAGCGCCTTGCAACAGACCTTTGATAAAAGTTGTTTTGCCAGCTCCTAGCTCTCCAAAAAAACAAAGTACAGAAACTGGCGCAAGAGAGCGCCCTAACTCATAAGCAAAGGCAAAAGTTTCTTCTGCAGAAGTCGATAAAAAACTAACCATATTGTTTAAAGTATTATAAACCGTGATTAGTCCTCTGCTTCCACCCATCTCTCTACATAGGGAAGAAACTGGTCATATTCTGCGAGGGCTTCTACAAAAGCTGTCACTTTTTCTTCTGCTAACTGCTTTTGAATAAAAGACAAAAAGTGTTCTTCAATAGTAAATTTATTTTGGTTTTGCACTTCGGTTAAGCTGACTGGCTTAATGTAGCTCTTTTTAAAGTCTTCAATTACTGCTTCTTTACTGTTAAAAAGTTTACCACTTAGCACTGAAGAATAGACTACTTTTTTAATAGGTTCACGCCTGACTTTTGTCTTATGAACATAACTTTGAATTACTTCAGGGTCTTCAGAAACAAAAAATCTTTTTACTCGTAATCCCCCAGCGCGTTCTTTGTTTTCTGGACATTTAGAAACCCAGTCATAAATTGCATCTTGCGGATTGGGATGAGTATTGTCTCCAAATACCTTACCGGTAAAAGGGCAAATATAAATTTTTTTAGTCTCTTCGTTAACGCTTGCATGTCCAAAACTAATCTTAATTTCCGTTTCGTGCCACAGCTTATCTTCTTTTTCTAATAGGCGAATTAGCTCTTGCGCACTTTGAAAAATCATTTTTTCTTTAGGAAAGATGACCGGCTTTAACTCAAACTTATTTTCAATAAAATAAAGATAGGTGCTTAAAAGCTCCGCAGGACGATGCTCGTTTAAAAACTTTTCCAAATTTTTTTTTTGTTCTTCCGTAATGACAATGGTTGTCATGAACTACCTCTAACCAGATTAAATTTTTTAAGGGAAGCCATAGAGTGAAAAGTGACCGATATCTAACTTAGCGAATCAAAGAATTAATAATCAAGTTCAATTTTATTGTAACAGCAATGCAATGTTCATTTAGAATAGAGAAAAAATTAATAATTTTCTTTTATTTAATGTTTAAATTAATTATTATTTTCAAAAGACTAAAAAATCTATTAAAAAAACAAACAAAAAGGATAGGTTATGTTAACAATTGCAACTATTTCAAAGCATGTGAAGAATGGTTTAAACAGCATAAACCCACAAGCAGCTGGTTATTTTGGAGCGCGCCTGGTAACCAGATACACTTTAACAGCGATTAATCCATTAGCAGCTGCAGCAAGCTTTTGGACTGCCACCCTTGTAAACAATCTTAGTACAAACATTTTAATGAGTCTAGTTAACTTTTGCAAAAATCGATCAACTATTTCTTTTCGGAGGAATTTTGAGAATAATAAATATAATATTTATTCAATAACCTACTCTACTATAAATATTGCAGCAAGTACGTTAGCATTTGCAAGTGGTGTTGCCACCTACGCAGCAATCTCTACTTTGACAACTACGCACCTTATCGGTATTAATGTCTTAATGTTTGCTTTCAGAGCTGTAACTTATACAATAGCAGACCCCCGTATTTAAATTTTTAACAAAGCTTGCTTTGGTAGTTTTTAAAAGCTACCAAAGCTTTTCTCACCTCTTTACCTTGTCTCTTTTCATCTTTGACTAAATATGTTAGTAAATTTTGATGATGACAAAAATCTATACTTCGCAGAAGCAGTGATAAAGCAATAAGACTTGATCAAGATAAAAAAATCTACCAGAAAAAACCATTTGGTTTCTTATTTAACTCAAGTTTGGTATTACTGATTTATAACAAAGTTTAAAGATAAAGCTATAATAAACCCCATCACTTTCA
>CATLPS010000070.1 GCA_950054535.1 uncultured Chlamydiae bacterium | reverse complement strand
AAAGAGAAACAGTGGACGAGGCAAAGCTACCTCCAGTAGCTCCTGTAGCTCCTGTAGCTCCTGCTGGTCCTCTAGGACCTCTAGGTCCGGTAGGGCCCCTTCTTCGATTTGGACCAAAAGCTGAAAAACAGCCTTTTTTTATAGTTGTATCTGCATTTATTTCGGTAGAAACTACGTTGCTATTTATTTGAGTATCACTTTCCGCAAACCCAATAGCAGGTAAACTAAGACAAAGCATAGCTAAAATTTTAGAAAATCTCATACAAGCTCCTTGGTTAAAATTTGTAAAATAGTCCTTTGTTTCTTGAAAATAGATAAAAAAAATTTAAAAAAAAAGAAAAATAATTTTGAGACAAAAACAATTAACAAAATTCAAAAAAAGGCCTTTTTAATGAATGACAATAAAAAGACCTGTTGGGTTAGAGCAATGAAGTTTAAGAAAAATTAACTTGCGCCTAAATAAGTGATAGTAAAACTTATTAAAGGCGGAGCAACAGTCAATGCGCCTCCATAAGGAGGATTTGTTACTGCAAAGTTTTGTGTTGATATTAAATCCAAGGTAGAGCCGATTACTGAATTTGTTACTACAGAAGTAAGCTGCCCAACTAAGATGGAATCAGGGCTTTGAGAGTAACCTTCAAAAGGCGATTCAGTTCCTCTTATTCGATTACCATTCACTGCTAAATAAAACTCTGAAAAACTGCCTGTAGCAGGAAAAACTTTGTAGCTCACTAAAAAACTACCCACGGCATTTAAAGTAATTTCTCCACTATTGACATCTAGATAAACTGCGTCTCCTGGGCTAGTGTTAGTCACAATATTATATTGAGTAGGCCCAACCGGCTGAGCATTGATAGAAAATTGCGGAAGAACGCTGCCAGCAGTGACACTAAGCGCACCACCTCCTGAATCTACAAAAAGAGAAACAGTATTATTTGTAGAAGATACTCCTGTAGGTCCTGTAGGTCCTATAGGCCCGCTGGGCCCAGTTGCTCCAATTGCACCATCTCTGCCAGCTGTTCCTGCTGCTCCTGTAGCGCCCGTAGCGCCCGCTACTCCATCTCTTCCGGCCGCGCCCGCTACACCAGTAGCGCCAGTAGCACCAGTAGCACCTCTTTCTCCTCGAAAACCTCTAGGTCCTCTTTCACCTTTTGGCCCAGGTTTTTGAGGACATCTTTTCTGTTTTATATCAGAAGATGGAGCAGATGGAGATAGAAAAAGTAAAGGGGGACTAAACTCTGTTTGCGCTATTACCTTTATAGGTTGAATAAAGCAGCATAATGCAAGTAAAATACTAAATCGCATAAAAATCCTTATTTTAAGCTTACCGCAGGTTAAATTGAATTTTATTAAATTAATAAAAAAAAATTTAATTTAAAATATTTTTTTATGCGTAGGCAGGTGGTAGATAACGATATATTTTAATAGGAAAGCCTTTAAAAGCGCCACTTAAAATATTTAATCAAAAAATTTATCAGATAAAGGGCCTAAAAAAACAATAGGCCCATTTAAAAAATTTAGTTTGTGGAAGCTGTTAGTTGTGGATTATTTGCAGTAGCTGCTTCTACATATAGATTCCAAAGATCTGAGTCTACTCTTCCATGGCGAACAGAGGCCATCAACTGTTTTTTTACTTCATTAAAGCTGGTAGGAGGGGGCGTAAGTTTACGTACCATTTCGCTATCGCCAGCTAACCTTGCCATATGAATCATTTTTTCTAAATCTTGTTTAGATAGAGAAAATAGGTCGCGTCTTTTGCGAGAGCCTCTAGCCGCCCTTTGCTTAGGAGCCACTTCTTGAGGATTACTTTGTTGTAAAATATGTTGATTAATCCACTCTGCTAGCTGCTTGGGATCTTCTGTTTTCATTTTTCTCATTGTGAAGTGATGAATATAACCACCTGTAGAAATAGGAATAAAACGGCAAATATCATTTTCTTTTTTACCGTTGATTTTTTTAACCGCAGCCTGAATTAAACTTTCAAGTTGTTTGTCATCCATTAATTTTTTTCCTCTAATAACTAGTTTTTTGTTAGGTATTGTTTTAGGCTACAAATAAGCCATAACAAGAGTGCAAGTCTTGTTATTTACTATAGCTGCCGCTATAGTCCATCAATGCAAAAATTTATAGCAAAACAAACAATAATTAAATCGTTAGCTTAATTATTGTTAATTTTTTTGCAAAAAAGTCAAAAGTTTTTCGGCTTTAACCTTAATTTATTAATAAAATCTAAAAAATTATATCTTTTCTTGCAAGATGAATAACACAAAATCAGATTTTTTTCTTATCTTCTATTTCTTTCATTTAATTTAAATAACTTCTATTTAAAAAACACGTTTATTTTTATTAATGTTATAAACAATGCACATAATACCAGTAAATTTTTCCTGGGATTTCAATGAAGGATAGTTTAAAGTAGTTACTTTAAATTTATCTCTTGTTTATTGCCTAAAAAAAGGATAAATTTTTTCCATATTTAAAATTCAAAAAATTAAAGCGTAATAAAAATTTGCTTCTCGGTTTGCAATTTTAAATTTTTCATGATGATCCTCTAGACAGAACGAAAAAAAGAGCTATTGCTTTAATAATAATGGTTAAGATTATTTCAAATTTAAATTAGACTAGTGACTTTAGAGAAATTTTAAAACAAAAGCGATGAAAAACTAGTTGTGAAAGATTTAACGAAATTAGGTAGCTGTTATTTATTGCTACAAGTAGTTTTGTGTATCTATAGGGGGAGAACTAAAATTGAATAGAAAGCAAAAATTTATTCAGCAATGGAAACGAAAAGGTAGCGTTTTTTCTTTTTTGTTTTTTGTACTTTTGTTTCATTTTTTTTCCTCTTGTGAAAAACGTGCTGCAAGACATCAGCAGACCATACAATGGATGCAAGATGATAAGAAAGTGAAGGTGCTTACTACGACTAATATGATCAATGATTTAGTAAAAGAGATTGGCGGCGACTATGTAAATAGTATGAGTCTAATTCAAGGAGAGCTCGATCCTCACTCTTATCAGCTTGTTAAAGGCGATGATGAAAAGCTGCGTTATGCAGAAATTATTTTTTATAATGGGCTTGGACTGGAGCATGGACCTAGCCTTTACCAATATTTAATGAATAGCGATCGTGCGGTAGCCCTTGGCGATTGGCTGGAAAAACAAAATAAAGAGCAAATTATTTATGTTAATGGATACAAAGATCCTCATGTTTGGATGGATATTGAGCTTTGGTCGCAAACGATTCCGCTGATCGTGGAGACTTTGAGCGAACAAACTCCGCAACATGCTAGTTATTATCGCGAAAATGGAAGGAAACTTCAATTGGAAATGGCAGCTGTTCATCACGACGTGACAGAACAACTACATGCAATTCCTGAAAAACAACGCTATTTAGTGACAAGCCATGATGCTTTTAACTATTTTGCTCGTGCCTATCTTTCAGAGCAAGAGGAAAGAAAATCTGGAAGATGGCGTAAACGTTTTGCCGCTCCAGAAGGACTTGCTCCAGAAAGTCAATTAAGCACAAGCCATATTCGAGCGATCATTGATTATTTAAAAGCTCATCAAGTCCATCTACTTTTTCCGGAAACCAATGTAAGTCAAGACTCTATCCGTAAAATTGTTCAAGCAGGTAAAGAAGAGGGGCTAGATATTCAAGTTGCGTGCTGTCCTCTTTATGGAGATGCAATGGGACCCTTAGGATCAGAGGGAGAGAGTTATTTGAAAATGATTCGTTACAATGGTAGAGTATTAGCGGAGCAAATGAATGATCAAAGTAAAAAACTGCTTTCAGAAAAATATTAAAAGTTAAAGGTGTAATTATAAATGGCCCAAAAGGAAAAGCAAGCAAACGCTTTTGCTTTAAGCGTACATCAATTATCGGTCAATTACGATAAAACTCCTGTCCTTTGGGATTTATCTTTTGAAGTTCCTAAAGGAAAGTTAGTTGGAATCATTGGCCCAAATGGGGCAGGTAAAAGTACATTGATGAAAGCAATATTAGGGCTTATTTCTCCTTTATCTGGTAAAGTGGAGTTTATTGGTGAGCCTATTGCGAAAGTGCGTCAGAAAATAGCATATGTTCCTCAAAAAGAGAGTGTCGATTGGCAGTTTCCCATTACTGTTCAAGAACTAGTAATAATGGGTTGTTATGGTCGCCTAGGCATTGGGCGTCGACCTAGTTTGCTCGATTGGCAAGCGGCTTTGAATTATTTAGATTTATTAGGGATGGCTGCTTATGCAAAGCGGCAAATTAATGAACTATCTGGTGGCCAACAACAGCGCATTTTTATTGCCCGTTCGTTAATGCAAGAGGCCGATGTTTATTTGATGGATGAGCCATTTGCTGGGATTGACAAAGCAAGTGAAACAGTGATTATTCAACTTCTAAAAAAAATGCGAGATCAAGGCAAAACTATTTTTGTAGTTCATCACGACCTTAATTCGGTAAAAAACTATTTTGATTGGGCTCTTATTCTCAATATGCGTCTTATAGGTTGCGGCCCCGTAGAGCATGTTTTTCAAAATGAAAATTTAGCTAAGGCATATGGAAAAAACTACGCATTATTTGATGAAGCGTTTAAAAAATCAGAGCAAAAAAATGCCGGTATTGTCTGTTAACTTTTTGAGATCTTTTTTTTAAGGATTTTAGTGGTAATGCACAATATAAATGTATTTTCTTTCTTTACCGATCCTATTTTAAGAGCGCCCACAATTGGTTGTATGCTTATGTGTTTGGGAGCCAGTTTAGTTGGAGTGCTCGTATTTTTAAAAAAACAGTCTCTAATCGGAGAGGTTCTGTCTCATGCTGCCTATCCTGGCGTGATTTTAGGGACGTTATTAGCCGGATTTTTTTCCATAAAGGCCTCAGAAGAAATGCAACTTGCTCTTTTTGCTTTAATTGGGGCGCTTTTGACCTCTTTTTTGGGGCTATGGTTGATTCACTTATTGCAAAGACGCCTTAAAGTTACAAGTGATGCAGCACTTTGTTTTGTGCTTTCCACTTTTTTTGGCATTGGTTTAACCATTGCAAGCGAGGTCCAGTTTACTTTTACAACTCTTTACAAGCAGGTTCTGACCTATTTATATGGTCAAGCTGCTACTATGACAGATATCCATATTTTTATTTATGGCGCTTTGGCTCTTTTGCTTAGTTTATTAATTTTATTTTTTTATAAAGAGCTCCAACTTACCATTTTTGATGCCCAATACGCCAAAAGCTTGGGTTTAAAAGTAGATGTTTTTAATGGCTTAATTTTTGTACTTGTAACTTTAGCAGTAATTATTGGAATTCGCTGTGTAGGAGTAGTACTCATGTCTGCCATGTTAATTGCCCCAGCAGTTGCTGCCAGACAATTTACTGAACGACTTTTAGTCATGTTTTTTTTGGCAGGCTGTTTTGGAATGTTTAGTGGCTTTTTAGGGGTCTACTCTTCTGTTGTCTTAACCGAATATTTTTATCTTTACTCTCCTCAAAGCCAATTTAATTTACCTACCGGGCCAATGATAGTGCTAGTAGCCTCTTTCTTGTGCCTGCTCTCTCTTTTATTTGCTCCTAAACGTGGAGTTTTGATTCGTTTAATAAGGATGATCTCTTTTCGGTATGATTGTATTGGAGAAAATGTTTTAAAAACTTTATGGCGCAACGGCGCTACTTTACCTCAAAGCTTAAGTGATCTTGCCCGCTATCAAGCAAGTTCTAAGCTTTATTTAAAAATCGTCTTATGGGGATTGATGAGGCAAAAAGCTGTGCAAAAAAATCCTACTGGCAGCTATTTTTTAACTAAATCAGGCTTTAGCCAAGCAGAGCGTATTGTTAGATTACATCGATTATGGGAGGTCTATTTAGTAGAATATCTAGATGTAGGAGCAGAGCGCGTCCACAAAAGCGCAGAAGAGATGGAACATATTCTTACCTTTGAGTTAGAAAGAGAACTTACGTTACTTTTAAATGATCCACAAAAAGATCCTCATCATCAACCAATTCCCCCTATGAGGAGCCTTTATGTATCATCTTCTGATGCAAGCTAATCCTTATTCCAATTTAAATTTTTTTCAGTTTCTTTGGCAGCTCTTCATAAGAGCCGCTCTTTTTATTATGGGAAAAATTCCTTTCGATCAATTAGCGACAGATGAGATACAGGTAGGTGTCTTAGCAGGGATTGCTATTTCTTCTGCCATGGTGGGCTGTTTTTTGATTTTAAGGCGTATGACAATGCTAGCTAACTCCCTTTCACATACGCTTTTAATGGGAATTGTCTTTGCTTATTTTTTTTCTACTAATAAGCAGATGGGAAGCGGCGCTTCTATGCAAGCAATGATCGTTGCTTCTTTAATAATGGGTTTTATCACTGCTTTTTTAACAGAGTTTTTAAGCCAAACGGCAAAACTACAAGAAGATGCTAGTTTAGGGCTTGTTTTTACCACTTTTTTTGCGCTTGGAATTGTTTTAGCAACTCTTTTAACTCGCAGCGCTCATATTGGAATTGAAGCAGTGATGGGAAATGCCGATGCTTTAGTTTTATCAGATCTTTGGTGGGTGTATAGCGTCCTTTTTTTTAATGCGATTTTATATCTTTTCTTTTTTAAAGAATTTGCTTTGACTAGTTTTGACTCTAGCTTAGCGGTTGCTTTAGGATTTTCGCCTATTTTTTTTAATTATCTACTAATGGTGCAAGTTTCTATCACTTCTATCACCGCTTTTCGGGCGGTGGGTGTGCTTCTTGTTTTAGCGTTTATGACAGGACCTCCGCTGACAGCGCGTCTTTTGACTCATTCTTTGCTTAAAATGGTACTTGGCGGAGCGATCATAGGAGTGATTTCTGCTATTTTAGGCGTAGCCATCACTAGACATATGTGGACGGTATATGGCATGGCTCTTTCTACTTCTGGTGTAGTTGTATGTACAATTTTTTTTCTCTATTTTGCCGTAGCTTTTTTCACTCCAGGTCGTGGTCTGCTGAGTCAAATGAGAAAGGGTCGCCTAAGTTCGCTTTCTTAGCGCGCTGGTAAAGCGCTTTTTCTTTTTTTGAAATAACTGGCGTCTGCACTCCTTTTGCAGTGCAAAGTTTTAAATGGACATGACCAGAGCGTTTCAGTGGAGGCCTTAAGATACGCATTTTTGTCGAAGCAAGCTGCTTTTTAGTGGCCACAAGATAAGAAAATTTTTCATCCTCATACCCAAGTTCTCCTTCTTTTAATAAGCGATGAGAAGAAGATCTGGCGAGCCTAGTAGAAAAGTGGCACCAATCCCCATTTGCCATTGGGCAAGAATTTTGATGCGGGCAGGGAGCTAAGAAAAAACAACCTAACTCTATAAGTTTTATGCGAGCTAAACGTATTCTTTCAAACCCTTTTGGTGTCCCTGGTTCGACGATAACTAAAGCGCCTTTGGTAAGCTGCCATACTTGTTCAATGATAGAAGAGAGACTATTTATAGGTAGCTCTCCAATCGAGTACGAAAAAATAACCATGTCGCTAGGCTCTACTAAAAGCGTGCTTGTCATATCGGCCATTTGCCAGCGAGGAGGCGAAGAGGTAAATAAAGAGTCTGCTTCCATTAGCTCTTTTCCCATTTTGATGAGCTGAGAATCTTGCTCCAATAAGCAAATATCTGTTAATTGATCAAAAGCTAGCTTTGCTGCCCATGAAGCAGTCCCGGGGCCTGCACCTAAGTCTAGTAAACTTGTAATCGATAAATGAGGCGCTTCTATTTTTACTCTTTTCAAAACTTCTGAAATAGCAGCAAACGTAGCTGGCATTCTTGTGAGAAGATAGGCGATGCGATGAAGCTCAGATTGCATGAGCTCTTGCTTTTGTTTGCCTATGCGATAGCGCTCGGAAAGATCTTTGCGCGCAGCTTTTAGATGACTTAAGCCATATTTTTGAATAAAATTTTCAATAGAGAGTTGAAGCGTAGAAGGAAACTGCATTTTTATTTACGTCTGGTAGGGGGTTGCGCTGTAATTTGATAATTTAAGATAGTGGTTACCTCTGGAATTTGCATATCTAAAAACTGCGAGCGAAACCGATTGGAAGCCTCATCTGCTCTTAGTTCATTAGACGTGCTTTTTACTGCTTGGCTAAGTGCTTCGCGGCTTTCAATTATTTGATTTACAACTTCTTCTTTACCATAAATTGCAAGTAAGAGCTCTTTTGGTGCAAGCCTCACTTGAATATCTTTATCCGACTCATTATTGTTAAAAAAAGTGAGGAGGGGAAAATAAAGTTTATGAGTCTGCTTTTGAAACTTTTGCGGTTGCGCTTTAAACTCCTCCTTTTCAATTGTTCCTCTTAACATATGATAAAAAACTTCTTGTAATTCAGGATCTGTTAGCTGAATGCGCGCTACATCTTCAATCTTTTTGATCTTGTTAGGTCCCATCTCTTCAGTTGCTTGCTCGATTGCATGGAGCAGCTCTTCTACAAGCTGTGGTCTGGTGGCTAAGGCTTGCTTAAAAAAATCAGCTTTGCCATATAAAATGTAAATTAAATTAATAGCTACTTTTCTATATTGCAGGTAGCGTGCTTGGTTTTTTTCTCGGTCTTTTTTGTCAAAAAAACCTCTAAAACTAGTTTGGCGATGGCTGATTTGATCACTTGCGCTCGCAAGCCTTTTTTCTCTTTGATTGAAAATGGCTCTTTCTCCGTGTTTGATTGCTCTTTGGTATTGCTCTTGCACAATCATTTTATTCTTAAACTGGTCGAGCTTTTCTATTGTGAGCAGAGAAAGCATTAAAAGAAGAGTAAAAACTAAAGGTAAAATATTCATCAGTTAATTTGGTGGATAGTAGATATAAGATTCACTAGCAGGTAAAACAAAGCCAAATTCATACTCTTTATTTTCCTTATTTTCTTGCACAGTTAAATAAATTTTAATGATCGCTGGCATTTGCGCAAAAGCCATAGGCCATTCATTTTGATACCAGTGGTTGGCCAAAGGGCGGTTCGGATCGACATTCACTTCTGCTACATCTCTTTGCTGATTTGCTTTTTCTGGTGGTTGATAAAGGGCAAAAGCTAGTTTTTGTACACCTGTCATCAAGACCTCTTTTTGCATAAAAAGGGCAGGTTCTTGCAAGTGAATCGGCCAAGTGGCCATGCAAAGGTGATGATTCCTATCTAAATAGAGCCGACTTAATACTTCCCCTGAAAAATTTGGGTTGGCCCTGACCCCATTATCAAAAGTAAATACTAAACTAGGAAAAAGGGATTGACCATTAGTTGTAGGATCGATATAGAAATAAAAATCACTAGAAGTTTTATTTTCATTCACCACTCGTTCAAAAAAAAAGGCTAGACGTGATTCCAAATAACGCAGCTTAAATGCTTCACTCTGTTTTACCTCTGTAAGCATAGAAAGAGTACTCATTTGGCGAAAAAAACCAAAAATAATAGTTAATAGTAAAGTTAAAAGCGATAAAGCAATTAGTGTTTCTAAAAGAGTAAGATAGCATTTTTTCAGCTTAATCATTTTTATCTTTTTATTTTTAAGTCATTAAAAAAAGTGCAAATTTTTATTAGGTATATTGAGTGAGATCTTCATCATCGTCTATCACGTCACTACTTTGTTGCCCGCTTACCTGTGATTTTATAGGAGGTAAGGTAGCCACCATTTGAAAATAATCATATTGCTTCACAATTTTGGAGCGAATATTTTCCAAATAAATAGTAATTGCTACTAAATAGCGAAGCTCTTGCACTTTTGCACTCTTTACTTTTTTTTCTTTCACCTTGGCTAAGCAATACCAGCCTCGATAGCCAATTTTTTTAAGCTCTGCTCCATACTTAGAATGATCTAAAGATGTTTCAATGCCGCTTTGTATTTCATCTAAAGAAATCTCATTGTGATACAGCGATTCTATGATTGTAACATAGAGTAAGCGCGCTAAGTGGTCTGCTTCGTAGCGTTGCGCTGTTTGCGTTTCTTGTTTGTATAAATTAGTATAAATATGTAGAGCAGGCGCTACGCATATCACAATTAAAAGCATTGCAATCATCACTTCTAACAACTGGAAATGGCGTTTAGGTCCGTGCGCGAATTTTTTCATATACCTCAA
>CATLPS010000069.1 GCA_950054535.1 uncultured Chlamydiae bacterium | reverse complement strand
AAAACATTTTAAGGGTGAGAGGCCTTTTTTTTAATACCTAAATTTTATTTCAGTTAGTTATTCCGAACTTGGGTTATATAATAGAATTTTTCCTTTAAAAAAAATATTTTAACTTACTTCTTATTTTATTTTTTTATCTTAAAATTTTTAAAATTCATTTTTTTTCTCACTTTCATTAGACTGGTTTTGATGAAAAGTTAAGAAGGGATGAAGTCACATGATTGTTAAATACAAGGGAAACCAGTCGATAGAACTTCCAGAGGGAAGCAATGCTAAAGCCTTAGCAGAAATAGTAAAATTAAGAGCTCCTCACGAAGCAATAGCTGCTTGTATCAATGGAAAAACAGTGGATTTAGGGACTATTCTTTGTCACGGCGATGAAGTCAACTTTTGGAACTTTGAAGATCCTCAAGGAAAAGAAGTTTACTGGCATACTTCCGCTCATGTACTTGCTCAAGCTGTTCTTAGAATTTGGCCCGATGCAAAACCTACCATTGGCCCTCCTATTGAAAATGGCTTTTATTATGATTTTGCTAATTTGCGTATTTCCGATGCTGACTTTGCTAAAATTGAAAAAGAGATGCAATCCATCATTAGCGCTAACTACTTCAGCCAGCGCGAAGAGCTTGCCTCAAAAAAAGATGCGCTTAGAATTTTTGCTGATAACCCTTACAAGTGCGAACTTATTCATGGCTTTGAAGAGGGGTCCACTCTCTCTGCCTATCGCCAAGGAGAGTTTTTTGATCTTTGCCGTGGGCCTCATTTGCATAACCTAGGAAAAATTAAAGCCTTAAAAATTTTAAAAACAGCAGGAGCTTATTGGCGAGGGGATGCAAAAAACGAGATGCTGACTCGTATTTATGCCATTACTTTTCCAGATCGCCTGTTACTTAAAGAGTATCTTTTTCAACTAGAAGAAGCGAAAAAAAGAGACCATAAAATTATCGGGCCTAACCTTAAGCTTTTTTCGCTTAAAGAAGAAGCTCCGGGCATGCCTTTTATCCATCCTAAAGGGCTAATTGTTTGGAATGCGCTGATTGATTACCTTAGAGATTGTTTAAACCGCCATGATTATGTAGAAATCAAAACTCCATCAATGATGACAAAAGATCTCTGGGTTACTTCTGGTCACTGGTCCAACTATCGTCAAAATATGTTCACTTCAAAAATTGAAGAGCGCGACTTTGCAATTAAACCCATGAACTGTCCTGGCTGTATGCTTTACTACAAATCACAAACGCATAGCTATCGCGAGCTACCATTAAGGGTAGCCGAAATTGGTAATGTGCATCGATATGAACCTTCAGGAGCGCTTTCAGGCTTATTTCGTGTGCGCAGCTTTCATCAAGATGATGCGCATATTTTTATGAAACCAGAAGAGATTCAAACAGAAATACAAGCTGTTTTAAAGCTAGCCGATGAGATTTATTCTACATTTGGCCTAAACTATCGTCTAGAGCTTTCCACGCGGCCTACTGAAAATACAATTGGAACGGATGAAGAGTGGGAAAATGCGACTGAAGGGCTAAAAGGGGCGTTAGAAGCCAGCCAAAAAGAGTACAGGGTAAATGAAGGGGATGGGGCTTTTTATGGACCAAAAATTGATTTTCATATCCGTGACGCAATTAACCGTAGTTGGCAATGTGGTACTATTCAGCTCGATATGGCTCTTCCTGAAAAATTTAAGCTAGAGTATACCGCTCAAGATGGTTTACATAAAAGACCAGTAATGATTCACCGTGCTTTATTTGGTTCCATTGAACGCTTTTTTGGTATTTTAATTGAACATTTTGTAGGAAAGTTTCCTCTTTGGCTTAGCCCTTCGCAAGTTGCAATTTTAACTGTCGCTGATAGACATGAAAATTATGCATATTCTTTATCAAAAAAGTTGAAAGTAGCAGGTTTTCATGTGGATGTAGATAGTAGTAGCGAGTCTGTAAGTAAAAAAATTCGCAATGCACAACTTGCGCAATATAACTATATATTGACAGTAGGCGATCGCGAAATAGAAAATCAGGTAGCTAGCCTACGCACGCGCGACAATAAATTGCATGGCGAAATTATCATCGAAGAGTTTATTACACGTCTTCAAGCGGAGAAGCACAGTCGCTCTTTAACCTCTGCTTATCAATCAAAGGAAGTTTGAAATGCAAGTAATTGCCGTTAGTAGTTTTAAAGGGGGGACAGCGAAAACATCGACCGCCTTACATTTAGGCGCAGCTTTAGTTAAATTTTACAAAAAAAAAGTACTGCTGCTTGATTTTGATGCTCAAGCCAATCTTACTACAGGCCTTGGACTAGACCCAGATGAAAATGACAGCTTAGCACCAGTGTTGCAAGGCGAAAAAAAGATAGAGCAAGTGATTTGCTCTTCTTATTTACCAAACCTTGATCTTATTCCTGCCGATACATGGCTAGAGCGAGTAGAAGTCACTGGTAAACTAGCTTCTGATCGCTATTCGCATGAAAAGCTTAAAGATCTCATTGCTTCTTTAAATTATGACTTTGTTATTATTGATACGCCTCCTTCTTTATGTTGGTTAACGGAATCAGCGCTCATTGCAGCTCACTACACTCTGATTTGCGCTACTCCTGAATTTTATAGTGTAAAAGGTCTTCAAAGATTAAGCCAGTTTATAGAGAGTATTCATGTACGCCATCCCATTCAAGTATTAGGAGTAGTCCTCTCTTTTTGGAATGCGCGTGGTAAAAGTAATCAGCCTTTTTTGGAAGCAATCGAGGCAACTTTTACAGGTAAGATAGTGGAAAATAAAATTAGACGCGATATTGCTGTTTCAGAAGCATCTATCTTTGGTAAGCCCGTTTTTGATACAGACTCCCAAAGCCGTGCAGCAGAGGACTATACTGCGATGGTTAAAGAGCTAATGAGCCGCTTGAAGAAATAAAAAATGGATACTTAATCTAATATTTTAAAGTCTTTTATTAACAGCTGAATACTTGATTTGTTAATTTGAGGCGTAAAAGCAATTCGCAGCTTTAATTTTTTTCGGGGTAAATGGGAAAGCTGGGAAGTTTTTTGACGTAGCTCAGAAATTAAAGCAGCTTTTCCCAGCGCAACGCCCTCTAAAAGACGATCTTCTTGCTTTAAATAAAGTTTTAAATGCTTATTATTCCCCACAACTTTAGCTGGCCACTCCTGTATTGCATCGCAATAGAAAATAGGTGGCGGGTTTTCGTTGCCATAGGGCTCTAAAAGCTTAACGGATTCCATAAAATCAAAAGTCAATTCGCTAAACTTTACTTCCGCATCTAAAGTTAATTTAGACATAACATCTAAATCATCCAGCTGAGAATTAGCAGAATGGATAAACCGTTTTTTAAATTCTTCAATATGCTCCTCTTTTACACTTAAGCCTGCCGCAAAATCATGGCCCCCAAAATTGAGCAAAATATCTGCATTATTCTTCAAACTGGGTAAAAGGGGAAATTCGTGAATCGAGCGCATAGATCCTTTTCCTACTCCTTTATCAATGGCAATCATGATAGTAGGTCTATTATAGAGCTTAGAAATGCGAGTAGAAATAATGGCGATGACTCCTGGATGCCATTTATGAGAACTTAATACAATTGCTCGATTTTTTAAAATGGAAGGATCATTTGAAATAGTCAAGTCGACATCGGCAGACATAGTACGTTCGATTTTTTGGCGCTCAATATTGTTAAGGTCTAACTCTACGGCCATTTTTTCCGCTACTTCCGCTTGATCGACAAGTAACATTTGCACCCCTTTGCGAGGATCATCAATTCTTCCAAGACTATTGAGCCTGGGGGCGATTTTTGAGGCGATAGTAAATGTGCTTAGTTCGTTGAGGTCTACGTCACAAAAAGAAAGTAGTTTGGAAAGCCCCATGCGCTTTCCCTTTCGTAGCTGTCTAAGGCCATATTTGACAAGCACGCGATTTTCCATCTCTAAAAGAGATCCCATGTCGGAAATTGTTCCTAAGGCAACAAGATCTAAGTAGCGCTTTAAATCAATTTTTTTACCTTGTAACTTGCCTTCTAAAGTGAGTTGATTGGTTACTCCATGAGCTAACTTAAAAGCCACCCCTACACCAGTCAAGTCGCGATTAGGGTATGGGTCATTTACAAGTTTGGGATTTAAAGTTGCGACGCAGTGAGGAATTTTATCTGTAGGTTCATGATGATCCGTTACAATCACATCGACGTTGTGGGCTGCAACTTCAGCAATTTCATTAGCAGCTGTAATGCCGCAGTCTACTGTAATCAATAGTTTACACTCATTAATCAGCGCATACTCTAATGCTTCTACAATTAAACTTTGCCGCAAAGCGCCCCTATTAGAGATATAGAAAAAAACTTTAGCTCCCAGCTCTTTTAAAAACTCGGTCAATAGTGTAGTGCCAGTCATTCCATCCACATCATTGTCGCCGTAAATCAAGATATTTTCATGTTGCTCAATAGCTTGACAGATGCGAGCGACTGCTTGTGGCATTTCTGACATTAAAGCAGGATCATGAAGATCGGGAAGTTTTGCATAAAGATAGTCGTGAATTTGCTTTAGCGAATTAAACTCCCTCGAAACCAAAATTTGGGCAATAACAGGGTTTAATCTAAACTCTTTGACAATACTTTTTTTAAGCTGCTCGTCTTGTCGAGGGTAGATCCATACAGGATCTTCATGAGGCGTGCAGTGCATCGCAACCAAACTCCATTGATAATTCTTGACTCTACAATTCTGACTGCATTCAACATAGACTTTGTTTTTTGTAACTGGTGCAAAAAGGACAAGTGAAAAGGAATGTAAATAGCAACCTATAGAAGTGTTAAAATCTCCAAAATGTTGGAAATCAAGTAATTGAGTTATTTTGTTTATAAATAAATAACTCACTACTTAAATTCAACGGTAACTTATTATTGTTATCATTTTAAGAGTTAAGGCAGCAAAGTCAAGCTAAATATCAATTTTAATGTAATAATTAATGTAAAATAGAGTTGTTAAATTCAAATTTGCATTTTATGGAGAAAGAATTTTACTTGCTTTTTTTAATAACCTTATAAATAATTTCGTCTTAGAATTATTTTTCAGAAAACTGAACAGTTCTAGTTGTTTTCAAAAATTAACGTTAAACTAGTTTGAGGTTTATATATGTCGCAAGCTACCAAACAAGAATTTGGTAAATGGCGGTCATTTTTTTGGCCGGTGCATGGGTTCGAATTAAAAAAGCTACTCCCCATGTTTCTTATGTTTTTTTTCATTTCTTTTAACTACACTATTTTAAGGGATACTAAAGACACACTGATAGTCACAGCAGCAGGAGCGGAAGCTCTTCCCTTTTTGAAATCATTTGGAGTAGTTCCAGCAGCCATCCTTTTTATGATTATCTATTCAAAACTTAGTAATGTACTAAGTAAAGAAAATCTATTTTATGTTACTTTAGCACCTTTTGTGATTTTTTTTGGCCTTTTTGCCACTTTTATGTATCCTTCCAGAGAATCACTGATGCCGGTAGAATCTGCAGCTGCAATGCGCGCTTGGCTACCTGGCGGATGGGTAGGACTTGCCGCAGCTTATGAAAACTGGATGTATTCAATTTTTTATATTTTAGCTGAGCTTTGGGGCAGCGTTGTTCTTTCTTTACTCTTCTGGGGTTTTGCGAACCAAATCACTAGGGTTACCGAAGCAAAAAGATTTTATAGTTTATTTGGTTTAGGTGCTAATTTAGCTCTATTAGTTTCAGGCCCTGCAATTGTTTACGTTTCTGATATTCGTAAAACTTTGCCTGCCGATGTAGATGCTTGGCAAATTTCTTTAAATTATCTAATGAGTATGGTTGTATTTGCCGGGATTGCTGTCATGGCTATTTACTGGTGGATTAATCGCAATGTTTTAACCGACACACGTTTTTATGAGCCTAGCGCAGTAAACCCCAAAAAGAAAAAAGCAAAAATGTCACTTGGAGATAGCTTTAAGTTTATCTTCACTTCTAAGTATATTCTTTGCCTTGCGATGTTAGTCATCGCCTATGGAATTTGTATTAACTTAGTAGAAATTACATGGAAGAGCCAGGTAAAAATTCAATATCCAAATCCAAATGACTATAGCGCATTTATGGGTTGGTTTTCCTTTTGTACAGGTGCTGTCACAATTTTAATGATGCTATTTGTCGGTGGAAACTTGATTCGTTGGAAGGGCTGGGGATTTGCTGCCATGGTAACGCCTGTGGTTTTACTTATTACAGGGGTAGCTTTCTTCTCTTTTGTAATATTTAGTGATAATTTAGCAGGAGCAATTGCAGCAATCGGTTCTACTCCTCTATTTTTAGCGGTAATGTTCGGAGCAGCGCAAAATATTATGAGTAAATCTTCTAAATACTCTCTTTTTGATCCAACTAAAGAAATGGCCTACATTCCTCTTGACGAAGATTCTAAAGTGAAGGGTAAAGCCGCTGTTGATGTAGTAGGAGCGCGCCTAGGTAAATCTGGTGGATCAATGATCCAACTCTTTTTACTTGCTTTTGGTACGTTAGCTACCATTACGCCTTATATTGGAGCAATTTTGGTAGTGATTATCGGTGCTTGGCTCGTTGCAGCACGTTCATTGAACAAGCAGTTTTTAGAGCTAACTACGCAAAAAGCGGAAGAAGAAAATACTACTGAGCTTCCTGTAAGCTAAGCTTTGGTAACAGTCAAATAAAAAAAGCCGCTGGAAAGTAAACTGCTTTTCAGCGGCTTTTTCATTTTAAATGAACAAAAAATAGAGAGATTCGAAAAAAATAAAATAGGCTAATTTTTTAAATTCTCTTTTAAGATTTTTGTATTTTTCCAAAAAATATTTACCTTCTTTAAATTATGTAGACAGAATGGATTTTAATTGTTATTCTGCCTCTTTTATCTAAGAACTATTCTCTTTTATTAGACTGCACAGAGGAAAATACATAATGGAAAAGCAGAAGCGATGGCAACTTTATTTAATTGTTGCTGTGTTGGTTTTAACGCTTTATAACATTTTACCAACAATTTTTTACTATTCAAAACCCCTTCATCAACCTGTAGATGCGGCTTATGCGGAAAGCGTTGCCTTATCCACTATGGATAGAGTAAACGATTTAGAACAAGAGTCTAAAGAGTGGCTTTATTCCTTTAATCGTATGCTTGGTGTAAAACCTATCTCTATCGATTTAGACTCAAATAATAGTGGCTTAATCGCAATTTCTTTTAAGAATGAGCAAGATGCTGATCTTTTTCGCCGCTTTTTACCAAGGGCAGGTCAGCTAATTCCATTTCTACCTGCTCAACTAGAACTTGTTTCACAAGCAGAAGCAACAGATAGTGCTAAAATTTATGTGCAAAGAAACGTAGATTTTATTTTGGATCCTAATGAAACAGATCAACTTTTTCGATTTATACCAAAGCGCGATGCAGATTTTAAAATCAGCAAACAATACCAAGAGCTTGTAAGTGATCGTTTAATGGAAATTACAAAAGCGATTGTAGGGCCAAGTCAAGTGGCACAACAACTAGCAGCTATTGAATCTCTTAGCTCAGAAGAGGGGAATCAAGTTGCAATGGCTTTAGCAAGAGATATTGTAGAAATAGAGAAAACATTAGGGTTACAAAATCCTATTACTAAGCGTTATTTTTCGAGTTTTTCTCAAATCAATTCTCCAAAAAGAGAGGATTTGATTACTAGTTTTATTGAAAAACTAGAGCAGTTAAATAAAAAATTTAAAACAGAAGCGAATACGATTGAGGCGGAGGAAAACTCAAAAAAAGAACAAGGAATTCCTGAGGAAACAGAACAAAAGCAGCAACTTTTACTTCTCAATGACCAAGTCGAAATTTTAAATCAGGTGCTGGCAATTTTAAAGCAAAACAGCAATGAATTTAAAAATGGCTTTACTCCCTTAGAAAAAACGAAAATTACTCAAGTTTTAACGGATGCTCAGCGCGAAGGAGCTTATGAAGTTTATTTAGATGGTTACAACCCTTTTATTCGTGGGCTGAGAGTCGATTTAGAAAGCGGAAAAATAGCGTTATTAGTTTACGAAGATGTGCAAGCGATTCGCTCTAAAGAAATTAAATCAGAAAAAGAGCAAATTGCTAAAGAAAGCGTTAACCGATATTTAATCAACGCCGTTGCACTAGTGGCAAGCAGGTCGAATGAGAGCTTTAAACCTAGCGAAGAGACTTTTGTAATCAATTTAGATACTCTTCCAAATAGCTCAGGATATCTAGTAATGGACTTGAGCTACCTTGCGCAAAGGCAAGCAAAGCAAGTTTTGGATCAGCTGTTGCTTTCTTGGTCTCCTACCCATCCAGATTTAGTTCGAGAAAATTATCCTGTACGTAGCTATGCAGACTACAAAAAAGAAGAGCTGGAAGAACAAAAGCTTGGACTGGTAGTTTATGCACCTGCCACATCTGAACTAGAAATAGAAGGATTTAATAATGGTTCTATTTACGTGATTGCTAAAGGAATGGATGCTATTATTAAAAAACACGAAAAAGGTCTGCAAGCTAGCGAAAATAGTTCATTAGTAGAAGATTTTAAAGAGTTAAGCTCTACTTTACAACAAATGGGCTTTATTGGTTATTCAGGATCAGTTTTTGATTTACCAAAAGAGTTTAGTAAAGATCATATTTTTGAATATAATGATTATTATGGCACTTTACTACAAGCAACGCGAGAAGACTTTCATGTTTATGGAAGTAAAAAATTTGCCGTACTTGACTTTTCTGATATTGAGCAACGTTTATTAACGGTCAATAAAATAGAAGATCGGGAGCAAGAGGATCTGTTAAAATGGCGCGAAGCGTATCAAACAGCGCAAGTAGATTTAAATGCTACGAGTAAATATACCGTTCCACCTCCGACTAAAAACCCTTATTGGCAAAACCTAAAACTTAGCATAGCTAAGTATTTTAGGGGTGATGATCGTAAAATATTAAAGTGGGGACTTGATCTTTCTGGTGGTAAAACCGTACGTATTGGACTTACAGACCAAAACGGTCGTCCTGTAACAGAACCGGCAGATCTTAACCAAGCAGTAAATGAGCTTTACGCGCGTATTAATAAGATGGGCGTTGCAGAAAGAACGATTCGCATAGAAAACTCTAATATTATTTTAGATTTTCCAGGCTCGCAAAATTTATCTGCTTCGGAGCTAATCAAAGCTTCTGCAATGTACTTTCACATTGTGAATGAAAAATTTACTTCTAATCATCCAGCCCTAGCTTCAGCGGTCAATCAGTTTTTGCAGGGGATTTGGAATGAGGCAGTAGTCACCAATCGTAAAGATATTACTAGCATCAATGAAATTGCCTGGCAACATTTAGGCGGTGATAGTAGCCTTGGAGCTAATGTAGCCCCTCGTAGTGAAGCTGCTAAGCTACTCTACAATCATGGGCTTCGTTTGGCTAACCCCAAAAACCGTACTGCTACTTCCTCTTATGAGGATACCCTCTCTACTATTGCTATTTTTAGAGAAGGAGAGTCACAAGATTGGCAAACACAAGTAAATCCGCTTATTATTGTTTTTCATAACTATGCTTTAGAAGGCTCTAATCTAGATAATGTCACCGCTTCTTATGACTCCACTCAAGGAAATATTTTAACTTTTGGGGTAAAAAATTCTTATGAAAATGGCAACGACTTAGGAAGTCCTAGAGATAATTTTTACGCTTGGACTTCTCAGTTTGCCGAAGATAAAATCACAGGAACGCCTAAAGAAGCTTATTCTAGAGGTAAGGGATGGAGAATGGCGGTAGTCTTAAATGGCTCAATTATTACCTCTCCTACATTAAATGCAGCTTTAAGAGATGGTGGGACGATTAGTGGTAGGTTTTCTCAAAGAGAGGTAAACCAGTTAGCAGCTGACCTAAAAGCTGGTTCGCTAAGTTTTACACCGCGTATTCTTTCAGAGGCAAATGTAAGTCCTGAGCTTGGAAAAGAAGAGCGATCCAAAGGGATTTTTGCTACTTTAATTGCTCTTGCATTAGTTGTAGTAGCAATGGTGGGTTATTATCACTTTGCTGGAGTGATTGCCTCTTGTGCCGTTCTGCTTAATATTTTAATTATGTGGGGAGTGCTGCAAAATATTGGCGCTGTTCTTACTTTGCCAGGTTTGGCTGGAATTGTACTTACTATTGGTATGGCCGTAGATGCTAATGTACTTGTTTTTGAAAGAATTCGTGAAGAGTTTAAGTTAACTAACCGCATTGGATCGGCCATCCAAGCAGGTTACCGCAAGGCATTTAGTGCAATTATTGACTCTAATGTCACTACAATTATTGCTGCGTTAATTCTA
>CATLPS010000068.1 GCA_950054535.1 uncultured Chlamydiae bacterium | reverse complement strand
ACGATTAAAATCCCATTCTCTTTTTATGATAGATGGTCAAAGTAAAATTATTGGTGCTTTTTGCTGTTTCTTACAGCAACAATAAACTATGCAGTAAAAGAAAAATAATAAAGAAAAGCAACGACTTAACAAAATAGGGACACTCATGGGACACTGAGATGAAAAAAAAACCGTCATTTTGGAGAAAAAAGAGATAGATAAGTATCAAGTTAAGAGAGAAAAATTATTGGAAAAAGCTAATTAATACTTTTTCGCTAGCACTTCATAGTAACGGTTTTACTAATTATACTGTAAGATAAGAAAGTTTTTAGAAAGTAGTTTGGGGGCGGTTGGACTCGAACCAACGGAGACCGAAGTCGAGGGATTTACAGTCCCTTGCAATTGCCGCTATGCGACACCCCCAAAAGATGGGCTTTAAAGAAAGCCTTGCTGGCAGTAGGACTTGAACCCACAACCGTCCGATTACAAGTCGGGTGCTCTACCATTGAGCTATGCCAGCTTAGGAAATGACACTTATATCAAACCTAATGATTATCGCACAACACATTTGTGAAAAAAATAACCAAAGCTTCTTTAAAACCCTTTTAAAGGCAATTTATTTTTTATTTTGCTCCTCTTTGCTTTGCTCCTCTTGGCTCAAGTACATATCCGGATTTTCTGGAATAGGCGGAGCATCTGGAAATTTTTCTAAAGCCCCTTTAAAAGTTTTTTCCATCAGTAAATTATAATCTACCGGTACAATGGCCTGCTTTTCCCTATTTTCTTCTGATGCGCTAGCATTATTTAATACTTTTGCTGTAAATTTTCTACCGGCAAGCCCTTTTGGTTTCGCCGATTGTTTGGCTAAACAGCACTGCTTATACTTTTTACCAGATCCACAAGGGCAAGGATCGTTTCTTCCTACACTTGACATCCTCTTCTCCTTTTTTAAATTTTTATTAAAGGCAAAAATAGTTGAATTAAGAGCCTTATCTCTTCATAATAGTCGTTAATCAAGAAAAAGATCACTGAAATTATTTACTCTTTATCCTGACATGGTAATGGACCCAATGAAAAAAAACTGGACAACCCTAGCAAAAAAGTTAGAAAGCGCCTTTCGCAAAGCGCTATTTGACTTTAAAATGGTAGAGGGGGTCTCTAAATTAGCGATCGCTTTAAGCGGCGGAAAAGATAGTTTAACCCTCCTACATCTGCTAAAAGCTGTCTCAGGGCGCGGCTTTCCCGAGCTCGATCTCTATGCCATCCATGTAAATGGTCAGTTTTCTTGTGGAGCTGGCGTGGATGCTTCATTTTTGCAAAAAACGTGCGACGAGCTAAAGGTTCCCCTCATTTCTTGCACCTCTCACCAAAAGCTGGAGACATTGCAGTGTTATAGCTGCTCTAGAGAAAGACGGCGCTTGATTTTTAATGCAGCCAAAGAGGTAGGCGCTACCACCATTGCTTTTGGACACCATCGTGATGATCATGTGCAGACGCTTTTAATGAATTTACTGCACAAGGCGGAGTTTGCTGGTAATTTACCTAAAATTTTTATGAAAGATTATGGCGTTACTTTAATACGGCCGCTTATCTATATTACCGAACAAGAAATTCGTACCTTCGCTAAACAGCAAGGATTTGCTAGAGTCATGTGCCGCTGTCCGGTGGGCCAAAATTCGATGCGCAGACAAACCGAACGGCTTGTGCAAGAGATAGAGCACCTCTTTCCCAATGCCCGTGAAAATATTGCTAAAGCAGGTCTGATCTATGGATCGCAAAAAGCAGCTACCCCTTAAACCTATAGCCAAAGAGGACCAGTGACTCAAAATAAGCAATATGAAAACAGGTCGGTAAAAATAGAAGGGATAGAGCTCTCTTTAACTTCAGCAGACCTCTTAAACTTTGACTGGATCGGTCAAAAAAATGTCTTAGAGCAGCTTTTAGCTGCTTGGTTAGTGATCGACCCTAATGACTTGCCTTTAAACCCGCGGTTAATTGGAAAGCCAGGAGTAGGAAAGACCACTTTAGCTTGCGCCGCAGCTAAGTTATTAAAAAAAGAGCTCTATATTTTTCAATGTACCATGGACACTAGGCCAGAAGACCTTCTCATTACCCCTGTAATTGACCAAATGGGAAAGATCCGCTATGTAGCCTCAGCGCTTGTTTCAGCTATGATACAAGGTGGTATTTGCGTTTTAGACGAGGCAAATCGCATGAGCGAAAAATCATGGGCCTCTTTAGCGCCCCTTTTAGATGCCAGGCGCTCGATTAATTCTATTGTTACGGGCTTAAAAATTGTAGCGCATCCAGATTTTCGCCTTTGCGCTACTATGAATGAAGATGCCTCTACTTTTGAAATTCCAGAATATATTCATAGCCGCCTGCAACCTCAAATCTATTTAGACTTTCCCGAGGCAGACGAAGAAAGACGCATTCTAAAAGAGAGCCTGCCTTTTATTGATGCAGGCATTAGGGACTATGTCGTCGATTTTTTGCAAAGAGCTCACTTGAGCGAAGAAAACTATACTATTCGCGATGGAATTAATATTGCGCGCTATGCAGCTAAGCGCATTAAAAGTCTAAAGACAGATCAAGTAAACGCGCTAGGTCTATTGCGCGAAGCCATTTTAATGACTTTGGGAAATGGCGCCTTGATCTATTTAGTTTAAAAAGGCCAAGTATTGATGCCCTTTCCTCATTTTTATTTGATACAAAAAGAGGTATATGCCATTCCTATCCTCCCCTACAAAATGGAGATGGCTTGTCTAGTTAAATTAGCGCTGGAAGAGATTAAGCCCGATTGCATCGCCGTAGAGCTACCTGAAACTATCCAACCGCAGGCCTGTCAAGCTGCTAGGAGACTGCCAAACCTTAGTGTTATTTTAGTGGAAAAGGAAAGTGGCCCAAGCTACATTATGTGCGAGCCGTGCGATCCTATTTTTGAAGGGCTGCGTAGCGCAGTAGAAAAAGGAATCGATGCGTTTTGTATTGATTTAGCTCTTTATGACTATCCTGAAATAAAAGAATCACTTCCCGATAGCTACGCAGCGCCAAAAATTGGCTTAAAAACATATTTTGAAAGCTATGAAAAGGCTAGCGCTAAGCAACCATTTAAAAGCAGCGTTTTTGATCAAAAACGCGAGCTCCATATGGCCAAAAGGTTAAAAGAGCTGAGCCTGCGCTACGACAAAATTCTCTTTATTGGCGGCATGGCGCATGTTTCGGCAGTCTTGAAATTGATCAACAATTCTCACTTTCCTACTTTTACACCTGTTATAGAAGAAGATATCACTCTTTTAGCTCCTTGTTCTACCTCTTACCGTCAGATCATGGCTGAGTGGGGCTATCTTTCACTTTGTTATGAAAAGTGGAGGAGCTCTTTTTCTTTACAAAATTTACCGGATAGACAAGTAATTATTTTTCACCTTTTTAAAGAGGCTAGTTTAGAGTATCAAAAAAGCCATGCTGGCCAATTTTTTAGCTACCACCTTAAAAACTTAATGCAATTTTCGCGCAGGTATGCCGCTATTCACCACCAGCTAATGCCCGATCTATTTAAAATTTTACATGCTGCCAAAGGATGTGTAGACTCTAATTACGCTTATGAAACCTGGCAGCTTGCCACTGATTACCCTTATCAAACCAATATCGACCATCTTCCCACCGCCTCGCTGACTGCGCAGCAGGTTTGGGGAGATCAGCAACGGATGCGTTTTGAGCTTAAGAAAAAAAGCAGTAAAAGCAATCCTGTCTCGCTTTTAAAAAAAGATCGCTCTAGCTTCTCTTTTTCCCCTCACCCTTTTTCGATTTGCTCTTATCCACCAGAAGATCTACTAATTGAAAAATTTGGCCATTTTTTAAAGCAAAAAGCAGCTAGGCTTTTAAAAGAAAGCGCCGCTAAAACCATTCCGTTTTCTACTAGCTTTGAAGAGGGCATTGACGTAAAAGAGACAATTCGCCAGTGGCATAAAGGAGGCCTATTTGTCAAAACTACTGACCACTTTTCTGATGAGATCAGCTCTCTTTGTATTATTTTTGAAGAAGAGAAAAAGAGTCAAGAGCCAAGCAAGTATCCCTGGTGTACCACCTGGCTGGGAGAGCATGCACAAGAATCGGATATGGCTTTTTTTGCTACCCCTTTAGGTGAAAACATCATTGGACCTGGCATTAGCCGGTGCGAGTATGGCGGACTGCTACTCTCTTCGCCGCCTAGACGTATGCGCGATATCTGGACAGACAGCGACTATCTACACTGTGAATATAAAGCAGAAAAATTACTGATGGCAGCAATTGACTATGCCGTGCATCCTACAGTCGTCTATGTCGCCTCTTTTCCGCCCAAAGAAAAATTCAAGCGGTTTGCTAAAAGCTATGGAAAAAAAATTGTCTACCTTCCTCTTGGGCAACTTTCTGTCGCTAATTTAAATAAATTACGTCTATTTCACGTACTCGATAGCCATCACAGGCGCGAGATAGCTGGTGACTATATTTACTAATGAATGAAAAAATGAGATTTTTATATGTCTACTCGCCCTTTTATTTTGGTTTGCAATGATGATGGTGTCTACGCTCCTGGCATTAAACATTTATGGAAAGCCTTAAGTGAAACTGCTGACCTAGCTGTCATTGCGCCCGCCTTTGAGCAATCTGCTACAGCGCTTTCTATTACCGTTAGAAGGCCTTTGCATGTCGAAACTATCTACTGGCCAAAAGAAGAGATCGAGGTGCGATCAGTCAACGGCACGCCAGCAGATTGCATCAAACTGGCCTTAAATGTTCTTTTACCGCGCTATCCAGATTTTATTGTTTCAGGTATTAATAGAGGCTCTAATATTGGGCGCAATGTACTTTACAGCGGCACGGTAGCAGCTGTTATTGAAGGGGTCATGCATGGAGTGCCTGGCGTAGCTTTTTCCGCTAGCGACTATAGCGATCCCGCCTATTTTGAATGTGAAGAGTTTATCGTGCAAGTGATGCATTACCTCATCAAACATCCTCTAGCCTCAGGCACATTTTTAAATGTTAACTTTCCTTATAAAGCGCAAGGGAAAATTCGGGGAGTGCGTCTAGCAGAGCAAGGAAAAGAGTATTGGATCGAAAGTCCTGAGCAGCGCAGCCACCCTTTTGAAGGGTCGCCTTACTACTGGCTGGGAGGCAAAACAGCCACCTTTAAAGAGAAAAAAACTAGCGATGTGGAATGCCTTAAAGCTGGTTATGCAGCCGCCACACCTATTCAGATTAATGACTTAACGGACCATGCCATGATCGCAAAAGAAAAAGAGCAATTTGACACTTATTTTCAAAAAGGGGCTGAAATAAAAGATTTTAGCTACTCCACATAAAGTAGTAAGCTTTTTAGATAGTGGGTTTCGCGATGATATAAACTAACGGGGTGGTCAGGTGCTTGTAAATGTCGTCCTACCACCTTTACTCTGCGTTTTGCTTCTAAAGCAGCTTGAAAAACAACTTTTTGAAAAAGATCATCGTCCACATAGTGAGAGCAAGAACAGGTGACCACAAAAGAGCGAGGCGCTATCTTTTGCAAAGCTAAGCGATTTAAGTCTTTATAGCCGCGACAGGCCGAAAGAATATCGGCGCGCTTTTTGGCAAATGCCGGAGGGTCTAAAATGATCAAGTCATAGCCTGTTAGCTCTTCGGTGCGCAAAAACTTAAAAAGGTCCGCGCATTCGTAGCGCTGCTGCCCAGCATTAAACCCATTTAAAGTCACGTGCTCTTGCACCATTTGCACCGCCTCTTTTGAAATATCTACTGAGGTGGTACTTTTAGCGCCTCCGGCAATTGCTGACAGCGTAAAGCCGCCAGTATAGCAAAAAGCGTTGAGCACAGTGCGATTTTTTGCCAGCTCTTTTACTTTTTTACGCATCTCTCTATGATCGAGAAAAAAACCGGTTTTTTGCGACTCTTGCAAATGAATACGATAAGTGAGCCCCGCCTCTAAAAAATCTACCGTATCACAAGAGCTATCTCCATAGATAAATCCTTGCAGATTGGCTAGCCCCTCTTTTTTACGCACGCTTGCATTAGATTTTTCATAAATTGCCCTTGGGTGTACTAAAGCGATCAGCTCTTTTATCACTAAGGGCTTTAGCTGCTCCATTCCCAATGTAGAGATTTGTAGGACAAGTACATCACTATAACGATCTACAATTAGCCCCGGTAGCTCGTCCCCTTCTCCATTCACTAAACGATACCCTGTAGTTTGCTGATCAAAAAAAGGAGCGCGTAGTAATAGAGCAGCTTGCAAACGTTTTTGTATGACAAACTCTATCTCTTCTTCTGTAAAAGCGATCATACGTCCGATAATATCGGACTGGCGATTAAAATAGGCCTGCCCTAAAAAAAGATGATCAAAAGAATAGACAGAGGCTATTGCTCCATCTATTACCTCTTTGGGAAGATGATGAATGGCGCCAGAAAAGATCCAATGATGGCGATCGCGAATGGCCTTTTCTTTCCCCGCTTTTAAAATTACTTTTGGCATCTGTCTGTTTTTTAAAGTCATAAAAAAGATTGTTTAATAAGAATAAAGGAAAGCTGAAAAGCAGTTAGCCAGCCTTAGATAAATTTAGCAGGAAAAAAAAGAGCCAGCCGGCAAGCAAAAATAGCCCTCCTACAGGAGTGACCATTCCCCATGCTTTTTTTTCAGAAAAGATAAGGAGATAGAGACTGCCTGAAAAAAGTAAAGTCCCTAATACAAAACAAGTTGCCGCTGCTACTAAAAGCCATGAATAAGCAAAAAAACGCGAGGCAAGCATCATAAGAGCGAAGGCATGATACATTTGATAGCGAATGGCCGTTTCAAAAATAGCTAAATACTCAACGCCGAGGCGCTGCCTTAAAAAATGGGCCCCAAAAGCTCCGCCAAGGACAGAAAAAAAAGCAAAAACTGTTCCTAGCGAGGCAATCCAAGAAAAAGAGGTCATTTTAGCTATTGCCCTGCTGATAAGTACCCATCACCTCTGCCTGCGCAAGGATATGCCCATGCATGGCAGCTTCCACTTGCGCTTTAGTAGCTCCTATTTTCAAGTTTAAAGAAGGCAGATCAAGAGCATAGAGCTTAAAAAAATAGCGGTGAGCGGGCCCTGCCGGCGGTTTTGGGCCAAAATAGTCTGTTGTTCCTGCGTCGTTTAACCCTTTTCCTACCTTCATTTGATCTAGCTCTTTTGCTCCTGCGCTCATTTCCTTTAAAGAAGGAGCGATATCCCATACGACCCAATGCACAAAAGTTTGCTGGGGAGCGTCTGGATCATCCATGATTAAAACTAGGCTTTTAGCTTCTGAGCTCACTCCTTTAAATTGTAAAGGGGGAGATAGGTTTTCCCCTTCTGCTGTATAGCAAAGATCTATTTTTTCGCCTTGCTGAAAAACCGAAATAATTTCCATTTTTTCTCTACCTCTTTTTCTT
The DNA here is from genome assembly GCA_950054535.1 of uncultured Chlamydiae bacterium. GTDB lineage: Bacteria > Chlamydiota > Chlamydiia > Chlamydiales > Parachlamydiaceae > CATLPS01. The sequence goes on along the minus strand of CATLPS010000068.1, from coordinate 3,010 downwards.
GAGTTTACTGCCAATTCGCTTCACCTTAGAAACTTTTTCTACCTTTGATTTAAAACGATGACGAATCATCTTTTTTTCAGGCTCCTCTAACTTTTTTCGCATTTCGCCCGAAATAACTACAAAAAGCTGCGCAAGTCGTTCGCTAAAGCTTTTAAAAAGAGTTGCATCAGGCATCCATCTTTGATAAAAGATAGCTACCGAAGAGCTATTTTGCGCAGAAGTAAGAGAAGAGTCAGACAAATGAAATTTCACCCCTTTTACCTTTGGTAGATGCGAGCGATGAAACTTTTGCACAATTGTGTGCAAGCGAGAAGAGGAGGGATCGATTTTTTTTAAAGTCTCTTGATCAGGCGATGAGTAGCTATGAGAAGCTTGAGAGACAGAATTATTAATGGGAGGCGTATTCATAGTGATTTCCTTGCAACCATCTGTTATAGTCAAAGGATCAATAACTGTCAAACTTTAACCATTACCGCTCTCAACAGGATCTTTTCTATGCATAAAAAATTTTCTAAATCGACTTCTTGGCAATCAAGTGGCAAATGGTATCATCAAATTGTAGGTAAAAAAGGGCACTATTACCATCAAACAGTAGTGATTCCAAAAACTTTAAAGCTTTTAGCCCTGAAAGCCTCCCAAAAAGATTCTCTTTTAGATTTAGCTGCGGGGCAAGGAGTTTTAAGCCGTCACTTGCCCAAAGGAATCTTTTATAGTGGAGTAGACGCCGCAAAAGATCTAATTCTATCTGCTAGCCAATATGACCGCTCTAGTGACCATCACTTTATTTGCGCCGATGTCACCAAGAAACTTCCTTTGGAGAAAAAAGATTTTTCTCACGCCTCTATCATTTTAGCGCTACAAAATATAGAAACGCCTGCCAAAGTAATGGAAAATGCATCTTTTCACCTAAAAGAAAAAGGCAAATTACTCATCGTTGTCAACCACCCCTGCTTTCGCATTCCACGGCAAACTAGCTGGCAAATCGACGCAAATAGCCAAACGCGCTTTCGCCGCATCGATCGCTACCTCTCTCCCTTAACTATTCCCATTCAAACGCATCCAAGTCAAGGCAAAGACTCGCCTCAAACATGGTCCTTTCATCACCCTTTAAGTAGCTACTTTCACTGGTTAAAAGAGGCTGGCTTTACCATTTTGAATTTAGAAGAGTGGTGCTCAGATAAAAAAAGCGAAGGCAAAAGCAGCGCCGCTAAAATGGAAAATCGCAGCCGACAAGAAATTCCTTTGTTTATGGCTATTTTAGCGGAAAAAATTTAAATCACTTAAAAAAAACTATTTTTTAGCTCTTTTTTTTCAAGGCTTTCGGGGTATGCACAGCCTGTTTTTCTGACTGATCACTTTTTACCACTACTTTAGGATCAGAGGCACTTGCTTTCACTTTGCGCTTTTGATCCTCGCCTACCTTTACGGTTTGCTCTTTTTTCACTTTTTTCACCACTTCTCCTTCTACTCGTCCTTGCGGTGAGTTCCAAGTCACTTTTGTCCCCTTTTTTGCTTCTTCCGATTTCATTGACTCTCCTTTGGTAAAAGACAACTTTTCAGTTTTTTTAAAACAATGTTTATTTTTTTCCCAGTAAAAAATTTATTAACTCAAAAAGAAATTCATTTACTAAATAAAATTAACAGAAAAAAAATATACGCTTTACTAATAAAAAACACTGTCTTTTTATAATTAAGTATAGAAACAATAATAAATGTAAATTTAAGGAGATAATGATGAATTCAATCTCTAACAATTATAATAATAATGTTTCCTCCACAGAAAAGATATTTATTAGAAAATTAGAAAACAGATATCATTCCAAAGATATTACTATTAGTAAAATTGCTCGCTCTATTTTAGATCTTTTTGCTCTTCTCTTTACTAGTAACAAAAAAATTAAAGTAGCTAACACAGAAGTTTCAGACAAATATCGATCTTTAGCTAACCTTCAACAACAGTATAAAGGTATTGACCCTATTCAACAATTAAAACGGGGAATTACTAAAGATGGAATTTCTCACCTTAAAGCTCATTATCAAATTATAGAAAACAGTAAAACACCTTCCATTGTAAAGCCTAAAGATTCTTCTCAAGAAAAGTCAATTGTGTTAAACTACCTAGCCTATGAGTTATATGGCAAAGCATTTGATGACATACCAACACCAGAAAGATTTAATGTACTACATGAATCACAAAATCAATCTGTTAAAAACGCACATTTGAATGAGGATAATGCAGCTTTAATTATTAAAATTCCTAATTGGAGTACACTAAATGACAACGAAAAATTTTTATTATTAAAAATGAATCAAAAATACCAACACGATAAAGAAACTGATTTTAGCTCTATCCCATTCAAAGAAAAAATTGCAGAAAATAAACAGCTACTGCTACTAGCAATAAAACATATAAGCCCGAAAGCTTTTCTTTTAGCTCAAGAACCCTTAAAAAATGACTCCGATTTTTTACTTGAAGCAATTAAAGCAAATGCTGCAATTTTAGATCATGTGGGTGAAAATTGGAAAAAAAATGATGGATTTATGCTAGGGGCGATTAAAGTAAATGCAGAAGCCTTTAAATTTGCTGATCCTTCTTTTAAGGGTCAAAGCCTATTTAAAGAAGCAGCTAAACAAAATAATCCAAAAGTAGCTGAGTATCTACCCTAACCGCGGTATTCAAGACTAAAAAAGTTTTTTATTAGAGTAAATCTTAGCTTTAACTGATAAAGTGAGACAAAAAAAGGCGCTAATAACCAGCGCCTTTTTTACCAAGAAGCAGAGTGAAAAACTGTCTAGTTCATCATTATTGAAAAATTTTGGTCTATGCTAGCTTTTTATTAAAAACTTATTACATTTGCAAATGATCAATAAAATACCCAGCCATTTACTTTTCATCGCTCTTTTTTATCAAAAAAAATATAAATGATAAAATCTAACTCAAGTTTGGTATTACTGATTTATAACAAAGTTTAAAGATAAAGCTATAATAAACCCCATCACTTTCAATTCA
>CATLPS010000067.1 GCA_950054535.1 uncultured Chlamydiae bacterium | reverse complement strand
TAAATAAAATAAGATTGCAACTAACTATCTTAACAATCTGTTTTTGGGTAGTCAGTTGTTTACAAGCGACCACGTTTCACTCCATTTTAGTGGGGGATAGCGACGATCAAGAGTTAAAAAAAGTGGTTAGGAAAGATCTTTTGCATATGCAGACACATACTCAAGAAATTTTTCATGCTTTACAGGGAGTAGAGCGGCTGGAGCAAAGGGTTTATAGAGGAGAGCAAGTGAATCCTTTGCTGATGCAAGAGCTGGCTCAACTTCCAATTGAACCAAATGATATTGTATTTTTTTATTTTTCTGGGCATGGATTTAATACAAAATCGCATCGCCAAATTCTTTGGCCCTTTCTCTATTTTAATCATGGAGATATAGGTATTGATACGCGGCAAATCGTAGAACAGTTGCTTTTTTATCAACCGCGTTTATTAGTTTTTTTTGTTGACTGTTGCAATAACATATTGAAACCTAGAGATTTTCCTAATTTTTTACAAAGAGAGGCTCAGGTAGCAGAGCAAGTGGAGTTAGATATGAACGCTTTTTTCAACATTCGTCATCTCTTTCAAAATTTTGAAGGAGTCATTATCATCTCTTCTGCTTCTCCAGGCTTTTACTCAGAAGGAACAGATGAAAAGGGTAGCTGCTTTACAAATTGTTACTTGCGTTTTTTTAAAAGTTTCACGAATTCTTCTGCGCTTACCTCTTGGCAACAAATTTTAGGCCAGGTGCAAAAAAAATTATGGAAAAGGCAACGCCCTTACTATGATCTTTTAATTACCGAAATACCCGTTTCTCAGCCAACTGGATAAGCTGCATTTTCTGGTTGATCATGATGAGGATCGTGCCAAATAGGGCGAAAATACTCTTCATTTCTTACGCCATAAATACGGGTTAAACTGTTGAGTCGAAGCGAAAAAAGAGTATCTCCAATAATAGTATCTAAGTTAAGTTCATGCAGCCTTTTTTGGGCTATTTTATTAAATTTAGTGATTTCTAGGGGGTGGTGATTCGTACCATGTCCTCTTCCCCCTGCTGCTAATTTAATTTCGGCCCAAGTTTGCTTTTCTAAAGCATGAATGAACTTAAGAAAGTGGATGTACTGTTCTGAAGAGAGTTTATCCCACCCCCACAGATGATGATCAAAGTCCATTAAATCAAAGCGCACGCGTAAAGGGAGCTTATCAAATGAGCTAGGATCGCAGATATGCTTGGGTTTGCAAAGTTGTTTGATAGGATGAGACATACAAAAATACTCCTTTTATAAAGAGCAGTAGTAAGCTGATAAAGAAGCAGGCGTAATTTCTTGCATTTTTTGACCATGTTGATGAGGTTTTGGTCGTACTGTTCTCCAAGGCTCTTCCATATGGACAAGTTGTTCGAGCCAATGAGAGTCTTTAGTACCATAAAACTCTAATACTGTTTCAATTAATTCTTTACTTTCGCCGTCAATCTCTAATGGAAGCTTTGTGGGCTCTTTTTCATAAAAAAAATTAGCATAGACTTTTAGGTGTCCTTTATACAGCTGATAAAGGGCAGGAATAATAGGACCATTTCCCCAGGCTTCGATTTTATCGGCAAAAAGAGGCACGCCTCTCCAAACTAAACTCCATGCCTGGCAATAATAAAGAAGTTTTTGCAATCGGCTAGCTGCCATGGGACCAAGCCTTGTTAAAATATACTCGGCTAAATCAAGCAGGTGGACCATGTTTTTTTCTTCCATTTCCGTTTCACTCGGGGTTTTTTATCTTAAAGTCAATAAGTAAGTTGCTTCTGCTTTATTCATACCGATAAATTTACTTTTTTTGCAATTATGGTATTAAAATTAAAATTTTGCTTATGTTACATATCATAGATAATTAGATAGGTCGTAAAAATGAAAAATCCAGAAAAAGAGCGATTGAAAGCTCATCATGATCGCACTGCTAACTGGAAAAACTGGGGACCTTATTTAAGTGAGCGCTCCTGGAGTACAGTAAGAGAAGATTATAGCCCAAATGGCGACACATGGAACTATTTTCCATATGCCCATGCTAAAAGCCGCAGCTATCGCTGGAACGAAGATGGTCTGGCAGGTATTTGTAATCGCTATCAACATCACTGTTTTGCCCTATCTCTTTGGAACGAACAAGATGAGAGCTTAAAAGAGCGTCTGTTTGGAGTGAATCAAGAAGAGGGTAATCATGGCGAAGATGTAAAAGAATACTACTTTTATCTCGATTCTACGCCCACTCATAGCTATATGAAAATGCTCTATAAGTATCCTCAAAATGCTTTTCCTTATCAAAAAATCATTTTTGAAAATCAAAAAAGAACAGCATTGGAAAAAGAGTACGAATTAGAAGAGACAGCTATTTTTCATGATGGTAGCTACTTTGATATTTATGTGGAGTATGCAAAAGCAGATTGTAATGATCTCTTAATTGAAGTGACTGCAGTAAATGCTGGCACTAGAGCAGCGCCTTTGCATCTTTTACCGACGGTTTGGTTTAGAAATAGCTGGAGCTGGGGCTATCAAGCAGGGCCGATGGGAGATACCCCTCAAAAGCCTCAGCTGCACCTTTGTCAGGATCAAAGCATTGAAATGAGACATCCTACTGAACCTACCTATTTCTTTTATGCCAAAGAAAACAAAGAGTGGCTATTTACAGAAAATGAAACGAACCAAGCGCTTTTATTTGGCACGCCCAATGCTGGCCCTTATGTTAAAGATGCTTTTCACCGTTATTTAGTGGAAAAAGAACAAAAAGCGATCAATCCGGCGCAGGTAGGTACAAAATGCGCCGCTCATTTTTACAAATTAGTGCAGCCGCAAGAAGTATGGAAAATTCAGCTTCGTTTAAGCGAAAAAAAGCAAACTGCTCCGTTTAAAAATTTTGACGAGATATTTATAACAAGAAAAAAAGAGGCAGATCTTTTTTATAAAGAGCTACACGCTAGCCATTTAACCCAAGAAGAAAAAAAAATTCAAAGAGAGGCGCTATCGAGTCTTTTATGGAGCAAGCAGATCTACTATTATGACCTCGAGCAGTGGCTTCATGGAGATCCTATTCATCCTGTCGAGCGACAAATCTCTAGAAATAAAAGCTGGATCCACTTAACTAACTTTGATGTCATCTCTATGCCCGATAAGTGGGAATATCCTTGGTATGCCAGTTGGGATCTTTGTTTTCATGCCATTGCGCTCGTAATGGTAGATGCTGACTTTGCTAAAAGGCAGTTGACGCTAATTACTAGAGAGTGGTACATGCATCCCAATGGCCAGCTACCCGCTTATGAATGGAACTTTAGCGATGTCAACCCTCCAGTACTAGCATGGGCAGCATGGCGCGTCTATAAGATTGACTATAAACTCAACGGCAAAAAAGATGTAGAGTTTTTAGAAAGGCTATTTCATAAACTTTTGCTTAATTTTACTTGGTGGGTCAATCAAAAAGATCTTTTTGGAAATAATGTATTTCAGGGTGGATTTTTAGGGCTGGATAACATCAGCATTTTTGACCGCAGTAATTTAGCAATTGAAGGGCATATTGATCAAGCAGATGGAACGGCTTGGATGGGATTTTACTGTACTTTAATGATGAAAATTTCCATTGAGCTTTCTCGCACGAACTCCAATTATCAAGATTGCGCTACTAAATTTTTTGAGCATTATTTAAGAATCGCTAGTGCAATGATTTTACCTGAATCAAAGGGATATGCGCTTTGGAATGAAGAAGATGGATTTTTTTATGATGTACTTCATATTGATAAAGAGTCGATTCCTTTAAGAATTCGTTCCATGGTGGGGCTTTTACCTCTCTTTGCTGTAGAAACTATCGAACAAGTGATTTTAAAATCGATGCCGGTCTTTAAAAGACGGATGAAATGGTTTTTAAATCAGCGGGCAAACTATGCTAGTATGATGACCCATACAGAAGATGTGGAGCAAGGACCTATTTACCTGATGTCTATTTTATCAAAAGAGCGCTTGATTAGCACGTTGCGCTATTTATGCGATGAAAATGAGTTTTTATCTCCCTATGGAATTCGCTCTTTGTCAAAATTCCATCAAGATAACCCCTACTATTTAAAAATAGAGGAGAAAGAGTACTGGATTCGCTATGAACCAGGAGACTCTGAACATCGCGAAATGGCTGGAGGAAACTCTAATTGGCGCGGCCCTATTTGGTTACCGTTAAATTATCTTATTATTGAATCTTTAGAGAAATATCACCACTACTATCAAGACCGCCTTAAAGTGGAGTTTCCCACCGGTTCTGGTGTATTCATGAATTTAGGCCAAGTGGCGCAAGAACTGTCTAACCGGCTACTAAAACTCTTTAAAAAAAATCAGCAGGGAAAACGCGCGATCTTTGCCGAAAATAGTCTATTTAACCAAGATGAAAAATGGCAGGATTTACTTTTGTTTCACGAGTTTTTTCATGGCGAGACTGGCGAAGGGCTAGGTGCTAGTCATCAAACAGGTTGGACTGCTTTGATTGCTAAAATTCTACAAAAAAAAGAGCATTAATTTTTTGGCAAACGAAAATGAGCCCTATGAAAATTGATTGGCTGGCGCTAGGTTTAGTAATCACTACTTTTTTACTATTTCTTTGTTTACAATCGCAGTTAAAAAAAGATAGCTTGCCCTCTTTTAAGCTACCTAGCTTATATGGCGTTTCTTGCCTCTCTTTTAAAATAAAAAGCTTTTTCTTAGTTAACTGGTGTTATCGCGCTGCTTTTGGCTTTTTTATTTTAGCTTTTATAGATCCTCATCTAATAAAAAAAGAGGAGTCAAAAAATAGTAGTTCTTCTGCCTCTTCTGTACCCATAGAAGGAGTAGCTTTTTATCTTTTACTAGATCATTCCAGCTCAATGGGCCAGCCCATTTTAATAAAAGACCAAAATTTTATAAAAACTAAACTGCAATTACTAAAAGAGGTGACAAAGGTTTTTATCTTGCAACGTCGCTTTGACTTAATTGGTTTGATGGAATTTGCTCGCACTCCCCAAATAAAATCTCCTCTTACGCTTGATCACTCTTTTTTACTAAAAGAGCTAAAGGAATTAAAAGTGGTTTCTCATTCTCAAAAAGATGGTACAGCTCTAGGTTATGCGCTATTTAAAGCCATTCATCTTATCTCTGCTACTAAAAATTTAAGCAAGGAAGAAGCTGGATCTTTGCAATACAATATCAAAAGCGCAGCAATTATAGCCATTACGGATGGGATTCAAGATCCAAATCCTTTGGACAAAGGAAATCGCTTACGCACGATCGAACTAGAAGAGGTAGCAGAACTTGCTAAAAAAGAGCAGGTCAAACTCTATATCATTAATATTGACCCTGCATTTGCTAGTAAAAAATTTGCTCCTAATTTAAGACAAATGCAAGCAATTACTAAAACAACAGGCGGAAAGCTCTTTTTGGGAAGCGGGCAAAGCGAACTTGAAAATATTTATGCTGAAATTGATCAACTACAAAAGAGTCAAGCTTTTCTCCCTAGTTTTAAAAATAACAAAAGAAGAGAGCTCTCTTTTTATCCCTATTTAATTGGTTTAGGGATGCTCTTTTTTTTCCTTGCTAACTGTTTAGAGTCATTTTACTTTAAAAGTGCGCCTTAAAATAAACTGGTAAAACTTATAAGATGCAAGAAATAACATTTGCTTTTCCTAAAGCAGCAATTTTAATTTTTTTGACTTTTTTTATCTTTTTTTCTCAGTTTTTTCTTTATCAGTATCGCCAAAAAAAAATTGCTTTCTATGCAGAAAAGAAACTGCAGTTTGCAGTTTTAAATCCTCGCTGCAGACTAGCAACTTTTTATAAAATAGGTAGCTTTAGTTTTATTTGGTTACTTCTTTGCATCGCTTTGCTGTCACCTGAAAAAAAGAGTCAAAAGCTCGTAGCGCCTCCTTTACAACTAGTTCAAAAAAGAGAAACAAGGGAACTGATTTTTTTGATCGATAACTCTGCTTCGATGGAGGTAGCCGATACAGAAAATAGACAAACGCGTTTAGAGCAAGCAAAAGCTATTGTGCAAGAGGTGATAGCTAAGTCAAAAAATAATAGCGTTTCTGTCTATGCTTTTTCCTCTACTTTAACTGCAGTTGTTCCACAAACCTTGGACTTGCTATTTGCTCGCTTCTTAACTAAAGAGATAGAGGTTCAGGAAGGAGAGATTGGTGGTACTCGCTTGGCAACTCTATTAAAAGAGCTAGCCGATACTTTAAGTTCTTCTTCTTTTGCTCATGAGCGTTTAGTTGTTTTTTTAAGTGATGGCGGCGATCCACTTATTGAGGAACAAAAGAAATTTTTAGAGGAAATAGACAAACTTTTTAAACTGCATGTAAAGATGATTGTAGTGGGAATAGGACAAAAAATCCCGCAACTTATTCCTCATGTAACTACTTTACAGGGAAAAGCCGTTTTTTCACAGCTTCAACCACAGTTGTTAAAAAAAATCGCTCAAAAAACTGGTGGAATTTACCTTTCTGCAACAGATAAAAACAGCTGGCAAATTGCAAGTCAAATTCTACAATTTATCGAAAAAGAAAAGAAAGTGCAGCAAAAGCAAAGCTTAGCATGGGTAGCAGAAAAAAAAGAAAGTCATCTTTATTATCAATTTCCTCTCGGGCTTGCTCTTTTACTTCTTACAGGAGGCCTATTTGTTTTTAAAAACTAATTTGCTCACCATTATTTTTTGCTTTTTTTTATCTTTTAAGCTTTGTAGTAAAGAGCAAAAGCTCCACTTGGCAAATCAGGCGCAGATAGCATTTTTTTCTCATGATTATGAAAAAGCAATTTTTCTTTATCAATCATTGTTAAAGAAAAAAAATGGTTCTTGGCAACAGGCTATTTTTTTATATAATTTAGGCACCATAAAACTAGCGCAAAAAAATGGGGAAGCCGCTTTAGATAACTATAGTTTTATTAATATAGATAAAGTAAGCAACCCTCTTTTGCTTCGCTCCTTATTTTTTAATCAAGTGCTAGCTCACTACCGTTTTTCTCTGCAACTTCTCCAGCCTAACAGAGAAATAATTCTGGCAGATTATCTATGTAGTTTGGATCAATTTTTAGGTAGTTTAAAAGCTTTAGAAATGCTTAGTCAATTAGCTATTTTCATGTGTGAAATAGAGAAAGAAGAAAAAAATGAAGCGCAAAAAAAAATAGAAGAAAAAAAACTAATCATCGATCTTCACATACATAAAACCTACCTACAAGCAAAACAATTCCTTATGGAAAAAGTAGACCTCATTTCTTTTGTTTTTATCTTAAAAAAAGACCTTAAAAAACTGTTTCATTTTCTTAAAAAAATCGAGCAAAAAAATCTTTCTTCTTCTCTTCAAAATCAGTATTTAATTTACCTTAAAAAAGAGGCAAAAAATCTGCAAATTTTTTGGCAAAAAAAAAGTAAAAAATTAGCTTGTCTTGAACTAAAAAAACTAGAAAAAAACTACCAATCTTTTATCAAAGATTTAGAGAAAAACCAAATCGATTTAGCTACTAAAAAAATAGAAGAAATCCAGCTAAAAATAAAAGAAAATTTTCCTTTTTCTAAAAATGATTTTTTTTCTCTTTTAATTTTTTATTACCAACTCTTTTTAATTGATCAAACAAAAAATATAAGTGCATTTCCTTTGCTTTTTCAACTGCAAAAAAAATTAGATATCTTAGATGTTAAAAAAGCAGCAGAAGTAAACCATTATTTGTTGCTTTCTTTAAACTTTTATAAAGAGAAAAGAAACTCGATGGGAAACTTTTTTTTTCTAGCTGCTTTTCAAAAAATACAACAAGAAGAGATAAAAAAAATAGATGTTCCAAAAGAGATTTTTTCTAAAATCATTTTGCAGTTATGGAGCGTAAAAAAAATGACAGAAGAGAGCCTCTCTTTTCCTCCATTTTTAAAAGTAGAAAAGATAATAAAAGAAGCGCAGCAAGATGTAATTGAATTAGCGGATCTTTTTTTTAAAGAGGTATTGTTATTGCAAATCAAAAAGTTTGAGGAAAAAAAACTAGATCAAGCGCGCTGTCAAAAATCGCCATGGAACGAATTTTTTCCGCTTTTTTCTCAAGGGAAAGAGTCGATGCAACTAGCAAAAAATTTGCTGTCAGATTTTGAAAAAGTACTCTTTTTAGAAAAAGAAAGCCTCCAATACTGGATGCAGGCTTTACAGACACTTTATCATCCTGCTAAAAGCCACTCCTTTTTTTCAAAAAACAGTAGCGAATTGCCTACTAACAGATCGCTTATTCAAGAGATGCTTAGCCAAGATCAAGACTCTAAACCTCTTGTAAAAAAAGAGAGACATTCATGGTAGGGTTTTTTGTTTTTTTCTTTTCTATTTTTTCTTTTTTATTTTTGCAAGCAGAAGTCATGATAGAAGCAACCATCGATCAAAATAGAGGATATTTACACTTTCCCTTATCTGGAACAATTACCATTACTACAAGTGAAGGAGAAAAAATTGATCCAGATTCTTTTACTATTAATGGCGCTACTTTATCAACTTCTTATTATAAACAAGTCTCTTTAACAGGCGCTACTAAAATAGGAATTTATCGTTTTTCCCTTCCTGCTAAGCAAGTGGGAAGTCATACTTTACCCCCCATCTCAGTGAAAGTGGGCAAGCAAACCTATCACTCTTTGGCTACTAACTATTTTGTAGTAGATAAAGAGCCGCCGCCCGAAGCTAAATTAGAAAATGCTTTTCTTAAATTAGAGGCTTTTGTTAGGGGAAGTTCTAAACTCTATTTGGGAGAAAGAACCACTTTAGTTTATCGCCTTTTTTACAATCAAAGTATTGATCTAACCAAGTCGCATCTTCCTTTTGTTCATTTGACACAGTTTATTAAAATAGGCGATGCCAAAGTAACAGAAAAAGAGCAAAACGGCGTGACAGTGCAAGAAATTGCTCAAATGATAGAAGCAAAAAAAACTGGTTTTTATGAAATTGGCCCTTCTTTTGTAGAAGGGTATGCTTACCATATTTCTTTAAGCGGTGAAAAAAGATATAGCCCTCAACTTTTATATGCAAAGGCACCTGCAGTCACTATTGAGGTCGCTTTGTTTTCCGATGACCAACAGCCGGCCTCTTTTAATGGGATCATAGGTCCTATAGAAGCTTCACTTGATTTATTAAGCCCCGCGCAGCTAAAGGTAGGAGAATCCTTAAGCATCCTACTATCGATCAAGGGAGCAAAAAATATCAATGAGATTTCCCTACCGGATCTGTTATGTCAACCAGGATTTAGTGGGCTATTTGAGTTCAATCATTTAGCTTCTTTTACAGAGATCAAAGGGGACGTTAAAAAATTTTACTTTCAACTTCGCGTTTTAAATGAGCTTGTTTTTGAGTTACCCTCTTTAGAAATCACCTCTTTTCATTCTAAACTTCATGACTATCAAGTGATCAGAACGGCTGCTTTACCGTTAACGGTTACTGCAGCTAATAAAAAAATACCAAAATTTCCTAAATCCTTTACAAAAAAAATAACAAAGCCATTTTTAGTTTCTCTTTACCAACAAAAAGTCAAACTAGCTAACCCATTTATTTTTACTCACCCATTCAAGCAAGTTGCTTTTGCTAACCATTTTTTTCCTATTTATCTATTTTTTTCCTCTCTTTTAGTTTTTTTAGGCAGTTGGAAAGGAAAAAAATGGCTAAAAAAAAGGAAAAAAAATAATGCGAATAAAAGTACATTTTATCTAAAACAGGCAAAAGCAAATCAAGAAAAACCGCAATGCGCTGTGAAATTAATCGAAAAAGCGCTTATTTATAAACTAATGGAGATGAAAATTTTTGATCTTCCCGTAGTACAACTAGAACGATTGACAAGTCCATCCCTTAAAAATTTTTATGACTTTTTTTTGCAGCTTGAGTCTGTGCAATATAGTAGTTGCAAAGAAGTTAAAATAAATAAGTTCATCAAAGAAGCAGAAATCCTTATTCTGCATTTGGAAAAAAGAGCTTAAGATTATCAAAATTTTTATCTAAATAATCACCATTTATAGCAATATTATATAAAGAACTGCCGGGAAATGGTATAGGAATAAAAAAAGTAATATATGGCGCGCCATGATCCATTAATTTTTTTTCAAAATCAATTGGCATATTAATTTCTTTTTCAGTTTCATCAGGAAATCCTACCATCATATTTACAGGTGCTTGTATTTTCATTTTTGACATCGTTTTCATTAATAAAAATAAATTCATTCTAATTTAAATATCTAAAAAACAGCTATCAAATTAGTTTTCAATATAATCGCTAAAAATTATAATCGCAATGAAGTTAAAAGAACCTTGCAGTCTTTGTAATTATTAGAAACATAAAAATATAAATCTTTTTCTTTGTCGACTGCCTTCTTGCGACTTGCAGATGCAAGTACAAACCAAAGCAGCATTTACACAGATACATATATGCTCGAAAGTTTTTTCCCCT
>CATLPS010000066.1 GCA_950054535.1 uncultured Chlamydiae bacterium | reverse complement strand
CAAAAATATCTAGTGAACCAAGTACAAGAAGTTTATCGACTACAAGGCGTAGATATTAATGATAAGCATATCGAAATTATTGTGCGCCAAATGCTCAAAAAGGTACGTATTACCGATCCCGGTGATACCAGCCTGCTTTACGGCGAAGAGATTGATAAAAAAGAATTTGATATTGAGAATAATAAAGTTTCACAAGAAGGTGGAAAAGCTGCGCAGGCCACGCCTGTATTGCTTGGTATCACCAAAGCTTCTTTAAGCACGGAATCTTTTATTTCTGCAGCATCTTTCCAAGATACCACACGTGTTTTAACCGAAGCTGCATGTGCAGGTAAGACAGATTACTTACTTGGTTTTAAAGAGAACGTAATTATGGGGCATATTATTCCTGGAGGAACGGGTTTTGAGCGCCACAAACAGGTCAAAAAGTTTGTCGATAGCCAACAAGAAGAAGAGTTGATTTTTGACTTTGAGGATAAACAAGTTGGTTAACTTAATTTTAAAAGACGCTAGAAGTAAAATTAGCGTCTTTTTTTCTTACCTTTTTTGTTCGGAATGTGATTTTTCTAAGGAAAAACAAAATCCATGGCCGCCTAAACACTTCTAATATTTTTTACTTTTTTTAAAGAGTCTTGAAAGTAGGTATTTTTTACTTTCAAGGCTTTTTTTTTGATCTTTACTTGTTTTAGAAGCTTCAGTTAAGTTGATACAAATAAAGAACTCGTTCCTTAAATAATTAATAAGAGTTTCATATGGAAAATAAAAAGGAAACCTTGCCTTTTTCGTTTTATAAAGCCTTATCTGCCACACTGTTTTCTCTCATTTTTCTTCTCATTTTTTGGGCAGCTATTGACGTATGGTTGCTTGCTTTTGCAGGCATTTTATTTGCTATTTTTTTACGTACTCTTACTCAGCCGCTCAAAAATATTCTCCGTATTCCTGATGGACTAGCTATAACGATTGTATTGATTTTTATTTTAGTAAGTACAGTTGCCACAATAGCATTTTTAACACCTACTGTTAGCCAGCAACTTAGTAACTTGTCAGCAGAAATACCAAAAGCCTGGGAAAAATTAGAAACTAGTTTAGATAGTTATTTACAAATTGACTCGCTCTCCTCTCTTTATAAAGAAAGTGACTTAAGTCAATTTTTTTCACAAAGTAAAAATATTATTTTACAGACAGCGACTCTCTTTTCTACTACTTTTGGATTTTTAGGTAGTGTCGTAGTTTTTCTTTTTATCGGCATTTTTTTGGCCTATGATCCTCAAACTTATCGTCATGGACTTATCCAGCTAGCCCCTGTAAAATACCACCGTTCTTTTGATCTTTTACTAAAAGATCTGACTGTAGTTTTGCGTTGGTGGTTGATGGGAAAACTTCTGTCCATGGCAATCGTGGGAATCTTGACTACTTTAGGTTTATGGTTATTAAATGTACCATTGGCGCTAACACTGGGACTTTTTGCTGCTTTTTTGACTTTTGTTCCTAATCTAGGTCCTATTTTATCTGCTATCCCTGCAGTTTTAATGGCTGTAGTACAAAGTAGCGAGCTGGCCCTATATGTTGTTTTACTCTATTTAGTCATTCAGACATTTGAAAGTTATTTAATTACTCCGCTTATTCAAAACAATACTTTAGCATTGCCACCGGTTGTGATTATTTTAGCGCAACTAGTGATGGCTTTATTTACAGGGATTTTAGGTTTAACTTTAGCCACTCCGCTACTGGCTGTAATTACAGTAGTCATTAGAAAGTGCTATATTGAAAAAAGAGCTTAAATAAAAACTTTAAGAGTCGTTGTAATTACTATCCTTCCATTATTTGACTAGAAGATTTTACGGAAGAGATTGCTTTGGTCGATTCATTTTTTTGTAGGTGAGCTGCCAAATTTAAGCCAATGACTCCTAAAATAATTAAAGTAATAGAGCCTATCTTAATCAGCGTTAAGCTTTCATGAAAATAAAAAATTCCAATGGATGTAATAAGAGCTGTGCCTACTCCAGACCATATTGCATACGCAATTCCCATCTCAATTGTTTTTAGACTAATAGCTAGCCCCAAAAAAGAGATAAAATAAAAAAATAAAGTGAAAATAGTAGGGACTAGTTTAGTGAGCCCAAAGGAGAGCTTTAAACAAGAGGTAGCGCAAATTTCAAATAAAATTGCCAAAGTTAGATAGACCCAAGCTTGCATATTTTTTCCTCTTCTATCATTTTAAATTTTTATCATTGTTAGTCAAAATTAAAAATATAGTTGATTTGATATTTTTATTACTTATAAAACAAAAAGCTTTTGAAAGCCAAGGCCATCTCATCTATAAAGCTAAAAAGAGCTTAAGAATTTTTTAACTTTTTTATGCCTTAAATTTTTTATTTCAAGGAGTTGCCTACTATGCAGCCCATTACTAAAGTGAACCATCTTAAGTTATTTGATCCAGCTTCCATTCAAGCTTACTTAGAGTCTAATCAGCTTCCGTTAACTTTAAAACGAAGAAAAAGATCTCAGAGTTATCCAATAAAAATAGAAAAAGAAGAAAAAGAGCTTTTAAAACGGATTTCTGACTGCTCTCAGTCACTTTTGCAGCTTATTCAAACAGCTTGCGCAAAAGAAGAGTTTTTTTTAATTATCTCTAAAAATCAACTAAAAGAGCATTTTTTTTCCGTTAGTTGTTATAAAGATCTTATTTTTGAAAATCCAGCAATAGCAACTATTTTTGCAAAAATTTTTACCGATCTTCTGCAAGTTTCTTTAGAGATAAAAAAAGATCGGTGTAGAATTACATGGCAAAAAGATAACCCTTACTTACAATTTAAACCAAATCTTTTTGACTGCGCAAAAGTGCAACAACAGCATGGCTTTTTTTGTTATAATCATCGCATGCATGCCGATATTATTTTTGAAGTGGAGGGGCAAGAAATTGCTGCTCATCAGCTTTTTGTTTTGGAGCGTTGTCCCTACTTTAAAGGGTATCTGCATACAGCCCAAGCATTTGAAAATGGTTTTCAATCTAAAATCGACTCTTTTGAGGAAAATCCAAAACGCATTGAATTTAAGGGAGCTAGTTTTTCAGTCTTTCATTCACTTATTTTTTTTTGTTACACCTCCTCTATTAAAGAAGAAAATAAAACTGCAAAGCATATTAGTGATCTATACCAACTAGCTAATTTAGTGCTTTTTGATGACCTCATTCAATACTGCCGTTATTTAATCCCTGAGCTGATGACAATTGAAAACTTTTTAACTTTTGCATTTTTGCAAGCAATGTTTGAAGATAAAGAACTAGAGCAATTATTTGAATGGAATCTTACCTATTATTATGACTTAAATAAATTAAATATTTCGCATTTTAATGCAGAACAGACCTTTCAAGCATTTTTTTGGACCAGAAAATATTGTAAAACGATTTTAGATCTTAAGTATATGACAAAGCTAATTGAAGAATTTTCCTTGCAAATAACTCCTGCTGCTCTTTTGGATATTTTAAGAGAAAAGAGCGACTTAGAGCTTAAAGAATGGTATTTTGAGAACAAAAATTAAATTGTAATTATTTGTTAAAAAATAATTAACCGTTTGTTTTTTTATAAAAATAAGTATATTATATCTTTTTTAAAGCTAATAGTGAGTTTGATATTATTGTTTTAATAAATAAAAAAGTTAAAAAAGTCTACTATTTGGGTTTATGTCTCATCAAGAAAATTTTAGTGTCTGTTGTCAAAAATCCATTTCTGCCGCTTATATTGCCACGCGTCTATTAGATACCCCTTTTTGGGGACTCTACAATTTATTACCAATTATTTTAGTCAAAAATTTAGGTGCCACTCCTTACCAAATAGGTCTTTTAATCACTTTAAAACCTTTAGTTTCTCTTTTGTCTTCTTACTGGTCCACTCGTGTGCAAGCTCACCCTTCAAAAACTATTTTTAGTATCTCTTTTGGCCGCTGTATTGCATATTTCCCCTTTTTTTTCTTCCCCTTCATTGACTCTATCTCTTTTTTTATTTTTAGTTTCGGGTTTTATATGTTATTACAAGTAGGCATGGCCCCTGCATGGATGGAGTTGTTAAAGCGCCACTTACCTACAGAAAAACGCAACTCGATTTTTTCTTCTATGCAAGTATTTGGCCATTTAGGCGGAGGACTGATGCCTTTTTTATTAGGATGGACGCTAGATGAATGGCCCCAAATTTGGCGGTGGCTTTTTCCTGTTGCCGCACTGCTTGCATTAACAGCCTATGGCTGGCAGCGCGCTTTAAAAGAAGAAAAGATGCAGTGGGAAAAAAAAGAAAAGCAACCACATTTGCTTTTACATCCTTGGAAAAACGCTTGGCAGCTATTAAAGAAACATAGCGACTTTGCAAATTTTCAATGGGCTTTTATGTTGGTGGGAGTAGGGCTGATGATCATCCAACCGGCAATGCCCATTTTTTTTGTTAATCAACTACACCTTTCTTTTACAGAAGTGGGCGTTGCTATTACTTTATGTAAAGGAATAGGATTTGCCTCTAGTTCTTCTTTTTGGACCTACCTTATGAAGCGAATAAATATTTTTTACTTTGGGATGTTGGTGGCTTTTTTAGCAGCTACCTTTCCATTTTTTTTATTTGCTTCTCAATGGCATTTAAGCTGGCTGTATGTCGCTTATCTTTTGTATGGGTCAATGCAGTCAGGTAATGAACTTAGCTGGAATCTTTCCGGCCCTATTTTTGCCGGACAAGAAAATAGCTCTCCTTTTAGTACAGTTAATATCATTGCAGTAGGTTTAAGAGGATTATTCGTTCCTCTATTGGGAGCCTTTTTATTGCAACAGTTTGGCCTATTTGTGGTACTCTGCGCAAGCGGTCTGCTTTGTTTACTAGCTGCGTTTTTGATGGCCTCTTTTGGTCAGCAAACAGCTGCTTTTAAAAGACAGGCTCTTTATCAAAACCAATAAGAATGGAGTCAAAAATGAAAATTTTGATTAGCGGTGCAAACGGGCTAATAGGGAAAGAGCTGGTTAATTTTTTCTCTTTAAATCAGCATCAAGTATTTAAATTAGTAAGAAAACGAACCTCTTTGCAAAAAGATGAAATTTTTTGGGATATAAAAAAAGAGGTAATCGATCTTAATCAACTAGAAGGTTTTGATGCGGTAATTCATTTGGCTGGGGAAAGCATTATTGGTAAATGGACAAAAGAAAAAAAGAAAAAAATTGAAAATAGCCGGGTAAAAGGAACCGAGTTTCTTTGCCGCTCTTTAAGTCAAATTCATGCTCCACCTCAAACATTCATTAGCGCTTCTGCAATTGGTTATTATGGTGATCACGGAAGTAGCGTAATCACAGAGCAGAGCACTAAAGGGAAAGGTTTTTTAGCAAATGTATGTCAAAAATGGGAGGAAGCTACTGCTCTTTTAGCAAAAAAGGAGGTGCGTATTGTACAGGTAAGAACGGCAGTTGTAATGAGTCAAAAAGGGGGCGCTTTAAAAAAGATGCTCACCCCTTTTAACTGTTTTTTAGGTGCTCAGTTAGGTTCTGGAGAACAATATATGAGCTGGATTGCTTTGGATGATCTAGTGGCTATCTATTCTTTTATTTTAAATCATCCCTCTATCAGGGGAGCTATTAACGGCACTAGCCCCTACCCAATAACAAATGAAGAATTTACTAATACATTAGCCAAGGTTCTTCATCGCTCCGCTTTTTTAAAACTTCCAGAATTTGTGCTTAAAAAAATATTAGGAGAAATGGCAGAAGAGCTATTACTCGTTAGTCAAAGAGCGCGCCCAACTGCCTTGATGGAGCAACAATTTAGTTTCACCTATCCTTTATTAGAGCAAGCTTTAAATCATATGGTTTAAAGACTTTAAAAACGCATATCTAATTCGCCACCAATGTATCCGGTAGGATCTAAATTGTAGTGGTCGGGATGATGGTTGCTTGCATTGGCGATTTTAAAGCGGCCTCCTGTAGTAACCCCTGTATGCAAGTTTGCTACAATATCTCCTAAGGTATATTTCACCATTGCTTCTAAACCAAAATTTGTGTAGCGAAAAAGTTCGCTATCTCCAAAATAGTCTGGTTGAATGCGGTGGCGGCTACTAAAAGTTCTGCCTGCAAGTGCAAAAGTCCAATGATCTGCATATGCATATTCTAAAGCCATATTAAAGGGAAACACCGCGTTGAGTCTCCATTTAGAGTTGATTTGCCAGTCAAATCCAAGAATAGGATAGATGCGATCCATGCGCATTCCTGTTTCAATGTAAAATCCCATATGCAGGCCAACAGCTTGGCAAAAAGAGTAGCGTCCCCACATGATCAAGTTATAGCTAAAATAACTAGCTTTAAGCTCCTCAAATCCATCATAATTAATATCGATCTGTCCGCGCCAAAGCCAGCGATCAAATCGCTTTGTCATGCCGCTTAAAGAAAGGGTAATTGTATCAAAGTGCGTTTGATTGAAGTGGGGATTTCCATCCCAGTCAAAATAGGTGTTAGTATATCCTAAAGTAGCGCTAGCTGCTTCTGAAAACTTAGGACAGTAGTAAAAGACAGCGGCAGCTTCTGCATTGGTAATTGCGAATTGAACTTTATCTTTTTTAAAGAGCCCTTTATTAATTTTTGCTTTGCCCATTACATCTGTAAAAGCAGAAAAAGAGAAAGGAGATTTAGAGCTAGAGTGAGGCTGATAAGGTCCTGAAATGCTTTCTGAACCCGCATCAGAAGTATCGATATCGTTATTAGCAAAAAGTTTTGCGTTAAAAGCTCCTATTATAAAAATTGAAGCCATGAAAAATTTAGACCATTTCACCTGTTTTTCTCCCTATTATCTAGATGATTTTGTAGAATTTTTCAGCCAGTTATAAAGATTTTGAAGCGGCTGAAGAAGAACTGTTGTCTTTTATCTTGCTATAGTGCAGTTAAATTTATAGGAGCGCTTAATAAAGTCAAATCAAAATCTGTCTGTTTTTTAAAAATAGATCTTTAAAAAAAAAGCGCAAAATGAGCAAAGAAAGAGATAAATGAAAAGAGCTAAATTCATAATCGCTTGACTTTAAAAACAGTTCGATTGATCTTAAGAGAAGATTCCTGTATTAAAATAGGCTCTTTACTCTGATAAGAAATTAAAAAATGCATATTTTAAAGTCTTTAATGTTAATCTTTTTTAGGGAGTGGAAATGATAATTGAAATCAGTGTTGCAATAGCTGCAGTGGCATTTTTATTGTTAGTTGTCTATCTAATTTTACTTATTAAGGCAGTTAAAAATACCCTAAGTCAAGTGGACGCTTCTTTGGCTGATATGCGCCAACATGCCAATGAAATTGGCCAAGAGGCAAAAAAAGCAGCCTTTGACTTTAACTATAAACTGCAATCTTTTAACTCTATTTTTCAATCTATCTCTAACGTGGGAGAATTTTTAAAGCAAAAGTCTAAAGGAATTCAGTTAGATGCAGAAGCTGCTGCTTTTAAAAATGAAGCATTAAAGGCCGAAAAACCTGCCAAAAATTTTTATGTAAATCCAGTTTTAGATCAATTAGCAAATATTTTCGAATTAGTGGGCCAAAGCTTTCGCTTATGGCAAAATGTACATAAAAGGAGATAGTTAAATGTCAGATAATCAATTTACAACTAAAGAAGTAATGATTGGCGCTGCTTTAGGCAGTTTAATTGTGAGCGTGGGCGCTGTGTTAATGTCACCAAAAGGATGCCAAATAAAAAGAAGCATGAGCCATATGTGTGGAGATATTTCTGATAAAACCAATGAAATTACCGACTACATGGTGAAAAAAGGTAAATGCTTAATGAATATGAATTGTGCAGAGCCGGACTGGTCAGACAAAGCAAAATCTTTGCTTTCCGACATGACTTGTTATCTTACAGGAGCCAAGAAAAAAAATATGGCCTGCGAAATGGTAGAAGAACATGGATGCGAAATGTGGGTAGGAGCTTTGGCGGGAGGCATTATTGGAGCAGTTGCTGGTTTGCTTATTGCTCCAAAAGCTGGTAATGAGCTAAGAGGAGACTTTGCAGATACTTACGAAAATATCTCAGATACTGCTCAAGGTTATGCAAAGCAGTTTCAAAAAGAGAGTAAAAAAATGGCAAGAAGCGTAAGTAAAGATGCCAACAAGTGGTTAGATTTAGCCAGTATGGTAATCAACCAGTTTGTCAATAAAGCAGAACAAGCTAGCGATCAAGTAGCAAATCGCGCCAAAAACTCTATCGAAGAGAGTAAAGAAAAAATAGACAAAGCCTTAGAGTGGGCAGCATTTGGTCTACGTATTTGGAAAGGTTTAAATAAGTAGATAAAGCACGGTGATTGTTTTTAAGGAGATTCCCTACACATGAATAATAAACAAAATATTGTCATAGGGGCTAGCATTACTGCTGGCCTAGCAGGCATACTAACGACAATGCTGCTTTCTAAGAAAAGTCGATCAAACTATCTACCAGAAGACAGTTCGCTACACTTTAACCTAGAAAATAGCCAAGAGAAATTTTTTTTAGGAGGATTAGCCGGGGGTCTTACAGGGGTTGTTTTATCTATACTTTTTGCTCCACAGTCTGGCAAAGAATTAATTAAAAGCATTTCGCGCCACCTAAAATCTGCAGAAAAAAAAGTTGCTAAAGCAGTAAGTCCGTCTAATAGCAAAAGCTCTTCTAGCAAAAAAAAGAGTAAAAAATCTGTTTCGTCTGCGGTTAAAAAAACAAAAAAAGCGTTAAATAAAAAAAGTGCTTCTAAAAAAACAGAGGCCGCTAAAGATGCTGTAAAAGAGGCATCGGAAGCAGTTTAAGCTTTTAAAAAAGAGAGAAGCTCTAAAGCTTTTCTCTTTTCATTCTTTAAGTATTCTTTTTTTTTAAAAAATTAATAAAATATTAATGCTATTAACGATAAATTAATTTGATGGTGATATGGTTTTGTATTATAATTAATATTAATTTTTTATAATACAAAAGGTTGATCCTATGTTTACTAAACAATTGGGGAATGTTAAAAATTATCTTTTAGATAAATTTGTTTATAATAAAAATCCATTATCTGCTTTGAGTACAGCAACGATTCAAGAACTTAAGCAAAAAAATAGCAGAATCACAGTTTCACAGGTTGCATTAAAGCTGATAGAAAAAATTAGTCAAGAAAAAGATGCAAATATAAGAGAAGAAGCAGAGAAATTTTTAGCAATTTGCGCAAAAAAACGTACCATTCGACCAACAGGGCAACAAGCGTTAAAAAACTTAGATATTTGCCTTCATCAAGAAAAAAGAATTTTTAAAATTACTTCTAATCAGACAGATCTTAAAAGATGGGAAAAATGGGGCTTTGAAAAAGAACTTTTTACTTCATTTAACTCCTTTGCTCAATTTTTATTAAGTACTCCTCTTGGTAATCAGCTGAAAATTTTTGATCAGACTCTTGAGGTAAAAGATGGCCAGATTGGGATCTTTGTCGAAGGAAAGTGGCTTTGTAGTGAGGAGATAATGAAGCAGTTTGAAGTGCGCTACTGTAATCAACATCACGAAAAATTTTTAATTAGAAAAGATACCAAAGAAGTCTATACTTATTTAAACAATGGTCAAGGCTTGCAAAAGCATCATCCCTATGAAGAGTTAAATTTGCAATGTCCGATTACCAGGCTAACAGAAGAGGAGTTTGTGCGCACGTTAGTAGCAGCAAAAAAATTTGTGAGGCCAGGCGAAAATGCGCTGAATGAAAAGCGTAATGAAGGACGAGATTTCATCTATCAAATCGTTAGCTCTTATGTGGATGGTGGTCCAAATACTAATATGACAGAGCTTTGTTACCGTCGCAAACACCCTTATATTCGCGTCATTTGTGGGCGCGATAATGAAGAGAGAGGGACAAAAAAGGGAGATGTTTTTGAAATTGGCTTTGGCTGGTATCAATCTCCTTTTTGGCCTAATACCACTTCTAAAGGGAGATTTAGAACAGAAGATCTATGGAATTATAATTCCCGGGTTAAAGAACGTGTGATTACTAATATTGCTATTTCCGCACAAGAAGCAAATACGATGTTTGAGCATATTTCAAATTTTCATGCCTCCAACCAAAGCCCACAAGCTAAAGATCGGTTAGCTTTTAATTTAGCTGCGCAAAACTGCAGCGCCTTTGTAAATAATAGTGCTAAATCTATTGGCCTTGACTTACCAACAGAAATTAATTTTATTGGTTTTTTACAAGAAATTAGCCCTGACTGGATGAAAATGACAGGAAGAGCTTATTTAAAAGGCAGAGCAAAAGTACTTAGTGGTTTAAATAAAGCTACTAAATGGGTACCAAATATGGTGAAAAGCCCTATTGTATTTACAGCAATAAAAACTAGATTTTTTGTTTTAGTTCTTTTGAATGCATTGATTACCCCTGTAATTTCCTTGATCTCTTTGGCGCTTGGAGGGTTAAAAGGAGAAAAAGGGAGAAAATTTACAGATGACTCTACTAAAAAAGAAACATTTCATCCTCGGCTTTTCAATAGACTCTCTTACTTATTTAATTTAAACCGCTTTAACTATCATTTACCTGGATTGTTGCAAAAATGGCAAAGAGAGCAAGCTTCGACCATCGTTTACCAAAACCCTTGCAAATTAGTAGTTGCCGCTCCTTAAATAAAGAAAAGCTAAAATCAATCATTACTAGCATAAGAAGCTAACCATTAATTAGATAAGTTGTTGATTTGCATTATTATTGACAAAACTCCTTTAATTAGTTATATTGACTGCTTATCTTTATACGGAAGAGTGGCAGAGTGGCCGAATGCGTCTGTCTTGAAAACAGAAGACCTGAGAGGGTCCGTGGGTTCGAATCCTACCTCTTCCGTCCTTTAAATACCCTTCCCATGATA
>CATLPS010000065.1 GCA_950054535.1 uncultured Chlamydiae bacterium | reverse complement strand
TTTCAACGAATGGTCGGTCGATCAACGCCGACGGGATCTCGGCGAGGTTTTGGGGTCCCTTGCGGACCTTGAGTCCAGTCTTCACAGACTGGGCGAGGAACTTGTCCGGGAACAGCGGGCCGTTCTGGCCTCCCCCGAGGAAGCCGGGTTTCTTTACGGTAATTACGCCAACGCCGTCATCGGCCGCCGTAACCACATCAACACCGGCATCGCCAACATGGAACAACAGGTGGCCGAGGCCCGGGAGAAACTGGATGAAGCCTACCGGGAACTGAAGAAATACGAAGTCGTGCAGGAAACCCGCGATCTTCGTCAAGCCCGGGAAGAAGCTCGCCAAGAGCAGATCGAGCTCGATGAAATGGGGCTGCAGCTTCTATTTTGTAATACTTATCATTTGATGCTGCAGCCAGGTACAAAAACTGTTGATCAAGCAGGAGGACTTCACTCTTTCATCCATCGTAAAAACCCCATCATTACCGATTCTGGGGGATTTCAAGTTTTTAGTCTGGCCTATGGTTCAGTGGCAGATGAGCTGAAAAGCAGAGGCACAAAAAAGCAGGGAGGATCGGTCGTTAAAATTAACGAAGATGGCGTGGTCTTTAGATCCTATCGAGATGGCTCAAAAATGCTTTTAACGCCAGAAAGCTCCATTCAAGCACAAAAAGAGCTAAGAGCAGATATTATTATTCCTTTTGATGAGCTGCCTCCTTATCATATCGATCCAGTAGCATTAAAAAAATCGCTTGAGCGTACACATCGCTGGGAAAAACGCTCTTTAGATGCCCATTTAGCCAATCGACAAAATCAGGCGATGTATGGCGTGATTCATGGCGGTATTGACCTAGAGCTGCGCAAAAAAAGCTGCGACTATTTAACGAAGCTTGATTTTGATGGGTTTGCAGTAGGGGGGAGTATGGGGAAAAATAAACAAGAGATGCATGCACTACTCTGCCATACTCTCCCTTTGCTGCCCGTTGATAAACCAAATCATCTACTTGGTATTGGAGACCTCGTTTCTATTGAACAATGTATCCCTTTAGGAATCGATACGTTTGATAGCTCCTACCCTACTAGAGCTGCTCGCCATGGCATCTTATTTACAGCTAAAGGCAATCTCAATATTACTAAAGCGGAAAATAGCCAAGTTTTTGAGCCGATAGAACAAAGCTGTCTTTGCCCTACTTGTACTAAATTTAGCCGCGCTTATCTCTATCATCTCTTTAAAGCACATGAAATGACCGCAATGGCGCTTGCTACAGCTCATAATCTTTACTTTATGATTCGTCTAATGAAAAATTATCGCCAAGCAATCCTACAAGATCTAGTTTAAACTAGGCTAGACCGTTAAATCCTATACGAACATTGCCAAATTTTGTTTTTGAACGGATCATGGTAGGCTTGTCCCTAATTTAGAAGCCGTTTTAGTGAGTACAAATTGCTCCTTGCCTAGTATAATAAGTACGCTGGTTGTGATCGACTACCTCTAAAAATTTTAAGGATTTTTTAGGGTTAAGGCCAAATGTCTCTTTGATGATTTGATGGCATTTTAAGAGCTGGGAGTGATAAGAGCTTGAGCTCAGCAGCTCTTCATTTTCGTCTTGAGAGGAAAAAGAAAAACTCTCTACAGGCTCTTCTTCTTCTGCTTTAGCCAATTCCTCTATTTCCGGCATAAAAGGAGGCAAAAAAGCAACTTGCTGGGGAGGTTTCGTCTGTTTTAACTTTTTTAGCTCTGCAAAAATAGGATGATCATGAGAAAGATTTTGCACAAATAAAGAGACTAAACGTGCATAAAGATCGGTAAGGTGAGCATCTTTTTGGAGCAAGCGATATTTTTTTAAACAAGAAGCCACCTCGCGTTGATAAGTTAAAGGTTGCAAGTTTCCTGCCCGGCAATTGCTAAACTTTTGTACGCAGTCGTGTACCAGCAGCGCTTTTTGCTGTGCTTTGGCAATTTGCTGGGTGGCTAAAATTGCTTGAGACTTTTGCTCCTTTGCTCTTGCTTGGCCTGCAGTGTAAGCTAAGATACCA
Organism: uncultured Chlamydiae bacterium; assembly: GCA_950054535.1. Taxonomy (GTDB): domain Bacteria; phylum Chlamydiota; class Chlamydiia; order Chlamydiales; family Parachlamydiaceae; genus CATLPS01. The sequence goes on along the minus strand of CATLPS010000065.1, from coordinate 8,842 downwards.
AAATCAATGGCAAGGCAAGCAACTGCTGCCCCGCCACCTAACCAGACAATCCATAAGTGGTTACTTAAATAGCCTGCTGCAGCTCCGATAACCCCACCTGTTTCTGCAGCTTTGGTCATCGCATTCGCAGTGATAGACCCTACCATTTGTCCTGCTCCAAAAGCGCAAGAAGGATTTTCTTCTATTTGATTGCGCTCTAAAAGACCGCGGTAGAACTCTAAAGCAGCTTTTACAGCTTTTTGAATGCGGTCAATCTGTTCAGTAGTTAATGGATCATTGCCCGTAGCTGTAGCATGAGCAATTACCGTTTGAAAGTTTTCAAACTGATGGTCGACATCTCTTTGCGTGGTAATAAAACTTCTTGCAGGTCCACCTACTAAATAGTGCATCGCTCCCTCCCAAAAAATTAAAGTACTTAAATTTTAAGTGCGTTTATCTTTTTATGAAGGGAGACGATTTTTTATGTCGACTCTTTTTTTATCTATTTGCTTGAGCTGCAAGAGGGCTAGAAGCAAAAAAAGAACAAATAAAATAATTATAGTCTACTTTTAAAACCTTTGCGATTATTTTTAGCAGCGTTAAATTAAAAATTTTCCTCCTTTGGTTCTTAGGCGTTTTAAACTCTTTACTTTTATCTAGATGAATTCGCTCATTTTCTAGGCGAGAAATAGTAGCAGCCGAGGTAGGCAAACGCCTTAGCAGATTAATTTTATAATAGTTAGGATTTGGTTTTGCCTCTTCTTTCAAAATTTTTTCATGCACTAATTTTTGAATTTTTTGTGATAACTGTTTTTGAGTGAACCCTCTGAGTCCTACGCGAAAATCTCGAAGCAGCATTGCCTGAAAGCTATTTTCTAGCTTGTGGTACCTACGTATAGTAGCGCGAATTGCCCTCAATGCTTTTTGGTATCTTGCCTGCACTTCCCATCTCCCTTCTTTCCATTGTAAATGGTTTGCTTTGAGCTGAGTAACTAACTTTTTATCTTGACAAAGCGCATCGGTGCTCATTGCAAAAAGAATTTGCAAAGAGCGATTAAGAGGAAGATCATTTTTTGTTAATAGCAAAAGGGATTGTCTAATTTGGTGCTTTTCAGCCGGTTTGACTACCTCTGCAAAATAGTTCATGATAATGGCTTGAATTTTTGCATCTGTACATTGCGCCTCTCGGATAATTTCAAACTTTCTTTGATAAAAAATCTTTCTCACTAAAGGTAGTTCCAATTGATTCACACGAGAAAAATTAGTAGAAAGTAAAGAATCAAAAAAATTACTTTCCTGGCTTAAAGAAGCTCTGTTTTGTGATAAGTCTATAAGCTCTTTTACTTTTTGTTTGTAAATTTCAACCGTTTTGATTTTGCCTCTATAATCTTCCATGCTCGCTGGAGTTTTTTTAGGTTTACTAATTCTACGCGGAGCTGTTTCTAACTGACCTAAAAAATCTTGCAGAAAAATTTGGGTGGCTTCGCAAGGGTTAAGGCGCCCTTTGGCTAACAAGTTAATCAGTTTCACTGTTTTGTTTCTTAAGGTTTTTTCATTTGCTTTAGTGCCATCAATTAACGTATCGAGTTGATTGACAAATCTAGGTAGCGCTACAGTAGAGTTATTTAACATCTCTAGTTGAGAGTCTTGCAAGAACGCAAAATAGGTAGGGGAGGCCCCTGTTTTTTTGGCATTTCTATAATCGGTTAGACGGCATGCTTGCAAACTAGGAATGGTACTGGAGTGGGCCGCTTGGTAGTTAACTGCTAAGATTTCTTTTTTTTTGGCTCTTTTTAAATAAAGCGTTTTCGCGCTAAAAATTTGTCCTTCGGTATCGCTAATTTCATAGTGAAAACCAGTTTGATAACAGACGACTGCTTGTTGAAAAAAAAGCGCTACTCGTAAAGCTACATGGTGCTCAATTAAGTCTCGATAATATTCTGCGCGTTTTTCGCCATCTTTAAACAGCTCAAATAGCTCTTTTTTCACGACAAACACTTGGTTTTTTTCTATTTGTAGCTCTTGCTTTGCTTTTTCAGTAAGAAGGGTGCGCACAAGAAGGGTACGTAAAGGATCTCTAATAGAAATAGCGCTTAGGGCTTCTTGAGCAGCGCTATTTTTTTCATACGGAGGAGGGTCCCACTTACCGAGGCGACTTTTTTTTCATTAACTTTAGGAGGAGATAAAGATTCTCGTACAGAAGATAACGAAGAAGATAAAGGAGAAGCTCTACACATTAGTAATACCTTAAGAAAAATGTTGGAAAAATTTAAATGAGACTAAAAAGAAAAAAGATAAGCTTGAGAGAAAGTAAATTTTTTAGAGGCACCTTTTTTTAAAAAAAAGCCAAGGTACCTCTAAAATGACTTAAATTTTTATGATTCGTTTGAAAGCTGCTCTTTAGCTTTCACTTTTGCGTCATAATAAGTAGCTTTCGCTTTATCAGAAGCATGATCATAAGAGTTTTCTACTTCTTCAGCAGCGTTATGATAAGCGTCTTTTGTTTTTACTTTTGCGTCATAATAGGTAGCTTTTGTTTCATCAGAAAGGTCTTCATAACCCTCTTCTACTTTATCCTTTACTGCTTCATATTTTTTCTTAGCTTCTAGTTTGGCATTGTAATATTCTGCTTTTGCTTTATCTGCCGTTGTATCGTAGTCGCCTTCTGCCCCTTTTGTTGTATCGTTATAGATTTCTTTTGCTTTCACTTTGGCTTCGTAATAAGTGGCCTTTGTTTTGTCAGCAGCCCGATCATAAAGGTTGTCTACTTTTTCGCCAAAAGTTTCAGCCGAAACGGAACAAAAGTTGGAAAAGCAGATGCAGCTAGCAATTGCAAATAAAGTTTTAGAGTTTTTCATAAACAATCCTTTGGTTTCTTAAAAATGAGATAAACAACAAAGCATACATAATTTAAATGGATGAAAAATATCGGATATTTTTCATACAGCTAGCATAGCTTATTTGAGGTAAATGTGAAAAGTGAGATTTTGCTAAAAAAAATAATCAAATAATGATGATAGGTTTTAATAAAAAGGTTTTCCCTAAAAACTTTTAAGCTTTATAGCTTATTATTTAGTTGTCTTAGCGATCTTATCTTTTCAGTGAAAATTTTTTACTTTGAACGAAGGACGATGCCTTGGAGAGTTTTCAAACAATTATTACCTTAATGTTTGTTGCCACTCTTTTAGTAGGCCTTTCCCAAAAAATTAAAGTTCCTTATCCCATCTGCTTAGTCTTAGGTGGAGCAATCATGGGGTTTATTCCATTAGAATATGTCATCTACTTTGACCCAGATCTTATTTTATTAATCGTATTACCACCTATTCTTTATTATGCAGCTTTTGAGATCTCTTTTCGTGAATTTCGCTCAAATTTAAAAGAGATTGTTTCGCTGGCCCTTGGCCTAGTAGCTTTTAACACTTTTGTAGTCGGGTTAATTTTTCATCTTATTTTTCCCTTTTTTCCTTGGGCTTTAGCTTTTGCTTTTGGAGCAATTGTCTCTCCACCAGACGCTGTGGCCGCTACCTCCATTTTAAAACGCTTTAATATCAACACAAAACTTTTGACTATTTTAGAAGGGGAGAGCCTAGTAAACGATGCTTCTGCGCTTGTGCTTTATAAGATGGCTGTAATTGCTTTATTATCCGGTATATTTTCTCCATGGCAAGCGCTGGCCACTTTCATTTTTACTGTTTTAGGCGGAATTATAATAGGAGTATTGCTGGGATATGTGTTACAGACTATTTCGCGCCTTTTTTTTCAACCTGTATTAAGCGTTGTTTTTTCTTTTACTCTTCCTTATGTAGTTTATGTTATGGCCAATTATTTGCAAGTATCAGGAGTTTTAGCGGTAGTAGCCACAGGGCTTGTAAGTTCAAAAATTTTAGCTAAATATCACTCCACACCGCGCCGAATTTTTGGTTATGTTAGCTGGGATATTTTCATTACTTTAATGAACTGTTTTGTCTTTATTTTGATTGGCTTGCAGCTACAAACTTTAACGTCTACCATGACTTTTGCGCAAATGGTTGTCTATATTGCCAATGCTAGTTTGATTACTGCTGCATTAATCCTTGTGCGTATGGGGTGGGTTTATACGCGCTGTTTTTTTCTTTATTTAAATTTTTCCAAACCAGCAAAAAATCTTTTTGGAGATAAGCAACCTTTTCGCGAAGCAACTCTTATTGGTTGGGCGGGAATGCGCGGAATTGTCTCTTTAACAGCGGCTCTTGCTCTACCCTATACCATGCCAAATGGTATGCCCCTTGAAGGACGCAGCCAGGTAGTATTTGTTATTTTTATTATTATTTTACTCTCTTTGCTAATCCCTGGACTTACGCTTGCTCCGCTAGTCAAAAGTTTAAACCTTTCTCAAAGTTCTAATTTTGAGACTGTTTTTGCAGTAAAACAAGAGCTGATCAAGATAGGAAAAAACATTTTATATCAATTGCACTCTTCTAAAAAAGTTAGTGCAAAAGAGAATGCTTTTTTGATTGCTCATTTTGAATTGAACCATCAATTACTTAATTCTATGAAAGCAAAAGAGATCTATGGCGACAAGCTAGACCTGATCAAAAGCTCGATCATTAAAGAGCAGCGTAAAAAGTTGATCGAGCTTTGGGAAACAATGCAGATCGATGATAAACTGTTAAGTGAGCTTGAGCAAGAGTTAGATTTAGAAGAGATTAATATGACTAGAGCAGAGCTTTCTTAAAAGACTTTAAGAGAAAAAAAGAGAACGAAAAATTTTAGAAAAGTAAAGCTCTGTTTTTGCAATTCCTGCATATCGCCCCATCCAAGACTCTTTTATATCGGGAGAAGATTTTGCTACTATTGTTTTATTTAGATAATAAAAAATTGTCAGCTCTTTTACTATTTTCTGATTCTTCTGAAAAAGTTTGGTACGGCTTATAAAGTTGCCGAAGCGAATTAAATTTAAAAGAGCAGCCAAAGAAAAAAGCCTTACCTCGAGGACTTGACCCTCGCAGCTAAGTTTGACAGGGTAGTCATTTAGCTCGAGGGAAAGCTCTCCAAAAAATTCTGTTATAAGCGCGTCTTTATCCATTTTTCTTATCTTTATCCACTTTATCTCTAGTGCGAATAATTAAAGTTCCTTGTAATTTCCAATGATAATGATCGCTACTATCGCCAAGTTTAGCAGGGATATGAAGGCTCATATCATTAAATTCATAAGAAATTTCTGCTCCTCTTCCTGTAAGCTTATCAAATAGACCTACAGCAAAATCGGGCCATGTAGCTTCATGTGTCTTGGTTTTTTCTGCAGCAGCTTTAGCAGAATCTTCTTTGTTAACCATAAGTGCTCCTTTTAGTTAGCTGATAATAAAAGCAACCTTTTCTATCTTTAGCCGGTTTCAATATTTTTTTATAGCTTTATTTTTCTTTAGTAGAAAGTCATTTCTTTTGTTTTTAAAATTTTTTATAGAAAAAATTCTTAGGTAATCCCTTTGCATTTTTTTTCGAATAAAAAACTGCTAAAAAAATAAAAGTAGCTCCTAAAAAAATAAAAATGAAAGAAATCAATAAGGGATAGGGAAAAAAAGCAGCCATCAGATAAAAAAAATGAAAGAGAAGAAAAAATAGACCAAAAATTAAAAAAAGCCGCACTTCAAGAAAAAAAGAAAACCCCATGCAAATAATACAGGTCAAGGGGTAAAAAAGTAGATTCCATGCAGCAAAATTCCAAGGCAACTGTGAAAATCCTTGCCAAAAACAGCTCAACCCAAAAAGATAGCCCCAAAAAGCATACTTTCTTCCTTTCATTTTATGGATAAAGTAAGAGAAAAAAATAGATAAAGTTCCGGTTACGATAAAAATCCAATGAGGCTCAAATAAAACAAAGAATTTATTAAGAAAAAAATAGCCACTTTGCAAAGTAAAAATCCCTAAAACTAATACTAGAGGAGCTAGCAGTAGGGAAGAGTCAAAAAAGTATAAAGTAATCACAGTAAATAAGGCCGTAATTATTTCTAAAGAAGCTGTTTGATAATAAAAATAGGGGTTAGCAAGCTGCCAGTCTTCTATATTTAAGATTTTGAAGAAAACCTGCAAACTGTAAAAGGCAATAGGCACCATACAAATTGCCAAAAGAAGACAAAGCTCTGCTACTAAATGCAACTTTTTTTGCCTCCACATTTTAGCCGAAAACCAAAAAGAACAACCAATATAGAGAAAAGTAAAGCAAAGTACTGCCTCTACTCCAAATAGATCCCAAACTGCTGCCAAAAATCCGCTCATGGCAAAAAAAATAATAAGCGCTCCAAGGTAAGCTAACCATTTAGAAAGATCAAAATTAGTAGGCTGTTTTTTGCTTTGACTTAAAAGCTGCCATAAATGGGCGGCTTTATCTACAGCAATATTAGCTTCCTTAGCGCTTAATAGAAGTTGTTTTTGGGATATTTTCACTGGCACCTATTTATTTTAATAGAATTTGTTTTAAAGGTAAGGAAAAGGAAAATTCATTTTTACCTTTATTTGATAAATATTTAATCTAACAAAAAACGAATAAAAGAGGTCTCTTGCATTCTCTTCCAGATTTTCATGTGATAAAAGTAAAAGAGCTGTGCCATCGTTATGCAAGTCGTCTTGCAGTGGACCACCTCTCTTTTCAAATTAAAGCAGGCACAATTTTTGGTTTAATTGGGCCTAATGGAGCTGGTAAAAGCACTACGATAAAAATGCTCACGACTTTGCTCCCCATTACTTCTGGTCTAGCACAAGTCAATGGGTTTGATGTGAGTCTGCAGCCACAAAAAGTGCGGCAAACCATTGGCTATGTTCCTCAGCAACTCTCTGCTAATGGCGAACTTACAGGTTATGAAAATCTTCTTCTTTCTGCCAAACTATATGGACTTTTAAAACCAGAAAGAACAGAGCGTATAGAAGAAGTTTTGCATTTTATGCAGCTTTATGCCTTTAAAGATCAATTAGTAAGTAGTTATTCAGGAGGAATGGCGCGTACTTTAGAAATTGGGCAGGCTCTTCTTCACCGTCCTCCTTTGCTTTTTTTAGATGAACCAACCGTAGGGTTAGACCCTTTTGCTCGTAAGACGATTTGGCGCTACTTAAAAAAATTAAATGAACAAAAAGGGATGGCTATTTTAATTACTACTCATGATATGGAAGAGGCAGAAACTCTTTGCGACCAGCTTGCTTTATTTCATAACGGCCAAATTGTAGCAATGGATTCGCCATCAAATCTTAAAGCCAAAGCTGGCTCTAAAGCTACTTTAGATGATGTTTTTATCTTACATACAGGAAATTCTTTAAAAGAGGGACAGTTTTGAAATCGAAGCAAGAATTTAAAGGGTATGAAGGTTTTAAACGGCGCCTTGTGCAACTTACAGCGATCATCGAAGCAGATTTACGCAAACTCAAACATGATCCTTATGAGCTGATGACACGAATGGTACAGCCCACCATCTGGTTATTAATTTTTGGTCAGGCGATGAGTCAAATGCGGCCTCAGCAACTCTCCTCTCTCTCTTATCTCGACTACATTGCTCCCGGAGTGTTAGCCCAAAGTATTTTATTTATCTCTATTTTTTTTGGTATTTCTCTTATTTGGGAACGCGATATGGGCGTATTACACAAAATCATTGTTTCGCCCGCTCCGCGCATCTTACTGGTGGCGGCGCGCGCCATTTCTGCAGGCCTTAGAAGCGTTCCTCAGTTACTTATTGTCTATTTTATTGCTTTTTGGCTAGGTATTCACTTACGTTTAGAGTTTTTTGCTTTTATTGGTGTATTATTCACAGTGATGATTGGCGCAGCCATATTTTCTACCTTTTCCTCTATTGTCGCTATTTTAGTAAAAAAAAGAGAACGCTTCATGGGAGTAGGCCAAGTACTTGCCATGCCTCTTTTTTTTGCAAGTAACGCGCTTTATCCCATTGAACTCATGCCAAAATGGCTACAATTTCTCTCTGTGATCAATCCTTTAACCTACCAAGTGGATGCTTTGCGAAGTTTTATGATTACAGGTCATGCTTCTTATTTTAACTTATGCATTGACTTTGGTCTTTCTTTATCGCTACTCTTTTTTTTCACTATTATCGCCTCTTTTCTTTATCCTAAAATCCTACGCTGATTTCTTTTATTTTTTATTAGAAATTATCGATAATCTTTATCAATAATTTAAATTATCTAAAAAATAAATTGCTATTATAAAAATAACGTTAAATTAATTAGTTATGAGGAAAAATAATGACGGTTTTTAAACCAGTAGATAATACATGTCATAATTTGGTTCATTTTCCCATTGCAAGTGAAAAAAGTAATCAAGAAGGATTGAGCAAAGTAATTAAAAAAATTGCCAAGTTAGCTTTTATTGCCTTAGCAGCAGCTTTTAGCGCCGCTGCGCTGGCAGGTATTGCCTTTTTTGCTTCCTCAACGGTTGTCATTGCTATTTCTTTTGCAGTGATAGGAGCTGCTTTAGGAGGAGCGATAGCTTTTTTTTCAATGAAAGAAAAACCTAAAATCAAAAAAGAGGCTATAGTTTTAATAGAAGAACAACCAAAGGAAAAAACTGATACTGAAGAAGTTCCTCAAAAATCAAAACCAGATAGTGAAAGGATTAGTGATTTTTCTCAAAAATTAACTAATGAATTTGACTTAGGTAAAGTTTTGTCAAAAGACCCTTATTTAACTAAAAAAAATTCTGAAGAAATTTTTATTAAAAAAGAATTTTTTGTTGAAGAAGAAATGCCTACTGAATTCAAACCAAAAAAAGAAGAAAAACCTAAAGTTAAAAAACAGAAAATAGTTTTAACAGCAGGTGAAAATCAAAGCCTCCTTAATGCAATTGCCTTGGCTAGACAAAGTCATTTGATTCATAAAGGTTTGA
>CATLPS010000064.1 GCA_950054535.1 uncultured Chlamydiae bacterium | reverse complement strand
GTTTTTTACTTGGAATGCTTTTGTCTGTCATGGGTGCTACTTTGCTCTTCCAACAGATAGTAGGTGCTGCGCAAGAAGAGCTAGTGGGAAAGGTAAGCCCTTGGGCCTGGGTTTTTCCCACTTTAGCGCTAATTGCGCTTGAAGTTTGTTACCAATATATTTCTAAAGTTGCTAGTAAAGTAAATAGTCCTGCTTTAGCAGCAGACGCTTATCACTATCGCATTGATGCGCTAACGAGCCTTTTTGCTGCCATCGCTTTAATTTTGGCGGCGCTTCTTCCTGAAAATAGTTTACTGATTGATCATATAGGAGCAATCACTATCGATCTTTTAATGATTGGCATTGGTCTCTATGCAGCTAAAGAAAATTTTGCTCAGTTAGTCGATAAACTACCAGATCCCCATTTCTTTAATGAGGTAAAAAGCGCAGCTAAAAAAGTAGAAGGAGTACTTGATACCGAAAAAATAGGAATTCAGCTTTATGGCCCTGATGCCCATGTCAATATCGATATTGAAGTTGACCCTAAATTAACAGTGGAGCGCTCTCATAAAATTACTCAACAAGTAAGAGCTGAAATACAAAAAGCGTGGCCCGCAGTAAGAGATGTCATCGTGCATGTCGAACCTTATTATCCCAATGACCATTAATTAAAAAATGAAGATATTATTTCGTTTTATTTTTGCTTTAATCGATCGCCTTATTTTGATTAGTGGAGTTCTTTTGGGAGCGCAAATTCCGTTATTTATGCAACAATACATTCAGCGCCTTGCAGGCCATGTTTCTGAGCTAAACCACTTCATCGCTAACTTAAATGCATTAGCAGCTCAGTCACATAAAACGCTTCATCAATATATTGAAAAATTTGAGCTCAGTATCGATAGTGACTTTGCTGCTCAAGGAGCTTTTTTAAGCGCTACTTTAAAACGTCAAATGATGTTGGATCAAGCGCTACAAAGCTTACTGGCTGCACCTTTTTGGCAAAAGCCCTATTATTTTTTAACTTCTTTGCAATACGAAATTGCAAAAGCAACGTTAGAAATTTTTCAGCCCGGCTTGAGTCTAACTTTAGAAGGGGCAAGTTATATGGTTTTAGGCGGGCTCATCACTTTAGGTTTTTACTATTTCCTTCTCTATCTTTTTTATTCCACTAGCTATCTATTTAAAAAATGCATCAAGTAACCTTAAGTAATTACTTGATGCACTTTCTGTAAAAACTAATGTTTTACAATTCGTAGCTTTTACTTTTTATGGTAAGAGGGATATACCAAAATGGTCTTTAAGCTCTTCCAAAGTAATAAAACAAGAAAAAGGAATATCTTTTATTTTTTCAAGATATGCATTTCTTTCTCTAGTCAGATCGTAAATTTTTTTTTTGTGAAAATTTTCCTCTCTTTCTATGCTCTCACAGCTAGGTTCTCCTGGAAGTCCACAACCATACATCTGATCTGCTCGTCTCATAAAGTAAGAGTTGGCATGTATAGCCAGCTGTTCATCAAACGGGGTGGAAACTGGGCAAAGTTTACCATTTGGTTTTCCTAAATTTTTAGCTAATAAATCACAAATTGACATTTTGGGTATTGGTTGCACTTTTTTTCCTTTGTAAAGATTTTCTTTTTAAAAAAATATTCTAAATTTAAAAAATTAATGAAAGATTTTTTAAAAAAATGGTTAGTAAATAATGGGTATATAGTATGAAAATGCATCAAATTACTTGATGCATTTTATGCAAAAATTAGTTTACTAATGTATCAATTAAGATTCATAATATTTATCTGTAATTTTGGAAATGGAACCAAAATTTTCTCTAATTTCTTTTAAAGTAACAAAACAAGAAATGGGAATAGGACCTATTTTTCTAAGATAATCGTTTCTTTCTTGAGAAAGCGCATAAATTTTTTTTCGGTGAAAATTCGCTTTTTTTTCTAAATTTTCACAGCTAGGTTCTCCTGGAAGTCCACAACCACGGTAAATCTCTGCTTGTTTTGAAAAATAAGAGTTCACATGTTGGCTTAGCTTTTCATCAAAGGGAGTGGAAAATGGACAAAGTTTACTATTTGATTTTCCTAAATTAGCTAGTAAAGCAGTAATTGGTCTAATTGAGGAGGCTACAGGTTTTGTGGCAGGTAAGTTTGCTTGTCCTATTTGTGTGCATACCGTTCCTGGTATTAATGGCGACATCGCTTATTTCCTTATTGAAAATTACTATTTTTAAACTACTCTTTTACGTTGAAAACAACACTTTTCTTAAAGTTATTATTAACTATTAATCATAGTTATAATTGAGATCTTATTAATAAGCTGTTAAATTGTTTAGATCTTTAATTTTTTAGGTAAAAAAACAATGACTGTCAATTTCTCAAACTTAGACCAATGTAGCCATGATATTTATAGTAATGATAAGAAAAAAAGGCAAGAAGCTAGATCTTCTTTAGTCTCTTTGTTTCAATCCAAGGTACCAAGGCTAAATAAAAATCAAAGGAAAACATTTCCTCAATTTTATCAACTTTGGACCTTAGTCAATGAGTCTTTAACCAATACTTTTCCTTATCAAATTAATACTAGCCGCTCAGGGGAAATTTGCCACCTTATTCGTTTTCCCCAATCAAACACTTTGCCTTCTTTTGTAGCTTCCTCTAGACCAGGTTATATTATGATAATGGCCCATAGTCCCAATTTGGGCCAGCCAGATGAGGTGGTGCAAGAGTTGGTTATTAAGATCAAAAGATTATGGAATGAAGCGTTTTGCGAAACAAAGACAGACTCGATAAAAACTGCTAACAAAAGAGCTGCTTTAGTGATTGGTGTTAACTATTGTCATAGTATTGATTTAGCAGCTAATAAAGCTTTCATGCAAAGGATTGATTCTTTACAAGGCAACTTACACAAAGTTTTAGGCCAGCAGGCGCCTGCTATTGATCTATCTCGTATTCAAGTGATGGCTTTTAATTGGCGCCTAAATTGGAAAAAACAGGGGGAAGATATTTCGCAAGTAGAGGTAAAACGTTTTTTTAGGTTAATTAATGAGATCGATTCTATTAGAGCAGGGCAAATTTTAAAAGAGGTGATGAAAGATAGAAGTGCAGTCATTCCTTATCAATATATTCGGGAAGAGATAAAGAATCACAAGCAAGTACACACGTTTTATAGCGAAATGAGACGCGGAAATAGAGCAAGACCTCTTTTTCTTGTTAATTTAGATGATGACGCTGTCTGTTATCGCACAGAACAAGTCGGACTTTTTTCTCATTATGATCAACTCATTGCCGATAATGAAAACTTAGAAGTTGCTTCTACTGGTTACTACATGGTCAATGAAAATCAGCCATTTATTGAACTTGCATCGCGCGCAGATTTAGTAGCCAGAGTAGCAATTTGCGCAATTATGGCCAATGGCGCTTATTTACCAGAGCCTAACCTTATTATTAAAATTGCAAGTTTAGAAATGTTAAAAACAAGGATCTCTTTTTTAAGAAAAGGGTCTCAGCGGGGAGGAGGCCTGGAGTACTTAGGGCTATTAGAAAACTTAAGATTAAACAAAGGAGACGCAGAAGGCAAAATTATTATGGGCCGGCATGGGCCAATTATCACCACTCAGCCGCCAAGGGCAACTGTACCCAAACATTGGCAATTTGAAGATGCTTTGCCGAGCTTAATACAAAAAGCTAAGCATCTTGCAAGTTTGCGCGCTTTTTGTCAAAGCGTGCTCAACCCTAAAAAAGGCTTTGCTGCTAGCATTGCCCGGGCAATGCCGACAGGTGCTGGATCGGCAAAAAATACAGCGCAAATTTCTGCTATTTATACCGCTTTTGATCCTATTGAATATGCCAAACACATTCCTTCCTGGCAGCTATGCTACTTGCTTATTGTTGAAGAATTAATAGGAATGATTGATAAAAAACAGAAAAGTCCTGACCATTATTTTCATTATTTGCAACGAGCTAAAAAAATTTGTCGAAATTCTGGAGTGGATGCCAGCGAAGAAAATGCAGTTGCCTGTTTATTAGAGACCAAAGTTCTTGCTGTAATGGAAGCTGAAAAACTTCTTACAATTAAATTGCTTTCAAAAACACAATTTCGCCAAATTTGGGTGGCGGCGCTTAATGCCACATCGGCACTATTTGCCTTTCTTAGCAGCAAGTTAAATCAGGAAGAATTTATCTATCCCGCTAACTATAGCTAAAGATGTTTAAGGCAATTCCAAGGGGTTTTAAATCCCTTGGAATTTTTATAAAAATTACTCTGGTCTGCCTTCGCTCATACCTGGAACATAGTCCCAAAAGTAAGAAGAATTATAGGTAGATTTAAATCGAGCAATACAGCTTTCAATTTTCTCTAAAGAGCGCTGCAAATATCGCAGGTTTTCTGTTAGTGGACGAGTAGAGTTATTAAGATCTAAAACTTGGCCATGGATAGATAAAGTTTTTTTATTGCCTTTTGATAAAAGAGTATCTCTGGCAGCTTTTAACTCTTCTAATTCTTCTGTTTTCTTTTCATAAAGACGCTCAATAGCGGGGGCAAAAAGGGCTTTTTGTTTTTCACTCAAACCAAAAAGGATGCTATTGCGAACTTTTATCTCTTCTTTAGTCTTTACAATTTTATCTTGTAAAGCAAGTAAGGAAGATTTTGCTATTGCTTTAGGATTTTCTATAGTACCAGAGCACTCATGTTGCAAGGCAAAACTATCCAATAAAGTCTTAATGTCTTTTAACCGCAGATCTGTTTGACTAGACGTAGCTTTAATAGAGGCAATGTAGTAGCTTAATACAGCAATTTGCTCTTCTTCTTCTTTTTTGATAGCCATTCCTGCGCGTTTGCAAGTCTCCATTGATTCATTGAGCTGATCAATCTTTTTTTGTAGTGTTTCTATTTGTCCCGCATCTTTTTCAAATAAACTACGTGCATTTTCTTGCAGAGTAGTAAGCTGAGCGAGTAAAGAAAAGTATTGCTCCTTAGCTTTTTCTTTTTTAATTGCATTAAATTCTGGGTCTGATTCTAGCTGCGTGAGTAGCGCTTTGTCAATTTTTTTAAAATCAAGAGTAGAAGTTTTAAAAAGATCATCCAGCTCTTTTTTAGAAGTAAGTACTCTTTCCTTTAAACTTACGCAGCGACCAAGTACAGCGCTAAGCTGTTCTAAATGGGTGGCATTAATGGAAGAAGAGGCCATTTCTTGTAAGCTAGGGCAGCTATTTATTGCTCTTGTTCCTGCTTTTAATAGACCATCTAACTCTTGCAAGCGATAAGAGATACCATAACTACCTCCACCTAAAGCGTAAGTTTGCCCTTCTAAAACCGATTCAAAATGGCTCATCCTTGATAGATTAAAAAAAATGGCTTGCTTAACGGCGTTTACTGCGCTAGCAATTCTTTCTAAGCTAGGTCCTGTAGAATTTATTAGCTCAGGCTCTAACTCTCTTAATTTGGATTTGCTAATTTGTTTATTGCGTACTATTTCTTCCACAAATTTTTCAACATCATTGGCATATGCTGCAATTGTTGCTGCAATTTGCTTGATATTTTCACTTAAATTCTTTTTTAGCAAAGCATCATCGATTTTCAATTCTTCAGGTATGGAAGGCAATACAAAATCCACAGATGGAACTAGACCAGTAGTAGTAGACGGTGTTAAAGTCATTTTCTCTCTCCTGCATTAAAAATTTTAAGTTAACAATATTATGTTTAGCGTAAAATTTATTTTTGAGAAAAGAATATTTTTTTTATTTTTTAATAAGCTTAAAATAAGCGATTTAAGAAAGTAATCATTTTTTAATAATTTTGTTTAAACTATTTAAAATATTAATTAACTCTTTTTTTTCAAGTCGATTTTTTACTTCTTCACAAAATAAAATAAATGAAGAAGTAAAAATGAAGGAGCCTTAAGAAACTTGACGGCTATAGCCTTTGGGGCCTCTATTTTTAATTAAATATTCCCAGTACTTTCGATCTTGAGAAGAGAGATACTTAGAAAGTTTTTCAAAACGAAGTGGCCATTTGTGCGAGTACTCGGTATCGACAAAACAGATTTTATTATCGATTTTGCTAAATGGAATATTGAAAATAAACATGGAGTCCCACATGCCAGCTTCATCCAATACAATATATAAAGCATCTAGCAGCTCTGGAGTCATTTTAGTTTTCCATAGCTTGGCATTTTCATAAGAGTCATAAGGTTTTTGGTTAGAAGCAACTAAAATAAAATCTTTGGGCCGGTAGCGAGGGGAGCTGGGAGCAGCCGGCGTTTCAGGAAGAGGATAGCACCATTTATCTGGAACGGAAAACCATTTTTGCAAACCTCTTTTACGTATTACTTTTAATACGTTATTTCTTCCTTTAATGCGATCTAGCCACTTTTGCCATTCTGTATATCGTGAGGTAACTTCTGAGTCTGTATAGATCTTAAAAAAGCAATCGGGGCAAGCGGCGTGCGTTCCAGCAAAGATTTTTCTGACGTGAGTCACTTTTCCCCTAAAACCTGCTTGAATAAGAGAGTCGCCATTTTTTGAGGCGCGCGAAGCCGAAAAAATGCGATCAATCTTGGCTTTCCAAGGATGATTTTCCGGAAGAAAATAGGGTTTCATCTTTTTCCATAGCTCTTTAGAAACATGCGCAGGTTTTTGATAAGGAGTAAAAGGAGCCGCTTCTTGCTCCTGCAAAGAAACCGTTTTTGCAATAAAAGAATGCAACTCCAGTAAACTATTATCGTAGAGGCGATTCATCACTCCTAAACGACAAAGTCTATTTTCGTTTTCTGTCCAAGGATAAGAGGCTGGAAAGAGCTGGCGTTTAAAACTATTTTTTGTTGACATTTGCGCCACTGTGCGCGGCTGCACAAGATCGGAGTCATAGACATGCACAATGGGAGAGGGAACGGAAAACTGCTCTGCTTTTTTAGCAATGATGCGATAGTAGGCTAAAGAGCCATCTACAATAAGCTTTTTCTCTTTAGTAATTGCAACTAAATTTTGACACTCTTCTTTATCTACTATATTTTCCTCACTCATTTCATTGATTTGCAAAGGGGTATAAATAGAAGGGATAAAATCAAAAGCGTTAGAACCAAAAATATAATACTCTACTGCCTCATCTGCCTCTGCATCTCTTTCCCAATTGAGTTCATACTGATGAGGAGCAATTTTTTCAAACTCAATCATGTTTAAAGGAGCGGGTTTTTTTACCACAAAGGCAAGGGGCGCGCTATAAACGCTCGCAACCCCTTTTTCATCTAGTTGTTGTATACGAAGATAATAAGTTTCGTTGGCATTTAAAAACGTCTGTTCTAGAAGAGATAAAGATAGTGAGGAGGTCAGCGGCTGCGTTTTTTCTAAACTAAACGCAACTACTTTAAACTCTTTATCTGCGCTGATTTGCCAGTGAATTTTTTTATGATCTAAAGAATTATTGTTTAAATCAAAAACTACTGGAGCATAATCAAAAACTTTTTTTTCATGATTTAAAGAAAAAAGCGCAGAAGGCCTTGCTAAACTTTGCGGAGTAAGCGGCGGTGAAGAAGTATTATCCTCTTGCTTTAGAGGTGGCTGGTTAGATAACATGGAAAAAGTAGAGCCACAAAGGCCGCTTTGCTGTAATTCAAAACCAATGATTTTTAACCTGGAAAAAGCTAGCCAGCTTTTTTGTAAATCAAACTCATCGTCTCTACTTACCTTTGAACGCAGTACTAAAAGAGGATCGTCCATTAACTGCTCAGAGGAAAGTAGCGCAGTGTTGTCCCAGCTTAAATAAAACTCTCCATTTTTTAAATCGAGATAGATCCAATGATCTTTTTCCAGGCAAAAATCATAAACTACTTTTCCTTCGACATTTGCTCTACGACTATCGATTCCTAGTAGGTGACATAACTTGATAAATTGACTTGTAAACTCTGGTAAGGAGCACTCGCAACTAAAGTTAAGATAGTCTAAAGGAGAAGCGTAGGAGGGGCAGGCAAGCTCTTGATCTACTACTTTTACCTGCTTTTGCCAAATGGCGTACAAAGCAAGCAAAGGATATTTTTCTGCTGTAATCGCTTTTGCTAAGCGATTTAAGTTCCATTTTTTTGCAGGTGTATTAGAATGAAACTGGCTAGAGGCTTCGCTAAAAAACTCTTTAGTAGAGCCTATAGCAAAGCTTTTTGGAGCCGGTAAAGTAAAGAGCAAGGATGTTACAGAAGATAAAAGAAGAGCTTTTTTGATGGACTTCACGGAAAAACCTCGATTAAAACTTACATAAAAACTTAAAAAATAGGAGCGGATTTGAGATAGTATCACTTCATCTTTTTTCTATCCTTATTTAATTTGCGCTTTTAAAAAGCCAATAAAGCACTATAGAGCTGCCCCAAACAATCAAAGCTGCTAGCGCAGCGAAAAAAAAACTACTCATTGGCTTTGCTGTTTCTTGATAAAGTACAAAAAAGCAGAGAATAAAAACTAGCAAAGTAGCTGCATTTCCCCAAAATTTACTATTCATTTAAAAACCTCTTCCTTTTCTTACTTGCCAGAATTTATCAAAAAAAATTAATAATAGAGATAAAAAAAGATTTAATATGATTCGTCAATTTTTACTAGCCTTTGCTTTCATTATTGTAGTGTTTTGTCTTTTTTTTATTTTTACTAATAAAAAAATGGATCCTTTTGCAAATAGAAGCGACAAACCAAGATACATTATCATGGAGGATAATAAGTTAGTTGGCTTTAATTTAGTCGATCCAGAAGAAGCGCCGGCTGCAATAAAAGAGAGCGTCAAAAGAGGTTATAATATTATGATGAACACCCCTTTTTATGCCTCTGAATATGCTAAAAACGCTCTTTCTTGTGGAAATTGTCATTTATGCGAAGGCAATACTTTAGGTGCAAGAAATCAGGGCATTTCTTTGCTTGGTGTAAATAAAATTTATCCTCAATTTTCTAAAAGAAGCCAAACTACCATTGATCTAAAAGAGCGCATTTATAACTGTTTTGAAAGAAGCATGAACGGGGTGCGCCCTCCAGAGGGATCTGCTGTTACTAAAGATCTTTTAGCCTATATTCATTGGATCTCTTCTGAGGTGCAAGGAATCGACCATCCACCTTGGCTTGGCCTAAAGCTATTAAAAAGTAAGCACACTCCCGACAAAGAGCAAGGAGCTATCGTCTACGCTAAGTACTGCGTTGCTTGTCATCAAGCCGATGGCGAGGGTGGAGGAGAGGTTCCTTCTCTTGGCAAAACGATTCCTCCTCTTTGGGGAGAGCACTCTTTTAATGATGGAGCTGGCATGAGTACCATTCCCATGCTTTCTGCTTTTGTATACTGGAATATGCCCTATGAGAATTCAATTTTAACAGAAGAGCAAGCGTTAGATGTAGCAGCATTTATTGCAGGTCAACCTCGTCCTCAATTTTAAACAGGAAGGCTTTTTTATGTGGAAAAAAATAACCAGATTTTATCAACAGCTGATCTTTTTTAGTAACCATTTGAAGTCTCCCTTGCTACTGTTATGCCGCCTTTATTGGGGATGGGGATTTTTAGTAGCTGGATGGAGTAAAGCGCAAAATATCGAAGCATTTAAAAACTCGCTCATCAAAATGGAGATGATAGCTCCTCATTTTAGCGCCTACCTTGGTGCCTACATGGAATTAGTTGGAGGAGCTTTTTTGCTTATAGGCCTAGCTTCTCGTTTAGTAGCTATTTTTCTTGCAATTCAAATGTTTTTTGCCTATTTCTTAGCTCATTATGGCGCCCTTTTCGCTCTTTTTTATAGCCCTTCTCTATTTATTGCCGCTTCTCCTTTTAACTATTTGCTCATTTCTCTTTTTGTATTAGCTTTTGGACCAGGTCGTTTTTCATTTGACTATTACATGGAAAAATGGCTTTTTCATCGCGCTATAGCTTATCCTAACCATCAACATCTATCTCGAGAAAAAGACAGTTAAATTACGAACCTTCAACTACTTGTACCTGGCTAGCTACGGCATGAAAAAACTCTTTAGACCAAAGAGCAAGTTGCTCTTTTTCAAAAATAAAAGGCGCAATATCTTGTTTGGCCGCTTCCCAGTCAATTTCATCAATGCGGCGATGAAGAAAATCAAAAAGCTTTGCTTGGTCTAACTTCTCTTCTGGCATAAGATGCTTTGTTTGGCGCATGCGCTCGGCAAGGTGAGCTAAATGAACCGGCTCTTTTTTTTGTACATACCAGATAAAGTCATACCAATCCCTTCCCTTTACTCTCTGTTTCCAGCTACGGCATAAAACGGCATGCATTTTGCCAGCAAAAAGGTCGCTCATGGCATAAGTGGCTACATAAAAAGGAAGGGGATTAAGTAGGAGTCGATTTTCTATAGGAAAATGTTTTAAAGGCGGATCGGTATCAATCTCTAGCTTAATCTGAATTTTTTGCTCAGGGTGAATTCCGGCAATTTCTATGGTTTGCTGGATAGAAAGTAACAGTGTTAAGGTATTTGTTTTTAAAAAAGCGGAGCAAATAGCAGAATCTTGGCTTTTTTTCTTAATAGCCACCTCTAAATGAAATCCCAGGGCTTTTAGCTCTTCGTTCATCCCTTTCAAAAAAGGGGTAAAGTCAAAGTCTTTTGCCGGCTTTAAAAGAGAAAAGTCTAAATCTTCGCTATAACGATCTAACCCATATAAAATTCTCAGAGCAGTTCCACCATAAAAAACTGCATGTTCAAAAAAATGGTGACGCGCTAAACCAAGTAGAGCAGTTTGTTGTAGTACTTCTCTAAGCGTATCGATTAAAGGCATTTTATTATGGTAGTTTTCTACCATTTTTTGAATCGAAGGATTTAAACTCATAAAGCGCTCACTAACTTAACAAGATACTTAACTTTTTTACAGCGATAATAACTAGCAATCTCTTTAAGCGCTGCCTGATTCATCTCTTTAAGCAAATAGCTATCGAAACGGTGAGATTCAAAAAGTTGTTCTGCAAACTCTTTTTCATTCAAATTTTTAAATTTAAAGTAAACGAAATCAATCAAGGCTTTTTCTACCGTCGCCATAAAAAAATTTCCCAAAAACTGGCTCTCTTTTTTTTGCGTTACGCCCAAAGGGTAGTAGGCTTTAGTTAAACGCATATAACTAAAGTTTTTTAAGCTTGTTGCAAAAAATTTATTTCTTCCTAAACAAACGCTGGTGACTAACTGGACTTTTTCTGGGATTAGGCCATAAAAAGAAAGAGCCCATTCTAAGCTAATATAGGAAGGCCCGTAGAGTAAATTAGCGATTTGCTCGTAAGGGGGAGAAAGAAAA
>CATLPS010000063.1 GCA_950054535.1 uncultured Chlamydiae bacterium | reverse complement strand
TGATTTACCTACCATCGAACCTGCTCACATTGAAGTGACGGCTCATTATGCGGGCGCTAGCCCCGATACGATGCTCCATCTTGTCACGATGCCATTAGAAAAGGAACTCATTCAAATCAAAGGGCTAAAAGAGATCTCTTCTAAAAGCACACAAGGGCATAGCTTCATTTCACTTGACTTTGACTTAGAAAAAAATATCGAGCAAGCGGCAAAAGAGATAGAAACTGCGCTTCATTTAGCAAAGGATAAATTGCCAAGTGATATGGAAAGCGCTCCCCGCTATCACTTGCAAAAGGAAGGAAGCGAGCCTATTATCTATCTCATTTTAACTTCCAGTCAATCAAACCAAGAAGAGCTGCAGCACTACGCCGACCGTTCTATTTTGCCTCGCCTAAATCGTATTCCAGGAGTGGCAAACATCTCCCCCTTTAGCTCTCAAAGCGCTATTTGGCTAAAGCTCAATCCAGAACTAATGGCGATAAGGCAGGTTGGATTTAATCAGGTAGCGCAAGCTGTGCAGCAATATACCATGCAAACGCCTCTTGGAAGCCTCCAAACAGCAGCGCGTCACTTGCCGCTAGAAACAAAAAAACAAACAACAAGTCTAGAAGAGCTAAGAAATTTAAAAATTTTGCATGGCGAAGTGCGTTTAGCAGAAATTGCCACGATCAGCGATCAGCCCGAAGAGAAACAAAAGTTTCGTCTCATGAAACAAGGCAGGTCTGCAGAAGCGTTCATTTTAGCCATCCAAAAAGTTAATGATGGCAATACAGTTACCATTGCACAGCAAGTAGAAAAAACTTTAGATGCTCTAAAACAAGAGCTTCCCCCTTCCATCCAATTTGATCTGTGGTTTAATAAAGCAGTCTGGATTGAAGAATCCATTCAGGATGTAAAATGGTCGTTAGCAATTGCTTTTGTCTTAGTAATAATAGTGATTTATCTTAGTTTAGGACGCTTTTTAGAGGCTTTCCTCATTAGCGTAGCCCTTCCTCTTTCTATTATTGGAACTGCTACTGTGATGTATTTACTTGGCTACAGTTTAAACTTACTCTCTTTATTGGCCTTAACGCTATCGGTAGGTTTTGTAGTTGATGATGCAATTGTAGTACTAGAAAATATTGTACGATATCAAGAGCTGGGAATGGGTCGCTTAGAGGCTAGTTTAAAAGGTTCTAAGCAAATTTGTTTCACAATTTTTTCTATGACGCTTTCGCTTGTAGCAGTTTTTATTCCTCTACTATTTATGCCGGGAATGGAAGGAAGACTTTTTCGTGAATTTAGTGTTACCTTAGCTGTCTCTATTCTTCTTTCCGGGTTAATTTCTTTAACTGTGACGCCTATGTTATGTAGTCGCTTTTTACCTCAACACCACCAAACTACGCCTTTACAACAATGGATCAATGGCGCAAATGCCAAACTGGTAAACTGGTATGCAAAGTCTTTAGCTTTTTCTTTTAAGTATGCCAAAACTGTTCTTTTTGTCTCTTTTACCTGCGTAGCAATTGCGCTTCCTCTATTTACAAAGCTTTCTATTGATTTGATTCCATCTGAAGATCGGGGGTTTTTATTTGCTTCTGTAGAAATTCCTACAGGACTTGCGCAAAGCGAAGTGGATCATTATCAAGAGAAACTAGAAGCGATCCTTACAAATAACTCTTCCATTGAAAGTTTTTTAAGCATTAGCTTTAAAGATCGCCTGGTTTTTGCTATTCGGCTTAAAAATATATCTCAGCGCCCTTTACAGCCATTAGTTGTCAAGCAAATCCAAACTGCTTTTAACCAAGTTGCCGGAACGCAGACCTTTATCCATAGCTATCGCTTGATTAACTTAAATCTAGATTTAGCCCAGGGAGGCAGCTATCGCTATGTATTAAGGGGGCCTAATTTTAAAGAGCTGGAAAAAGCTGCTGAAAAAGTAACCACTGCCCTGCAAAATCTGCCTGAAGTTACTTTTGCAAGGCACTCTTTGAACCGCAGCTCTCCTAAACTTGTCATCTCTTTAAATAGACCGCTTATTCACCGTCTTGGTCTTATGGAAGAACAAGTAAGGCAACTTTTACAACAAGCTTATCACCAAACCTCGGTAGGATTTTTACAAAAAAAGGGACGCAAAGTAGATATTTACATGCAGCTTTTACCCGAATATAAGCAAAAAGTAAAAAGCTTAGAAAACCTTTATTTGACCTCAGGAGAAGGAACTTTAATTCCTTTTAAAGCTTTAGCTTCTTGGAAAGAAGAGCTGGGCGAGCCTGTGCTCTATCAGCGCGAGCAACTTCCTGCTGCAACTATTTATTTCTCTTTGGATGAATCCCTTTCTCAAAGCGATACGCTAAAAAAAATAGAACTCACAGCTAAAAAAGCGCTTTCTTTCCATCTGTTTGGATTTTTAGATGGCTCCGCTAAAGCTATTACAGAAACCATGCAAAAAACTCTATTACTGCTTTTAGCCGCTGCATTAGTAATGTATGTAGTATTGGGAATTTTATACGAAAGCTTTATCCATCCTTTCACTATTCTCTCCTCTCTCCCCTTTGCAGGCGTGGGCGGAGTGATCACCCTATACCTTTTTGACGAGCCTCTTTCTATCTTTAGCGCTGTAGGCTTTTTACTCTTAATCGGTATTGTGAAAAAAAATGGTATCATGATGATCGACTACGCCTTGCAAGCCCAGCAAAAAGGAGCGAAGGCCAAAGAAGCGATTTACGAAGGTTGCCTTATCCGTTTTCGCCCCATCATGATGACTACTATCACTGCGATCATGGGAGCTGTTCCCCTTGCTATTGGATTTGGCGATAGCGCCAAAATGCGCCAAGGGCTTGGTTTAGTGATCATTGGCGGACTTCTTTTTTCGCAAGCGTTAACGCTCTATGTCACGCCCTTACTTTATCTTCTATTTGAAAAAATACGCTTTTCCTTTTTTAAGGAAAAAGAAAAAAGTTAAAAAAATATTTAACTTCTTTACTATTGCATAATTTTTTTTCCTGATACACTCTTCTCTTTTATAGAAGGTCAAAAAAGATGAAGGAAAATGAACCTTTGCCAAAGCCCTCCCTTTCTACTGATTTCAAAACTTCTACAGTAGAAAAACAAGAGAGCTCTGCTAGCAATCCAAAGTCCAAAAAATGGCTACTTTGGGTTTTAACTTTTATCTTAGTGTTGGCTGGTCTTATTTGGTTTTTGTTATGGCTCTTCTATTTTCAGTTTTATCAATCAACAGACGACGCATATGCCGGGGGAAATTTAATTAATGTCAATCCTTTGGTAGAAGGATCGGTGGTCGCCTTTTACTGTGACGATACGCAACTAGTTCAAGAAGGAGAGTTAATTGTTAGATTAGACCCTACTGAGTTTGCTTTAACGCTCGACAAAGAGATGCAAAATTTAGCTGCAGTAGCCTTACAAGTGAAACAGCTCTATATTCACGTAGAGGCAAACCTGGCTAATTTAGAAAGTAAAAAAGCTGCTCTTTCTAAAGCCAAGTTCAATTATGAAAACCGTCTTTATCTACACGACGCCCACCCTCTATCTGTTTCCAATGAAGATTTTGTCCATTCGCGCGATGATTACTTAGCAGCCAAGGCGCAGCATGCACTTGCGCAAAAAGAGCTAAAGGCTGCAGAAGCTGCGGCAGGAAATACTCCTTTCCAAGAACATCCTTTCCTCACAGAGCAACGCGCCAAAGTGAAAAAAGCTTTTTACCAACTTGCTCATTGTTCCATCTATGCTCCTGCTAGTGGCTATGTGGCCCAACGCGCAGTGAATGTAGGCCAAAGAGTTTCTACCCATACTAACTTGTTAGCGATTATCCCTACAGAAGATGTTTGGGTAGAGGCAAACTATAAAGAGACGCAGCTGAAAAATATGCGGGTAGGCCAACCTGCCACTATAACATTTGACCTTTATGGCTCCGATATTGTTTTTCAGGGAAAAGTATTAGGGATTGCCTCGGGCACAGGAAGTGTTTTTTCTTTAATTCCCCCGCAAAATGCAACGGGCAACTGGATTAAAATTGTGCAAAGGCTGCCTGTGCGCATTAGTTTAGATAGAGAAATGGTAAAAAAATTTCCAATTAGATTAGGTATCTCTGCAGCTGTAGAGGTCGATATACATAACCAGCAGCTGCCCATGCTTGCACCAGCAGAAAAAAAACAGAGCGGCGCTACTACCTCCGTTTTTGAAGTGGATTTTACAGAAATTGAAAATCAAATGAATCAACTGATGGAGAGTCGGCTAAGTAATGACGAAAATAATGAGGAAGATAGTGATAGCTAACTTTTCTCCCATTAAATTGCTGCTTCTCAATATTGCCATTGGGCTTGGTACTTTTATTCAGGTATTAGATACCTCTATTGCCAATGTCGCCATCCCCTATATTGCCGGTAGCCTAAGCGTTAGCGCCGATCAAGGGACGTGGGTGATCACCTCTTTTTCAGCGAGTAACGCTATTATTTTACCCTTAACAGGCTGGCTAACTAATTTTTTTGGGCGGGTGCGGCTCTTTGTTTGGTCGGTAATTCTTTTTTCGCTCACCTCTTTTTTATGTGGCCTGGCCAACAACTTAAGTTTATTAGTATTTTTACGGGTGGTGCAAGGAGCGGTGGCAGGCTCTTTGATTCCACTTTCGCAAAGCTTGATCATGGTAAGCAATCCGGTAGAAAAGCAGGGCACTGCGCTGGGGTTTTGGGCCATGATTGTCATTGTAGCGCCCGTTATCGGCCCCATTTTAGGGGGGTATTTAACCAGTGAATATTCTTGGCCTTGGATTTTTTATATCAACGTTCCCATTGGAATTTTTTCTGCGGCTATTGTCTGGATTTTTTTAAAGGAAGAAGAGAGTGAAATTCAAAAGTATCCTATCGATTGGATAGGCCTGACTCTTTTAGTCATTGGGATTGGCTCTCTGCAAATCTTACTAGATAAAGGTAAAGATTTGGATTGGTATGAATCGAATGTAATTATTGGGTTAAACATCGTCTCCATTATTGCTCTTCTCTATTTTACCGTATGGAGTTATTTTCAAAAACATCCGATTATTGACTTCTCTTTTTTTAAAAATAAAAATTTCATGATTGGAACTATCTGTGTAACTTTGGGTTTTTTCATCTATTTTGGTAGTACCGTTACCGTTCCTCTTTGGCTGCAAACAGAGCAAGGCTATGATGCATTTTGGGCAGGTGTAGCAGTTTCTCCCATTGGTATAGCTCCTCTTTTTCTCTCTCCGCTACTTGGTAAATGGATGGGGAAAATCGATTTAAGACATTTGGTCACAACTAGTTTTCTCTTCTATTCTCTAAGCTTTTTTTATCAATCTCACTTTACCACCCAGGTAGATCTTTATACAGTGATGAAAACCAGGTTTTTTCAAGGATTTGGAGTCGCATTCTTTTTTTTGCCTCTGACGCAACTCTCTTTAAGTGCGGTCAAAAAAGAGCAACTTCCGGCAGCCAGTGGACTATTTCATTTCATCCGTATTTTATTTGGCAGTAGTTTTGGAACATCTTTGGCAATTGAAGCTTGGAACCGCTTGACGATCTTTCATCATGCCAGGCTAGCAGAAACGCTGACCTTTTATAACCCCTTCACGCTTCATTTTTATCAAACGCTCCAAAACTACAGTGAAGCTTTTAAAAATAGTATCGTCACTCGTCTTTTAGAGCAGCTCACCGAGCAGCAGGCATCTATGCTAGCTTTAAATGACCTGGCCTCGATCGGTGGTTGGATGTTTTTAGCGCTCATCCCGCTGGTCTATTTGGCAAAAAATTCTAAAAGCTCACTGCCTGCTAGCGCTTCTCCTGCCCACTAAAAAGAAATTTTAATGAGATAATAGTTAGAATTGCTTATATAAAAGTTTGGTCTTTTTTAACTTAAGAATTGCCCAAAGGAATAAAATGATGTACGAGCTAACAAATAACTATTTATCTAAAGAGGCGCTCGCTGGATTTTCTATCAAAAAACTGTTTTTACAGCCGTACAAAGAAGGAGTGAATAACATTGCACGCTCCTTAAGACTAACGGCATTCATCCACTCACAAAAACCATCTATACAAAGTCAAAGTGAGTCGCTTGGTCAGCGTATTCAGCTTGGTTGTGCAGGCCTTTTTCTTCTTATCCCTATTATCAATACTATCAGCTTAATAGCGCTGCGTCGCTTCAATAAAAAAACTCCTTTTAACCCTGTAAAACTTACTTTTTTAGATCCTAGCAAAAAACCAAAAGAGGTAGAGATTAGTAAACAAGAAAGGCCGTTGCCTAGCCCTATTTGCCCTTCTTTGTCCCAGCCAGAAGAGAGCTGTAGCTCAGCGCAAAAAACTGCGCAGCGGCAGCAAGATGTAAAAAAAGCTAAGCAAGCTCTTTTAGTAAGAGAAGAAGAACAATTTGAATTAACAGAAGAAGATCTCTCTTTTCTACAAGGGACCTCTTCAGAAAAACCATTAGCAGAAGAGGTCTGCTCCTCTCTTGCGCTCGACTATACAATTCCCTTACAAAAAATTGCCATGCAATTGATCAGCAACGCCGAAGAGATGGCAATAGTTACTGGCCAGTCAACCAAAGAGATGATAAAAGAAGCCATTCGATCTCTTTCTTTAGATAGTAAAGAGAAAAATGGTTTTGAGATTAGCCCAAATGAGCAAGCGCAACAAAATTTAGAAAAAATTGCCCTGCATTTTTTAGTAGATGTAAATCGCCTTTTAGCTATTGCAAAAGCGGAGGCTCTACTCAACCATACACCTATTATGCAAGAGGTAGAAAAAAGACTTTCTTTATTAGACCTTTCGATCAAAGAGGAGCTGCAGTTGCAAGAGCAACTTTTTCAAGAAGTTATCAGCTATAAAATTCACCGCTTGTTTGATTCTGACCATTCCGTTGCTAGCAAAAGAAATGATCTTTTAAAAAACTTAAGTAAAGAGATCAATCATTTTACTCCTTTACCCGTCTTAAGAAAGGAGTGGCAAAAAAGCATTAAGATTTTATTTCTTAAAGCATTGCTTAACCATTTTGCTTACCACTATCTTTGTGGAGATAAAAATCCACTAAAGGAAAATCGTATTACAGTAACCAAGTTTTTAGAGGAAAAAATAGCATTATTTGATGAGTCTGCTAATTTGACTTGGTATAGAGAGCGACTTTTAGAGCTTTACCTAAAAAAACAGCTTAACCATTTTAAAGAACTGCAAGCACAAAAAGTTCTTTTTGATCCTAAAGCTTGGCTTCATTTTGAAAAAGTGATAGCCATTGATTTTTTTCACTCTGCTACTTTTAGCATTGATACGCTTTTAGAAAGTTTAAAAAACGCAGCGGAGGCGGATAAAGATTTTAAAGAGGTTAGCGCGCAAGTTTGCAATGATCTCAAGCTTTTTTTTCAATCTCTTTGTACTCCTGAAGCAGTGGTTGATTTTATTGAAAAAAAAGCCGTGCGTAGTTCAAAGCCCTGCATTTACCACTTACAACAGTGGCTCTACTCTTTTCCTTTACTGCAGCAAGAAAAACTAGAAATAGAAAACAACGTAATCAAAGACTTGATAAAAAAAGAAGCAGATTATTTTTTAAATCTTTCCATTGAAGAAGAAAAAGAGCTTGATCCCCTTTGCTTTATTTCAGAAATCACCGAAGAAATTGATGCTTTAAACCAGTCAAGGCAGCAAAAAGAGCGCTGGCTAAAAAAAGCAAAGAGCTTTTATTTGGACTGTTTCTATGAAAAATTTACGAAAGAAAAAAAAGTGATTGCGCAAAATTTAGCACCTAATCAACCTATTTCTTTCATGCACTTCTTTCAAGCAAGAATGGCTCTTTTTGATCGTTCTACCTCCAGCAATAACTACCGCCTTGCGCTACTAAAAACTTATCTAAAAAAATATCTAGATAAAGTGATGAAAAACGTACAAGAAAGTACAAAAGTTTTAACTCTAAAAGATGCACAAGCTTTACGAGCTTCTTTGCAGGTAGACTTTCCTAGCTTTAAATTGTCCTCTCTTCAAGAATCTACCGAGCTGGCTTATTTATTTACGGAAATGAAAGAAAAAGAGCAGAGCCTTAGTAAAAAAGTAAAAGAGATGGAAATGGATTTAAAAGATATAAGGCTATTAATAGAGTCTACTCAAGCAAGGTTTTTAGCTAAAAATGATGCTTTGACCTTAGTAGAGTATCATCTGCACTCTTCTTTAAACCTTAGCCAAAATCAAAAAGATGAACATTTTTTTCAGCGAAATCAACTAGCGCAACAAGTCGATGTGATAAAAAAACATCTCAACGAACTGAGAAAAAAGGAAAGAAGGGAAAAACTT
Source organism: uncultured Chlamydiae bacterium (assembly GCA_950054535.1). GTDB lineage: Bacteria > Chlamydiota > Chlamydiia > Chlamydiales > Parachlamydiaceae > CATLPS01. The sequence goes on along the minus strand of CATLPS010000063.1, from coordinate 2,952 downwards.
GCTTTCGATAAAGTCGACCAGGCGCAGCAAAAAGTCTCTTGTAGAACTCTTATTTTACACCATCTCATGAACTTTTAGCCAAGAGAAAGAAAGTGCCCTATTTTCACCAGCAGGATGCTAACCTCTATTATCATGTGGAAGGTATAGGAGAACCAATCATTTTTATTTCCGGTCTTAACTGCGACCTAAGAATTTGGAATAAAACGGCAGAAGAGTTAAAAAAAAATTATCAGGTCATTACCATGGATAATCGCGGCGTGGGCGAAAGCGACGCGATTAAAGGTGTGATTACTATAGAAATGCTAGCGCAAGATGTGATTGCTTTGATGCACCATTTAAACATTGGTAAAGCAACTTTAGTAGGTCACTCCATGGGCGGTACTGTGGTGCAGACCATAGCTTATCTAAAGCCTGAAATGGTGCAAAAACTGGTCATTTGTAATTCTCTTATCAAGGTAGGTCGCTTGAATCGTTTTTTAGGAGCTTTATTGCAAGTGCTACGTGTCTGTGGGGTTGCTCCCCAACCCATTTTAAAACGCGCTTTTCCTTTTCTTTTTGCAAAAAAATTTCGTAAAGATAAAACGCGTTTAAAAGAGGTGGCTAACAAATTTATAGTGCAGCCTAACTGCCCCGAAAAACTATTTACCCATCAAAAACAGTTGCAAGCTCTATTACAATTTGACTCTCGCCCCTGGCTTTCTCAACTCTCCGTCCCTACCTTAGTCATTGCAGGCGCGCAAGATCGTTTATGCCCGCACGATTCTAAAATGATCGCAGCTTTAATACCGCAGGCAAAGTTTATCTCTTTGCCTGAGGTGGGCCATGTTCCTATGATTGAGACACCGGATCACTTTATTTCTATTTTAAAAGAGTTTATTAATTAATAAGCTCCTTGCTTAGAATAAAATGAAGCCGTATGCTTGAATGATTATTTAAAGTCATAGTCGTTTAAAATGAAAAAACTGATCCAATCACAGGCCGTTTCTACCGGCTTTGCTCTTTTTTCCATGTTTTTTGGCGCTGGTAATATTATTTTTCCTTTAATAGTAGGCCAAAAAGCAGCAGACCAAACTTTTTGGGCAATTTTAGGATTGCTCCTTACCGCAGTAGTAGTTCCTTTTGCTGGCGTACTAGCCATGGTGCTCTACGATGGTAGCTATAGCAAGTTCTTTAGTAGAATTGGGAAACTACCAGGCTTTATTCTTACTGTTATCATTTTGACCCTACTAGGTCCAATCGGCTCTATTCCTAGATGCATTGCCCTTTCTTATTCTACTATAAGCGCTTTAATTCCTGCGCTCTCTTCCACCGGCTTTAGCGCTGCGGCCTGTCTACTCATCTATTTGCTCTCTACACGTAAAAAGCGTCTATTATCCATTTTAGGAAATTACTTAACTCCTCTTTTATTGATTCTGCTTTTAGGCATCATTCTTAAAGGGTTGCTGGCGCCTGCACAAACTGTTTTAGACCCAACTATGGAGATACATCCTTTTTGGTATGGTTTAAAAGAAGGGTATAACACCATGGATCTTATGGCAGCTTTTTTCTTTTCTTCTACTATTATTTCCATCTTAAAGGTCAAAGAACGTTCTTTCAATAGTCAAAGTCATGGCTATTTAAAAATAATGATAAAAGCTAGTCTTATCGGTGGTTTTTTGCTTGCCGCTGTCTATATTGGTTTTAGCTATGTGGCTGCTTTTCACGCCTCTAATCTACCAATAAAAAGTGATGACCAACTTTTAAGTATTCTTGCTATAAAGGTAGCAGGCCCTTATGCAGGCTATGTAGCCTGCGCTATCATTGCTCTTGCTTGCTTAACTACGGCAATTGCTCTGAGCGCTGTATTTGCAGACTTTGTACAAAAAGAGATTTTTTCTTATAAAATACCTTATGAAAAAGTCTTAGCAGCTACTTTGTTAGTAGCTTTTTTTGTCTCTACTTTTGAGTTTACTGCCATCTCGGCTTTTTTAGCTCCTATCTTAAAAATTTGCTATCCAGGGCTAATTGCCTTAACGGTTTTTAATGCTGCTTTTCCTAAAAAAGCGACTACATGAAAAAAGTGATCATTGTAGGAACAAGCGGCAGCGGCAAAAGCATGCTAGCTAATCAACTAAGCCTTTTACTAAAAGTTACCTCTTATGAGCTCGATGACTACTACTGGCTGCCTGGTTGGCAGGCCAATCCTTTTTGCCTACAGCTGCTTTTAAACCAACTCAAAAATCAAGAAGCTTGGATAGTAAATGGCAATTATACTAAATTTTTAGGTCCTTTATGGCGCCAAGCCGATACGATTATTTGGCTAGACTACTCATTTACTCGCTGCTTTTTACAAGGACTTAAGCGCTCTTTAAAACGCATTTTTTATCGTATCCCTTGTTGCAATGGAAATTTTGAAACGATCCAACGCACTTTTTTTTCTAAAGACTCTTTGCTAGTTTGGATTGCCTCCACTTATCAACGTCGCAAAGCAGCCTATCATGACCAATTTGCTCAATCTTCCTCCGGCAATAAGTACCTGCGCTTTCAAACTCCTAAGCAACTCAAGCCATGGCTCCATTCGCTTTTTTAATTTTGAAATAATTTTCATTAGTTATTTATTAATATCCATTGAATGATAGATTAAAATTTAGTTGACGTCATTTGTTTTATATACTTTTTAACTATTTTTTACTAAAATGTTTATTTTATTTATAACAAAGGTATATAAAATGTTTTTTCGACCTATCTATGCAAAAGAAGCCAACCTCAATTTTTTGAATTGGTCCAGGCTATGGGACATTGGGCAACATAGCTATGTAGCAAAGGAAAAAAATCCCATCACTAAAAAAATCCCGCTCTATCTTAGTGATGAAAAGCCCGCTATTTCTCTTTTAGAAAAAGCAGCGAAAGTGATTGTTTATAGCTCTATTATCGTAGGTAGCGCTACTATCACTCCTTACCTTTTGCTTATTC
>CATLPS010000062.1 GCA_950054535.1 uncultured Chlamydiae bacterium | reverse complement strand
TAGCTTAATGTTAGCCGCTGGATTGCTTGCTAAAAAAGCAGTAGAGAAAGGACTTACCGTCAATGCTAAGATCAAGACCAGCCTTGCGCCTGGCTCAAGGGTCGTTTCTGACTACCTCCATCAAACAGGCTTGCAACCCTATTTAGATGCGCTAGGTTTTCAATTAGTAGCCTATGGATGCACCACCTGCATTGGAAATAGCGGCCCATTAGACGAACATATTGAGCAAGCAATCAAAGATCATGACCTCATCACAGCAAGCGTACTAAGCGGCAATCGCAACTTTGAAGCGCGTATCCATAGCTCAGTCAAAGCAAACTTTTTGATGTCTCCTCCCCTTGTAGTGGCCTTTGCAATTGCTGGCCGCATCGATATCGATATGGAAACCGACCCTTTAGGCGTTGATCAAAATGGCCAGCCTATCTATTTAAGAGATCTTTGGCCCAGCGCAAAAGAGATGGAGGAGGCTCTTGCCCAAGGGGTGAGCCCGCAGCTTTTTCAAAAACGCTATGCCAACATACATAGCGAAATTCCGCGCTGGCAAGCAATTGCTGTTGCCAAAAGCGCGCGCTATGAATGGCAGCCTCACAGCACCTACATTCAGCATCCGCCCTACTTTGAAGAGTTTGATTTAAAGTGGCCAACTCTGCCCTCTTTCCACCAGATGCGGGCGCTTGCTATTTTCGGCGACTCTGTCACTACTGACCACATCTCTCCTGCCGGCGCCATTCGTAAAGACTCTCCTGCCGGAAAATATCTGCTCTCGTTGGGCGTGCCAGAAAAAGAGTTCAATAGCTACGGTAGCCGCCGCGGCAATCACCATATCATGGTACGCGGCACCTTTGCGAACGTTCGTACCCGTAATAAAATGGTGGAAGGCATTGAAGGGGGCTACACTAAGCTAATGCCAGAGGGAAAAGTGACAACTATCTTTGAAGCTAGCCAAAGCTACCAGGAGCGCCGCACTCCCCTCATCATCTTTGCCGGCAAAGATTATGGAATGGGCAGCTCGCGCGACTGGGCCGCTAAAGGCACTGTTTTACTAGGAGTAAAAGTAGTGGTGGCCAGTAGTTTTGAAAGAATCCATCGCAGCAACTTAATTGGTATGGGGGTGCTTCCCTTGCAATTTCTAGAAAACGCTTCCGTGGAGACCCTAAACTTAACCGGAGAAGAGCTATTTTCGATAATTGGATTAGAAAATGGACTTACGCCCAAACAACAAGTAACCTTAGAAATTTCTTTAGATGGCAAGAAAAAAGAAATAAAGCTTCTATCTAGGCTAGATACGCAAAGCGATCTAGATTACTACCAGCATGGCGGCATTTTGCCCTTTGTTTTAAGACAAAAATTGCAAGCTCACTAAAAATAAAAAGCAACGGACCTTGCTAAAAAAGCTTTAGACCGTTGCTAAAAAAACCTATTTTTTTATAACTAAAATAAAAAACTATTCATTACAAGTTAATTCTACAGCTGCAAGAGCTTTTTTATAGGGTACATCTCTTCTTAAAGCGACCTCATAGGCTTTGAGATGATTGGCAAAAGGAGCAAGTTCCACTCTTCTTTTTGAGCCTATAAAAATAGCAGCATCTTCATAAGAAAAACCTAGATGTATGAAAAAAGCAATTAAAAGAGCTGGACTTGATGTTTTCCCAGATCCGCAATGGACTAGCGTTTTTCTTCCTTCAAAAAATGCTTCTTCGAACTTTGCAAATATTAGTTGAAACCACTCTTTAACATCTGTCTTATTCAACCAGTCATTTTTAGTTTCTAAAACAAGATTCTTTTCATTAGTCCTTTCAGGATCTTGGCGGCTAATTTCATCGCTCATTGTGCTGTTGTACACTAAAGAAGGCCAATACCTTGAGTTAGAGGCTAACGTTGCTGCTATACAAGTCCAATCTATACCTAGTTTTTCAATTTTTTTATCTACTTCTGATAGTTGCCTAATGTCAAAAAACATCAACTCTACCTTGACTAAAGTGATGAGAGATTCAAACTTAACTGGATTACAGTTATCAGGGGATAAATTTTCTAGAGAAATATCAGCAGGGCAAACACTGTTAAATCCATCACTATCGCCCAAATAGAGATCACCGCAAATTTGGTCAAAATGAGCATTGGAATCTTTTCTAGCAACATCTCTTGCTTTAGAGGCTTTTACTACTTCTTCAACCTCTTTTTTTAGCTTCGCCATCCGGATTTCTTTTGAGAAAGTTACAAAAAAACTATAAAATTTTTCTTCAACAGCACTAATAGTCGGTCGCATCAATTTTAAGTATTTTAAAGCTTGCTTTGGTGTTAGGTCAAAACGAAAAATTAAGTAAAGTACAACTATAGCAGCGCTTCTAGATATACCTTCTTTACAATGAACAAGAGTTAGCTCGCCCATTACTGCTCGATCAAGAACTGCAAATGTTTTAGTAAAATAATTCATCACAAAAGTTTTTTTAATTAATTCTTCTTTTATTGATTTTTCTTCTGTTTTAGAAAATAAAAGATCGTCACTATGATTAAAGCAAATATTGTTATAAACAAGCTCTACCCATGCTCCTGGAAGATCTAGAAGACCTGCAGATAAATCGATCCATCTGATATCGTTAGATTTACAATTGTTGTGAAACGTTTTTCTTAAACCATCTGCAGAAGTCTCATCATCTAGATCTCTAAATATATGCTCTATACTGCATAATGAAATAATATTTCGAAAACCATAAGGATTAATTTTTTCTTGTTCTTTAGCTTCCATTGTTGGTGGATAAAAATAGAAACGTTGAGTTGCTTGTACAGCAGCTGTATTTTGTCCCAAATAAAGTCCGTTTAATACTTGATGACAAAATGAGCTATAATCTAGATTTTTTTTAATTATTTTTGTTTTATCAATTAAAGTATTAATTGTGTTTGCTGTTGCCTCTTTTTCTTCTTGCGAAATTGTAGGATCTTTTTCCTTTTGTTTTAAGTTTGCAATTTCATTATCTATTTCAATTATTTGATAAGAATCAAAAGAACCCTTTAAAACAGTGAAGATTCTTTGTCTATAATATTCAAAGCATGCTTCAGGCCCCTGCATTCGAGTAAAAAAGGGAGGTGAATTTTGCAAGTCTACAAGCGCCTGCTCTGCTGCTTGCTTAATTTTATCTTCTCCATTAACAGCAATCTGTGGCTCTGGATTTACCAAAGCAGAGACACTATTTACTAAACTTGAAAAACCCCAACTCATAATAAACACCTTTTAGTTAATTTTTTAAAAATCTTATAATACCTTAACAAAAAAAAGGTTAAAATAAAACATTTATTTGTAAAAAAACAAATTTGTTAATTTTTATAAAAAACAGTCAAGTATAAGATATCTTATAAAAGATGTTATTTATTAACTAATTTTTGATTGATTTTAAAGAAAAAATAGACTTTTTTTTCCCTGTGATAGAAGTGCCTTAGCAATAGTCGCTTGAAAAGACGCCTTTGCTCTTATAGCAACTTTAATAAAATGCTTCATAGTAGATTTAAATAAGATAGTTCCCTATTTTTATAAGGCCAAAACCATCCATTCTATAGCCACTATGAAAAATGAAGCGAAAAATAATTGCTAATGCTGCAGTAAAGCCAACTCAAAAGTGTAGATAAATGAAAAATTTTGCTTAAAAAAAAAGGCAGTCTTAGTAAAGCTGCCTTTTCTCATCCAATACTTATGTGAGATTATTCTGTTTTATCTTCTTGCATCTCTGTCTTATCGCCACTAACAACCTCTGCAGTTTTTGGGGGATGAGGAAGTTTTTTTCCTTCTGCAGCCGCTGCCAAGTTTCTCGCTGCAAAAAGAGCTTTTTGATACTCTTGCAATGGTTCGTAGAAATGCCTTACTGCAACATCTGGGCGTTGCGTCATTAAATATATCATCGCCTCTTCTGCTGTAAAACCAAAGCGATTAATTAGATACGCAGCTACTAAAGTTGGACTTCTTGAAGCACCTGCACTACAGTGCACTAAAGATTTTTTATCTTCAAAGATTGCTTTATCAAGCTCTTTAAAAAAAGCTTCACACCACTCAGTTACAGGAATTTTATCTATCTTTTCTTGTTTACTTTTTAAAATTCTTTCAGGAGACTCGTTTTCTGTCTCTTCACTTACAGGACGATTCGGAAACGTCGCATTATAAATAAAAGATGGCCAGTAGTTGACATCATCAGGAAACGTTTGCCCCAAATAAAAACCATCTATATGATTCTTTGTAATTGCCTTTTGATATTTATCTTGGTCTTCTATACGTGTAGCTACAAATAATGCTTGAAAAGCATCAGGGTTTTCACCAAAGTCTGTTAAACGAGTTGTTATATAGTCATTTCCTAAATAGAGATTTCCCAAAATTCTATGATAACAATACTCTGAAAGAAACTCTCTTCTCTTTGCCTCCAAAGGACGCAAAGCCTCACTTAAACTTTCTTTGTTTTTTTCAATTTCCTCTAAACGTTTATTTGTCTCTTCACTTAAATCAGAGCTTTGCTTGTATGGATATGGATTGAGAGTATCAGATTCCCGATTAAGTTTATATATTGCTTCTTGTAAGGATTTTATCGCTGGTAAAATATCAAGTGATTGATGTGCATTTGGTTGTTTTAGTTTTGTTATTTCTCCTACTAGCTCTTCCCTTCTAGAATTTAAATCATTGTAATTTGGATCTGAAGATCTAACATCCCACAACTCTTCATCAATACTTTTCAGTTCTATTGACAAAGATACTAATTCTTTATTATTTTGAACTGTTTCGCGAAGAATAGTCTGATTATTGTTTATTATTTTTGCTTGGCGGTTTTTCAGTGCCCATTCGCTGATGCGAATAGAAAGGGCCAATGTCAACGCAGCTAAAGCAGCATAGGCAACAACTGCTACTGTTTTGTTGAGTTTAGAAGAGGTATCGTTTCCAAAACGAGTTACTCTTCCACAAGAAAGAATATTTAATGTTTGAGTGCTTATACCGTTCACGAAAACCACCTTTGTTATCTATTTATTATTTTTCTTTGTTTTTATATTAACTCCTAAAGAATTAAATTGTCAATTATTTATTTAAAAAAACTAACTGTATAATTTATTTTTAATTAAATTATTTTTTAAATACAAAATAAAAAGATAATTAATCTTTTATTAAGAAACTGGTGGTTGGGTAATCGCAGCTTTATTTTTAGCTAAAAGAAGGGCGCGCTGCTGCTGAAAGTAAGTAGCAGAAGTAACGGGCTCTACTGGCCAGGAGGAGCTTTTTTTAAAACTCTCTACCAAAGTCTCTATCAAAGAGTCATCTAGCGTTGCTGCGGTTGCGCTTTGCAGGTAGAGCGTGAGCAAACGATCACAAAGGGTGCGTTTGATGATGGAGCGCTCATACTCTTGTAGCTTCATAAAAAGCTGACCTTGCTTTTGTAAAAGGAGCTGCTCACTTTTAGAAGGGGCAGAGATATCAAAACGCACATCATGGCTTTTTCTTCTTGCCGGCTGCTTGGCTTTTTTTATTTCTATTTCTATTTGCACAAGCTCTTTTTGGAGCCGCTCAAGCTTTGTTAGCCACTCTTGCGAGCTAAAGTGGCGCCAAGAACGAACAAAAGCAAGGCGCTCTTTATAAAAACTTTCTTGGCTTAGCTGCTCTTTTTGCGCCAAGGCCTGTTTGGCAAGTTTTAGCTCTTGCAGCTGATATTGGTAGCGCAAAAGCTCCTCTGTGCCTGCTTTTAAAGGTAGCTTTTGTAAAGCCTCTTGCTGCGCCTTGAGACGGCTACGCTCTTTTGTTAAAACAAGTTTTTTCTCTTCTAACCAGTCAAATAGAGCATATAACGCTCTTTTTTTGATCTTTTTTGACTGTTTAAAAAGCTGCCGTAGCCTTTGTTTATAAATAGGCTGAAAGTAGCCATGAGGAAGGACGACCTCTAGCTCCTCTAGCTGCCCTGTTTTTAAAAATTTCACCACTTCATTGCGATAAAATTGGGCCAAAGCGTGCTGGCTATAACCGGAAACTTCCATGAGATAGCGGACGATGAGATCTTTTTTGTCACCGGTGCCTTTGAATGTAGTGCAAAAAGCTTCGGCCGCTAAATAACGGTCTAGGCCGCTCTCTTCTTTTTTTTTCTGTCCTATTTTTTGCCCTATTTTTTGCCCTAGGTCCAATAGCTGCGTAGTTCTAAGTACCCCTTTTTTATCTAAATAGAGGCGCTCTTTATCGATGGAATTGGGCCACACTTGCCAGTCATACATGCATAGCAAAAAAGATGCTAAACGAAAAGCCCAGCGTTGATCTTGAGCGTTAAGTGGATAGCTAGTAGAGGAAAAATGGTAGTTGCTGAGCGCCTCAGTCATGCGTTCGTGGATAGAGATCAGGTAGCCATCTTCTGTTTCTACAGGAGGCTGGCTCGCAATTTGCCCAATTCCAAATTGATAAACTTGCGTTTCTTCCTCGGCAATGGCTAAGTCAAAGGGGTTTTGCCCTACTTGAATCACTAAATCTGGATGGCTAGCGACTAAAAAAGTGCGTCTCTGATCTTTACACTCTGCTTGGCTGCGTTGCCACCCAGTTAAAGAGGCCTTCTTTACACTTTGTAACTCTTCACCTAGCCGATAGATAGCTCCTCTACATTTCAGCTCTTGTCCAGAATGCAGCTGACTGCGCCAGGAAAGATGGTTTCTTTCTTTTAGCTGCGTAAGCTGGCAATCATAGTCGCTTAAACGGTTGACAAGCAGCGCCTCTGTCACGAGAAAAGTTCCTTCTAAAGAGGCCACGAGCGCCACCTCTTTTAAAACCAATTTAAACCAGTTGAAAATCTTTTGCTTCCTATTTGAAAAGCTTTTTTTCTTGATTAATCGATTAAGCTGCTCTACCCAGCTACAAAGCCGTTTTTTTTCGCGCGGATCTAGCGGCGTTTGCGGCTGGCAAATTTTAATGAGCTCAATAAAAGGAATAGGCCGTTGCAGCAAATGCTCTAAAGCCATCCAGCTCTCTTCGCGCTCTAAAGCCTGATAAAGGCTGCGGCTGCTGATTGCTCCTTTTAGTGAAGAACTTGAAAAAACGCCTATTTTAGTAGATGGCTCAGCGGATAAAAGAGAAGCAAAGGTATGTTGATAGCAGAGCATTTGCTGCCAAAAAGGAAAAAGCGCCTGAATGGTCTTTGCCAAAGAGCGTTTAAAGGAGGTAATTTTTTTTTCCTGCAACTTTTTTGACGCTAGAGAAGTTTGCAATTTTTCTTGCCAGCTTTTTAAACAGGTAGCAGCTTCGCCTAACTCTTCTTGGAGCTGGAAAAAAAGTTTTTGCTGCTGCTGCTCTTTTTCTTGCAAGCCGTTATTTAAAAAAAATCTCTTTTCTATTTGACCTATTTTATAAAGAAGATGCTGCAGGCGCGCAAAATAGCCCTGCGAAATTGTTTGATCAAAAAGCGGATAGATTTTTTTTTCTAGATTTTGGGTAACGGAGCTACTTTTTTTAAAAGTAAGCAGACGCCAAATTTTATCGATTAAAATGAAAAGCCGGTTAATCAGTCCGCTTTTTTCATAAAGGCGCCCAGAAGAAGAGACATAAATCCTTTGCTGCCAAAGATGGGGAGAAGAAGAGCTTTTTTGCACAGCTGCTGTGAGTTCAGCTAGCTGCGCTTGAAGAAAAGAGCTGCAAGCCATAAAAAATTAAAAGTTATTCAGTTATTGTTCATGATTTAAATAAGCAGCTCTGCTCCTGCCAAGGTGCGATGGATATATTCGGCCCTTTTGTGCAAAATTTCTTCTGGTGAGATCTTTTCCTCTTGATAGTGACAAAGAAGATGCGCCCGGCGAATGTTAAATAAAGCAAAATTAAGGATCTCTTGGGAGATTCCTTTTATCCAATTTAAGTCTGCGCCTAACTTTAGTAGGCTAAGCGCTTGTAGCGCCTCTATCGCCTCTATTTGATAGGAGTGCAATAAAACTCCAAAAGCGCGGCTTACCTTATCTTTGAGAGGAATCACCATTTCTCCTTGATTGGCTTGCAGTTTACTTCGCATCGCTTTTTCTTCGATGACCATTTTAGCGGCTAAGGTACGCAAAGAGGTAAGCAGTCCCTCTTCGGTCACTCCTAAGCGATAGACGTTTTGAAAAAGTACAATATCGCCGATTAACTCATTAGGGTCGCCTTGCAGGCCCATCATTTCTATGCTCTCTTCTTTAAACTTGCCCACTGCTTCTATAAAATTATCGGTATGGATCAAAGCGGGAAGATGCAAAAAAATAGAAATGGTAAGGCCGGTTCCACTAGTAGCAGGGTCGGCTGAAAGAAAGCCAAATTTGGGATGAAAAGCATAGGAACAATCTTGCAGCTCCATCTCTAAACGGACGACTTTTTCCCATGTTGCTTCTAATTCTTCTCTATTATCAAGCCAGTAAAGAGTGAGATGATCTTTTAAATTAAACGTAGCTAAAAACTCTGCAGTAGAGTCAATCATAAACGCTTCGCCATGAGAGGATTGGTAAAACCCTTGATTGGTTAAAAAATGTTCCACCAAAAACTCTTTTTCAAGAGGAAGAACTTTTTCGGCCAATAGTAGTTGAGGATTTTTTAGCAGGCTGCTTTTTTTTAAATCAGAGGCTAAAAGCTCTATTACTTGTTTGCGCCTTTCATCAGAAAGTTTAGCGGGAAACTTAAATTTTTTTAAGTTGCGCGTCAAGCTGACCATCGAGGCCAGCCAGATCGAATTTGGATTCTTTCTCCAAGGATTTTTATCGCCTAACAAAGCAGTGATGGCATCGAGCTTCATGGTTGCTCTTTCTCCTTACTGTCATTTTGCGGCAAATTTTTTGTTTTTTCTTCATGAGTGAGGGCTTGGATTTGATCACGTAAAAGCGCGGCTTGTTCGTAATCTTCGCGCCTCAATGTCTCTTTTAACATCTCGTTAAGCGCCGAAAGCTTAGAAGAGAGATTAACATTGAGCTGCTCTCCTGGGCCCCTGCCTACATGAATGGGGCCAGACTTTTTATCTTTGGCAATTTTTGGCGAGAGACGATTTAGCGCATGCAGCTCTTGAATTAAGGCATCGGCAAAAAGTTCATAACATTCGCTGCATCCAAGTAGCTGGCCACGCCTTACTTGCTCTAGATTCGTGCCGCAAGTGCCGCAAACAAGCTCGGCATCGCTTAAAGAGTTATCTAACTGCTCGCTGGAGTGGGACCCGCAAAGCCTTTTTTGTAGCTCAGGACACTCGGCGCACATACTAGTTTCTACAGTAGCTTCCTTAGTCATTTCTGTATAGCGCACTGCAATGGCGCGCCTGCAAGCGCTACACTCCAAAGGCCTATCGGGAAGAGGATCCTCTGTCTTTTTTTCCAACATGCGCTTCTCTTTTCTCAAGCAAAAATAGGGGTCTTAAAACTTATTTGAATCTAAATAAAACTATATCTTTTTTTTAAACGAAAAAGCAAGCAAATAGCTACAGACAAAGTTTAACTTTTTAGGAGCTGAAATTTTCTTTTTTGTCTTCGAAAATTTTGCTTAATAGTTACCATATTAAACAAGCGCACAAAAAACTCTTTGAAAGATCAACAGAAGAAAATGGCTAAAAAAGTAGCTTTCAAGGATGTAGAAAAAGAGTGTAGAATCAAAAGATTTTTTTGAAGAAAATTGAAGCGATATTTTTTATCAAAAAAAACTTAAGAAGTTAAAGACAATGATGCATAAACAATTTGTTTGTGCTATTTAAGCTATTGGAAAAGCTCTAGATAAGTGAGGAAAAAATTTGGATAAAAAAAAACAGTTTAAGCTAAAACTTAAACTGCTTTTTAAAAAATTTGAGTCTTGATGGACTCGAACCATCGACCCCCTCATTAAAAGTGAGGTGCTCTAACCAACTGAGCTAAAGACTCATCGTTACTAATGACCCCAAGGGGATTCGAACCCCTGTTATCGGAATGAAAATCCGGTGTCCTGGACCGGGCTAGACGATGGGGCCTTAAATAATTGACTGTAGTTTCACCTACAATCGGCTCTATCACGTCATTTTCGTAACGAGGCTTAATCTTACGAAAATGACAATTTATCTGCAACAATTAAATCGTAGAAATCTCTTTTTCTTTTTTATCAGCAATTTCATCGGCCTCTTTGCACGCTTTATCGGTAAGCTCTTGGATCTCTTTCTCCAACTTTTTCATGCGATCTTCAGCAATGATGCCATCGGCTTTTTGTTTGCGGGCGCTTTCGTTGGATTCGCGACGGATATTGCGTACGCTAATCTTGGTTTTTTCTTTTTCTTCATGGCACAGTTTCACCATTTTTTTTCTGATTTCTTCTGTCATAGGAGGTATTTTAATGCGCACCACATTTGCATCTACAATGGGCATAACACCTAAATTTGCCTTTTCAATTGCTTTGCCTATTGCGCCTACTGTTTGTGGATCAAAGGGGGTAATAAGCAACATTCTCGGCTCTGGAGCAGAAACAGAAGCTACGTCTTTTATTCTCATTTGACTGCCATACATTTCTATCGTAACATGGTCCACTAGACCTGGATTTGCTCTGCCCGTACGCAAGTTCTTTAGGTCATTTTTTAAATGATCTATCGCCAGTGCCATTTTACTTTTTGTCTCTTCTAATAGTCCCATTTTGATACCTTTTGAATAAATATAAGATGATGCTTACTTTTGAGTCTCCTAGATAAAGCGATATTTTTTCAATGACATTTTTTTCATACCCTTATAGCAAAAGTATTTAAAAAAAATAGTATATAAAAAAGTCTTTATGCTATAGATCGTTTTCATTTGCCTTTCGTTTAAACACACCAAAATTTAAGGAGATTTCATGAAAAATTCTTTTTCCTACTTTTCAAAACTTTTACTTCCCCTTTGCGCAGCTGCTTGTTTAGTGAGTGGAGCAAATTTAAGCGCTGATTGCGGTAGATCAAGCTCTAGCTCCAGTAGAGTGCGCCCCACCCCAGCCGAAGAAGCTTGCGCTCCTATGGTCAATCGCATGATTAGGCAAGCCCCTTACCGCATTTTGGCGCGCACATTAAGGCAAAGCAATTTAGCAGAATTTCAACGTTTGCTAGAGGCTGTAAGCGATCAAGCAACTTATGAGCTTTTATTAAACAAAGCAATTAGTGTGGCTCTTTCTACGCCTACTAATACCGGCCGTATTTTGATTGCTCTGCCAGATGGAACAGTTGTGGTCGATACCAGCCGTCCTAATGATCCTCTAAATGAACTTGCGGTAGGGAACTCTTACCAACATTTTCAAGATAAAACAGTGAATGAAAATCACAATAGCCGCATTGCTATTTTAGATGCGCAGCTCTATCCTTGCGGAAGAGGAGGGGAGAGTAAACTTAG
>CATLPS010000061.1 GCA_950054535.1 uncultured Chlamydiae bacterium | reverse complement strand
AATGGTTGACCTTGACTATTGGCTACCATATTGACTTTCAAACCATAAAAATATTCTTTCTTGCTTACGTTATATCCCCTAAACTCTTCGCCCTGGTAAATGCGACACCTACTAATTCGAATGTTTCGACAAACCGAGATGGGAAAACTATCAACCACAAATTGCTTACATAGGCTTATCTCCTGAGCTTTTTCATAAGCAAACCTAATTAATTCATGCCAAACTTTAGGGTCTACTGCATGTAATCTTTCATTTAATTGGCTTTTCACGATAGGTCTTTTAATATATTTCCCTTCTTTTAAAGTCCTATATGCACTTTCCATATTGCCATAAAAAAATCTTGTAGCCACAATGTAAACAAACATAATTTCTGCAAGAGTCATCTTTACATTAGGCCAGTCGCGGTGGCCTCTACTTTTTAAAAAGTCGTCGCAAAAACAGTAAATGGCTATCAATTGTATTTCAGTCATGGCTTCTCTCCTATAAATATTTTTTTTCCTAAAAACATTTTAAGGGTGAGAGGCCTTTTTTTTAATACCTAAATTTTATTTCAGTTAGTTATTCCGAACTTGGGTTATTTAATGCAACTAAAACTAAACTTGAAAATAAAAAGTTAGAAGTATTAGGATATTTATTTATTGAATGGTTGAAAGAAATTGGCGGCCTAATTATATCTCCTTTGCTTAATGTTGCTGGAGTAGTACGTGCTGTTTTTGGGGTTATTGAACCAAAATTATATCTTAAGGCTGCCTATGTTAGTGATCTTTCAGAAAGCCAAAAGATCCAAGCTGCTGCTTATATGCATCAAAGTTGCTCTCCCAGTGCTAGGAGCTATTATTAGAGATAGTTAAATCTTTCGACTTTAATTCTATATTTTTGATGCGATGGGCAAAAATATTATGGGCAAAAATAGCCTTATGACTACTTATTATTTTCACTATACATGAAAAAGACTTTGACTCATCGCATCTCTTCCTACATTTTCTGCTAACAACGCAAGCTATTAGTATTATTCGCTAAATCGCTTCTTTGTCTCTTTTTTATAATTTATGAATGTTTTTTTAAATACTTATTAAAATAATATTTAGTTTTTATTTGCTTATTACCTATACTGTTATTTTTTATAAAAAAACACAAATCTAAAAAAAGATGAAAATAGTTACTTTTTACGAAAATTATTTTTCTATTTCTAAGCAGTTAAGGCTCTTTCATCAAAAAAAAGTAAAGTCCTATTTAGTTGCCATCTTAACTTTAGCCTCTTATGCAACTATTGTCATTCCCACTACTGTTTTTGCTGCCTACAAAATAGTCAGACTAGTAAATTATTTTAAGCTAAAACGAATGCAAAAAATAGCCAGAAAAAGATTTAACACTGCAAACGCTCTTGCTGAAAATAGAGCCAACTATAGGGCTTCTTTAAGTAGTAGCGAAAAAAGAGAGATCTCTTTTTTCTATGAAAAAGAGGATCGCTCTTTAGAGATTGCATTTAAAAATAAAGAGGTTACTTTAACTATTGACCTAAAGCCAATAGAAGACTCTAAAGCAGATTTTATTGTGTTTTCTTTAGCTCAACTAAAAGAAGAGAAAAAGGTGCAGTTAAATGAAATAGATCTTCTTTATGGTAAAAAATTTCCTAAAGGAAACGCAGTAAAACTTTTAAACGAAGAGGCTATTTTAATAGTAGATGATCCTAGCAATGAAACAGAGCTTTATCAATGTTATTTCAATAGTCTAGAGCTTGCCCATAAGCATCAAGCTGAATCTATTGCATTTCCTTTATTAGGAGATTCATTACAAATGAAAGACGCAGAGGTGATTTTAAAAGCTGTCTATGAATTTAGCATAAATCATCCTAAAAGTACGTTGGAAAAAATTTCCACTCATTATCTTAAAAAAGAGAGTTTTGCCTCTTATATGAAAGCTTTGTCTTAAAGGAATGAGGGATGTTTGCAGCTATTTATCAAATTTACCTTAAAAGAGGACAAGAAAAAGAATATCTCCAAAGTTGGAAGATAGTTTCTCGTTATTTTACACAAAATTGTGGGGCCATTCATTCAACTATTCATCAAGTAGAAGATGGTAGCTGGTTAATTTATTCAAAATGGCCCAATAAAAAGAAAAAAGAAAAATTTTGGCCGCAAGAAAAAGAAAAGTTTGAAGCAGTTTTTCTTAAATTTCCTAAAGAAATTCAATTAGCGATTCAAACAATGCAAGAGTGCAAAATACCAGACATGCAAAAACATGTTCTTCACGCAAAAGTGATAGACTTTTGCGTAAAAAACAAAGACACAAAAAACTTATACTGTTAAAGCTAAATATCTCGTAAAGCATTAAGCATCTTTATCGACAGCAATGAAGAGAGGAAGAAATTTAAATTGTTAATTTATATAAAACGAAGATAATAAGATTAGATGACTAATAAAAAGAAAAAGCTAAGGGAGGGGGAATAAATAAACGCACTAATGTATTCTTTTAACGTCTGATAATGTATGTTATGTTGCAAAAAAAACCTTAGTTTTCATTTTTGAACAGTCAATAAATAAAAAATTATTAAATAAACTTAATTTAATACTACTTTATTTTAATGGTTTTTTAATTAATTTAGGTGTAACCTACTGTCTGCATTAAAAATTTATTATAAAAAATAAAAAAATTGGAATAGTGTATGGGATTAGACATAAATGGAGAATCAAGCAAAAATATTTGGCCATCTTATTTTACCCCTTCTGAAAAAGAAGGCTTAGTTAATCATTTACCTGATGAAATTCTAATAAAAATTTTTAATTATATTTTACAAGAAAACAGCTCTGAAAATTTGACTTCACTTAACCTTGTCTGTAAAAGATGGCAAAACGTTTACCACCAAATACAAAGGTACGAAACAATTCAATTCATGATAAAGCTCACTCCTTTTTTTATTAATAACTTTTCAAGTTCTCTTCAAAAAAACCAAATAGAAAAAATAGAAGATTTTAACAATCAATTTTATGATCTTTCTAAAAAAACAACCAGTACGCAAGCTTTGTATCAACAAGCTATTTTGATTTTTAAAAATGATTTGTCTGAGCTTTTAAAAGAGGTGCCGACTCAAGCTCTTTACTCCTTAAGATTTGAAATAGCCTCTTTAAGAGAGTACTTTAGCCATGATTTAGAGTGTGAAGCAGCAACACAAATTGTGAATATGGTTGCTTTTCAAGTTTTTAAAAAGAAAGTAGAAATAGCACAAATATCGAACAATCAAGAAGCAGCTAATAGTCATTTAGAAAACGCGTTTTTTTTCGCTATTTCTAACGGAGAATTATTAGATTGTTTGCAAGTAATTCAATATATTGCTGATGATAAAAAAAAATTACTATTTAATTATTTATCTAATGAAATTTTAGCAATAGAAGAATATGAAATGGTCATTTTGGATCTTTTCTCAAAAAAAGAGACCTATTTTTCCAACGAAAAAGAATTTGCAACCTTTCAACAAGCTTTTTCAGCTAGTTTAAGTTTTAAGGATGTAGAAAAAGCAATAAACTATGCTCAAGCTATCTCCATAACAGCAATAAAAGACGAAGCGCTACTACAGATAGGCTATACTTTAATTGCTAAAGATGACATCGAAATGGCTTGGTCTTTGATTCCAATAATAGAAAGCGTCGAAAAAAAACAGGCTCTTATACAGGCAATAGAAGCAAAGCAGCTTGAAATTATTTGATAATAGCAAGGCTACAAAATTACCTTTATAGAATAATATTGTAGCCTAAAGCTTCCTAAGCTGTATAAAAAAATGTTTTTTTAACGTAAAAACAAACCGTAAAAAACGGCACTATGACTTTTAAAACATCAAGTATCAAGCAATGAAACTTGCTTTACCTCTATTCCCCCGCCTACTCTTGCAACTCCCCTTAAAAAAACTTAATCAATAAGTTAACTGATAAAATTCTAACAAAATTTTTAGTTATGTGATTTTTAAATTGTTGATTTAGAAAACCACTCTGGTTGTTAGTGCTTTGCAATAAAATTTGTTTTTAGGTTATTTAAAAACAAGTCAGATCAGCTTAGAAGCTGACCTGACAAAATATAAACTAGGAAGCTACATACTTAAGGAGTTGCTGCTTGGATCAACTCAATATTGATATAAACTGTTGGATAATCGTAACCAGCAGTAGAAGTTTGATTTAAGAAAAAAGTTGGTGTAGTTGCTACTATTGCTACATTATCTCCATCGTTTAGATTCAAATACACTTCTGAACTAGCTGAAGAAAATGTATCTGCTTCACCATTAACAATAACACCAGCAGCAGCTACAAGAGTATCATTAACGGCTAAATTTGCTCCTTCAATGTAAACATCAGGAACTGTAAGTGGAGCAAATGATGCAATTCCATAACTAATTTTATAAAGTCCAGCAACTGTTACTTGATACAGTCCAGGTGTGGCAAGATTAAAACCTGAAGATAGCACAACTGTATCAAAGCCTGCTGGAGCAGGATCAGGTAATACAATGACATCACCTATATTATCTGCATTTATTGGCGCTGAAGTTCTTGCACTAGCAAAAATAGCCGGACTAACAGTTCCAGTAGCCCCTGTTACTCCTTGAGCTCCTGTTGCTCCTGTTGCTCCCGTCGCACCAGTAACTCCTTGGAGGCCAACCCCTGTTGCACCTATTGCACCTGTAATTCCTGTGGCTCCAGTAACTCCTTGAAGACCAACGCCTGTCGCTCCTGTTGCACCAGTAGCGCCTGTTGCACCAGTAGCGCCTGTTGTTCCTGTTGCTCCAGCGCCCGGACCCGTAGCACCTTGAGCTCCTGTTGCTCCCGTCGCCCCAGTAACTCCTTGAAGGCCAACCCCTGTTGCTCCTGTTGCTCCCCTAAAACCCCTTGGTCCTCTTGGCCCTGTTGGCCCACCACGTCGACCAAATAAATCACCACATCCAGCGTTAACATTTGCTACGCTTTCAACTGCAGATATTGGACTAAAGTCAACAGCTGCCACAGCATTTATTTGAAAAAAACCTAAAAATGTAGTTAATGCAAAGAAGACTAGTTTTTTCATATTTCTTTTTCTCTTTCTTAAAAGTGTTTTTGAACTTTTTACCTTCTACTATTGTCCTATCCGTTTAACAAGTACAATATTTATTTTCAATTAAATTGTTTATGCTCAATCCTAACTCTCTGAAATTCTGAAATATCAAAGCTGTTTTTTTAATAAAAAATCGCGCTTTTCAATAAAACAAAAGAGCGCTATCTTGGGAGATAAGTTTACTAAGACTTTTTTATTCAATTTTTACGGAGTTTAGTTATGTCAACAGCAATGCTAGTGATTATTGGACTAGTTGTTTTATTAGCTTTTTGGGCCATGGGAATTTACAACAGCTTGGTTCAATTAAAAAATCAGGTAAAAAATGCTTGGAGTCAAATTGATGTACAATTGCAAAGACGCTACGATTTAATTCCTAATTTAATTGAAGCAGTAAAAGGCTACATGACCTATGAAAAAAGCACTTTAGAAGCTGTAATTAGCGCTCGAAATCATGCACAAGCTGCTCGCACGAAACTTGCAGAAGAAGGAGGCCCTACAGAAAGCTCCTTAAAAGAGCTAGCTGCTGCTGACAGCGCGGTAAAAGGCGCTTTGACTAATATTTTTGCATTGGCAGAAAATTACCCGCAACTGCGCGCAAGTGAAAATATGCAGCAGCTACAAGAAGAGCTTACCTCTACAGAAAATAAAGTTGCTTTTGCAAGGCAAGCCTATAACGATCAAGTAATGCTTTACAATACAAAACAACAAGAGTTTCCAGCTGTGATGGTAGCTGGCATGCTTGGCCATCAACAAGCAGATCTGTTTAAAGTGGATAACGAAGAAGCAAAAAAAGCTCCTAAAGTAAATTTTTCTTAAACTAAAGCAAGAGTAAATCATGGCAATGAACTTTTGGAGAGCTCAAGCAGATGCAAAGTCTAAAACAGCGCTTTATCTAGCCGTCTTTATCGGCCTTGCTCTTGTAGCGGCCGCTTTAGCAGAGTGGGCTTTTCGCGCATATGCTTATCAGCAAGATTCAAACTCGCTTCAGTTTGAAGAGGTCTCTGCTACGCAAGTCCCTTGGGTGGGTATCAGTTTTTTAGCGATTACCTTACTAGTTGCCGGTTTTAACTATCTTAGCTATCTGGGAGCAGGAGGCAGCTATGTAGCAGAGTCTTTAGGAGCCTATTTAGTCGATCAGCAAACGAAAGATCCTAAAGAACGCCAGCTTCTCAATATTGTCGAAGAGATTGCTTTAGCCACTTCTTTGCCAGTACCACCTGTCTATATTTTACGCGCGCGCGAGATCAATGCTTTTGCAGCTGGAACTTCCCCGCAAAACGCCGCAATCGCTGTGACTACAGGCACTCTAAACCTGCTTAATCGAAGCGAACTACAAGGGGTTTTGGCTCATGAATTTGGCCATATTTATAATCGCGATATGACAATTGGAATGCGTGTAGCAGCCATGATTATGGGTTTTTTTATTATTACCTACATAGGGCTTAGGCTTTTACAATTTGGCTCTTTCTCTAGAAGAAGCAACGATGATCAAAAAAATGGCGGCAATCCCATGATGATCATAGGACTTATTTTTTTAGTAGCCGGCGCTGTTACCTGGTTTTTTGGATCTATTTTGCAAGCAATGGTAAGCCGGCAAAGAGAGTACCTAGCCGACGCTTGCTCAGTACAATATACGAGAAATCCGGCCGGAATTGCCGGAGCCCTTAGAAAAATTAAAGAGCATGCTATTTCTGATATGCCTAAAAATGGCCAACCTTTCGCTCATCTCTATTTTAATGAACATGCTTCGTTTTTTTCCAAACTTTTTGCCTCTCACCCCCCGCTTGAAGAAAGAATTGCTGCTATTGAAGGAAACGCTTATCATCCACATTCTGACTTAAGTGATGATACTTAATAATTCATCTACTATTTTTTCACGTTCTAAATTATTTTGCGCCGTCAAGTAGTTGGGATATGCTTGGTGAATTTGAGAGAAGTTGCCTAGAATTTTTTTTGCATTCTTTTCTAAAAATATTTGCCGTTCTTTTCTGTTTTTCCCTATAGCAATGTAGAGCGATCGAAACTCTTCTAATGAGGTCTCTTTTATTAGGAGTTGATGCAATAAAATATGAATGTAGTTCTTATATTTTTGGTCGTTGAAAAATTGGTTTTTACTCTCTTTTGACAGGCTAGCGACCTCGCTAACTACCTGCTGCCTCCATTTTAAAACCCTGTTGTATCCAACTTGATAATAAAATTGGCTCTTATAAGCGCTTTGGTAAACTTTTTTTCTATAAGGGGCAAGGTTTTTATCTTTTAATGTACGCGGGTCAAAGGCAGCTCCTTGCTTGACTCTTTCTTCTATAAACTTTGCCGCCCATACGCCGCATTGAAAGCTATCGAACTGCAGCTTTAAACCTAAAGTGGGCGAGTGATATGTAAAAAAGCAGCGATATTTTTTTTCTAGCAAGTTTGCGCAGTTCATTAAAGATTCTTTCACTAAAGAGTCACTGCCAAAACTGTTATAGTACTGCACTGTTTTATTTTTTAAATCGATCACAAAAGCAGTGCGGTGAGAGCCAAATTCCTTTCCTCCAATAGCATAGGCATATAAGGTACGCTTTACTGATAAAAGATCAAAAGGGAGTTCTTTAACAAATTTTTCAAGTTCTAAATGAAGCTCCTTTTTAGAGCTAAACTGACTGCAACAACCAGCATTGCCCAATAAAGAAAAATGAGGATGCTTTAGAGTTAAAAGGCCCAGGCTATTCGTCGTTACTGATTGACTTAACCAGTGCTGCTCCCAATTCTTTATCACTTCTTGATCGTAGAGGTTAGAAAATAAAAAGAGCTGTTTTTTTTCTTCCTCTGTATAACCATCAGATAGTAATATTTTTTTCATGAAATTTTTAGGCAATAATTTCTTAACTTCTAACGGTATTTCTTTTAAAAAGTTAGCGAAACAAAGCTTTTGTTTTGTTAAATTCTCTCCATTTGTCTTTTTATAAATCTTTTTCTTTTCTTTTGATTTTACTTGTGCCTTAAGAGGCTGGTTAAAGGCGTGATAGAGCTCTTGATAGACACAACTTTTACGCACATAAAAAAGACCATATTGATCATTAAATAAAATAGATAAATGGCCCCAAGCTTCTTGCAGGTCGCAAGCTGCTAAATAGACAAATTTTTTTATGCTATGCGGCTGTTTAAAAGGAACAATCAAAATGATAGCCGCTAAGTGATAAGTTGTTTTTATAATGCCTGCAAAAGCAGCCTTAGGTATGGCAGCACATTTTCTGCCAAACCAGCCGTTAGAAGTATAAGAAAAATGACTCTCCTCCATGCAAGAAGAGCGAAAGATAAGCTGCTTTTGGGCGCTTAAAAGTAGTTGCTCTTTTTCTTTAAGGTCGATACTAAAATCATTTAAGCAGCTTTTAGACAATTTAATTAATCTCTTATTTAAAATAATTTAGTTTAATATCATAATTAGATTTTATTTGTTATTCAATATATATTCACAATAATAAAGCATTTGATTTTTAATTGTTTTGTGTTTGCTTGTTCAAAGAAAAGAATTGCTGTTAATGAAATGGAGCTCTATTATCTAGTTTTTATTTCATCACAATTAGTACCTTTAAGTTTTATGTTAGGCAAGTCAGCAGAGCAACAAGAGAATAAACTTTATCCAAGAGTAGAGATTTTAATCGCTACTTATCAAGGAGAAAAATATTTACCTGCTCTTTTAGACTCTTTACTTAAACAGACTTACACCAATTTACATTTTATTATTAGAGATGATGGCTCTACGGATGGCACCGTTGCTTTAATTGAAAAGTTTAAAAAATCTTACCCGCATCTAGTCACCTTGATTCAAGATAATAAAAATTTAGGTGTGATACAAAACTTTGCTAAACTCATGCAGCACTGTAGCGCAAACTATGCTCTTTTTGCCGATCAAGATGACTATTGGTTACCAGAAAAAGTGGAATTGAGCATCAAAAGCTTACAAAAACTTGAAAAAAAATATGGCAAAGAGACTCCTTTACTCGTGCATACTGATTTAAAAGTGGTAGACTGTCACTTAAATAACATCCACCCCTCTTTTTGGAAATTTACCAAGCTCAATCCGCGTTTTATCACCCTTAATCGTCTTTTAGTACAAAACTGTGTAACTGGCTGCACAATGGCATTTAACAAGGCGTTAATAGAGCGTTCTTTACCTTTACCGGCTAACATCCTTATGCATGACTGGTGGATGGCTTTAGTAGCTTCTAGTTTTGGAAAGATTGCCTCTATTCCCACTTCTACTATCCTTTACCGTCAGCATGGGTCTAATACTTTGGGCGCTATGAAACCTTTAACTTTTTGGCCCTTACTAAAAAAGATCATGCGAAAAATAGTGAGTAAAGACTCTTCTCTTTTTTCTTCTGCTAGCTTTTCTTCGCAAAAACAGGCTACTGTTTTTTATGAAAAATTTGATTCGTATTTCACTCCTACCCAAAAAAAAGTAGTAGAGTCTTTTTGTAAATTGCAAGAATACCCTTTTTTCTATCAACGTTTTATCGTTTTGAGATATCGTTTTTTTACCCACCTTAAATGGCGTAATTTTTTTCGCTTTTTCTTTCCTATGCGTTATTAATGCATTACTAAAATTCCCACTTTTAATAGGAATTTTGGCTAGTCTTTATTAAAAGAGACCAAAAATGAAAACAAACTTTTTAAAACAGATTCAAACACCTTATGTTGATTCGCAAACGCTTTTAACATTATTTCATGATTATCAAAAACCTAGGGAAAAAATTTTACGTTTGGTAAAAAATCAAGAGCTGATTCGTTTAAAAAATGGCTTTTACCTCATTACTGAAAAAATTGAAAAAAATGGTAGTTCAATAAAATTAATAACAAAATAAATTTAAAAAAAGATATTATTAATGGTCGATGCCCTTTCTCAAAGTAAAGACTTAAAGAATCGTATCCTTTTTACTATTATAATTTTATCAATTTATAGACTAGGTACATTTATACCAATTCCTGGTATAGACCCACAATCCTTACATGAACTTATGAGCTCTAATCAAAGGGGTCTACTAGGGATGTTCAACGTATTTGCTGGAGGAGCTATCGCGCGTATGGCCATTTTTGCGTTGGGAATTATGCCATATATTTCATCTTCAATTATTGTACAACTATTAACCGGTGTTTCTGATTATTTCAAAAATCTTAAAAACCAAGGTGAAATAGGAAGAAAAAAAATTACTCAAATTACCAGATATGGGACAGTTTTATTAGCTACTATTCAAGGTTACGGGTTGTCTGTTGGATTAGAGTCAGCAGAAAATTTAGTAATTAATCCTGGATTGTTTTTTAGGATTAGCACAGTAATAACGATAGTAGCTAGCACTATGTTTTTAATGTGGTTAGGTGAACAAATTACTCAAAGAGGAATTGGTAATGGGATTTCTCTAATTATATTTTCTGGTATCGTAGCAGAGATTCCAAGGGCACTTGTAACAACTTTTGAATTAGGTAGAACAGGTGCGATTTCAGCAATAATGATAATTTCTCTATTCCTATTATTGATTTTAGTAATCATTTTTATTGTATTTATGGAGAGAGCTTTAAGAAAAATATTAATTAATTATCCAAAAAAACAAATGGGAAACAAAATATATGGAGGTGAATCGTCTCATTTACCTTTAAAAATTAATTCTGCTGGAGTAATACCTGCAATTTTTGCCTCTGCTTTATTGTTGTTACCAATTACATTTTCAAATTTTACTTTTTCGCAAAATGAAATATTTTTAAATATATCTTCTCTTTTTTCACAAGGGAAGCCTCTATATATGATTTTGTATGGATCTGGAATTATCTTTTTTACCTTTTTTTATACTTCGATAGTTTTTAATCCCAATGAAACTGCTGAAAATTTAAGAAAATATGGTGGCTATATACCAGGAATTAGACCGGGTGAAAGTACAGCTTTATATATAGATAATATTTTAACTAAACTAACAACAATTGGTGCATTATATTTAGCACTTGTTTGTTTAATGCCTGAATTCCTAATAGCTAAATATCCAATTCCATTTTATTTGGGTGGTACATCAATATTGATTGTTGTAATTGTTGCAATGGATACGGTAACTCAAGTTCAAACGAGACTAATGAGTGTTCAGTATCAATCTTTGATTAAAAAAGCTAAATTTGGAAATTAATTAATGAATCGAATAATATTCGGCCCCCCGGGCGCGGGAAAAGGCCCTCAGTCGAATAATATAATTAATGATTTTAATTTAA
>CATLPS010000060.1 GCA_950054535.1 uncultured Chlamydiae bacterium | reverse complement strand
TACCCAGCAAACATCTGCTCACTCAATTATCACAAAAAGAGTTACAAGTATATGCAAGTAAAGGCGCTATTGAACCGCAGACAATGATCTATTCGAACAGAGGAGAGCAGCTAGGTATATTGTCACAAATCATCGAAAACAAAAAAGGTTTTCGAGTTGATTTTTGGCTCATCTTGTGCGGCTTAGTTGCGATTTGCGCCATGCTTTTACCAGGAATTTCTGGCAGCTATCTACTTACTTTGATGGGAGCTTATACGGTAGTCATTGGCGCGCTGGCCGATTGGACAGCAGCGCTTAAAAAAGGACGATTTGATCTGGACTCTTTTATGATTTTAACTTGTTTAGGCTTAGGGATTATTTTGGGAGTTGCTCTTTTTTCTCGTTTCATTAATTGGTTGTTAAGACACTATCCAAATAGTAGTTTAGCTGCCTTGTCTGGCTTTATGACAGGAGCGCTGCCATCTCTTTGGCCTTTTTGGTCTTATCAGACTTTATTGGATGTAGCCAAGTTGCAAAAAGGAGCGCAACTTGCTCTACTTCATCCCATCCTACCATCTTTAAGTGCACTACCAACTTGGATAGCCACGCTATTTTTTATAGCCGGCTTTTCTCTCTTATTTGCTATAGAGAAACTAGCAAATCCAAAAAAGCTTGTTTACAAGAAAGTATAGCCATCTACTTCAGTTAAAAGTTATTTTGCTTACAGAATGTAAGAGGCTGTTTAAAATTTTATTGAAAATTTAACCATGCTCTTTTGCTTCTTACCCATAACTTTTTAATTTTAAGATTGCGTGACTTTTATCCTTAAACGAGCGCGAACTCCACACTCAATTTGTTGACCATCTGGCAAATGCTCTACTAGTTGGCGAAATTCTGTATAGATTCCGGGCTCTTCTGGAGCCTGACAAAGTATAGCGAGATAGCCCTCTTCTCCATGATTTAATAAATTACTTTTGTTCAAGATTAATTGCTCAGGGGATTGACTCAAATGGCTATCTTTCATTTCTTTAAGGCAAAAGATAGTTTTAGAGCACCATTTGCGTCCACCTTCATTTTTCACCTTGTAAACAAAAACAAATTGCTGCTTAGGTTTTAACTGATATTCATTTGCTTTCACCTCTTGGGTGACTCGCTTAAAATAAATTTCTTTAGTAGTTTTATCTATATAAGGAAAAAAGAATTCACCAAATGATTCCCCATAAAAAAGTGCAGTTTTCTTTCTTCCTTTGTGCGCTATACTTTTGCTTTTAAATATTTCATTGACTATCTTTGACTTTTCAAAAAAGTTTAAAAATGGACTAAAATCAAGCATGGATCCTGGGGGAAGCTGATAAAGGAAAATTTCTTCTTGCTCTATTCCTTGGTAGTTTCCTAAAGGTAATTGAGCTTTTTGTTCTTTAGTAAAAAAGCAAACTTCTTGCTGTTCTACTATCTCTTTTAAAAAAGGTTTACCCGTTTTTTCTGCTACATTCACTGTTAACTGTAGTCTGTTTCCAAAACTCCAATTAGATTTATTTTGTAATTCCCAATCCTTCACATAAACACCTGGATGCTCTGGAGTGGAAAGTTTCACAGAAATCCAAGTACGTCTTTCTGGTAAAACAGAGATTGTCTTTAAAGGTAGTTTTGCAGAACATGTCATTAAGCTACTTTGATCTAAAGAAGCTAAATAGCTTTTTTGCGGCCAGATCGTTTTGCTGTAATTAGCTACTAAAAAAGAGATGATAAAAACTTGATTTGGTTCAAAGCAATACTTGGGATGAGCATGGTCCCAAGACTCTCTAACAAAAATCTCTCCACTTTTATTTTTAAAAAGCAAAAAGCATGTAGTGGCAATGTGGATGCCCATTTTGCTCTTTTCTTTCAAATAGATACTCTTTAATCGAGTAGGGATTGTTCTATCATTTTCCTCAAGTAAGAAAAAAGCGTTTGCATCAAACATGTCATTTTCAAATTGCAAATGAAAATTTTCTATCCACTGATCGCAGTGAGGATCAAACTCTTCTACTTGTAAAAGCTCTATTTCTTGGTCGCTAAGAAAGGGTTTTTCAGTCTTTTCCAAGGAACTTTTATTAGTAGAAGCATCAACAAGGGGAGAAACATCCTCTAACATCGCGTTAGAAGACTGGTCAGAGCTGCGCTGTTGTAATAAATCATTTGCCCTTATTTTAGATAACAATTTACTGATTGCACTCTCTTTTGGCTCGGTTTGACTTGTTGAGTTATCAGAAGAGAGTATTTTTTGTGCTACGAGTTTACTTTTTATCTCTTGGATACTTTTTTTTACCTTTTTTATATTAGCTAACTGTAGGTCTATTTTATTTGTCGCTTCATTAAGCTGGCTATAAAGAGTGAATATTTGTTTCTCTACTTCACTTACTAGCTTTTCCTCTAAAGTTTCATTTGTAGATGTTAATATGTTTTCTAATGTTTTTAACTCAGCTGGTAAAGAAAGAATAACCATGCTGCTTTTTAGCTCAGTGAGCTCTTTTTGGAGCGGTTTTAAAGAAAGAGGAGGGTGGCTAAATTTTTCTTTAACGACGCCTTGAATTTTATTTGCAGAAAAAATTACTTTTTCACTGGCTTGTAAAACAGAACTATATTTTTCTGTCTGTGCTTCAAAAGAGATCTTTAATCCAGCTAAAATCTCTTCAAAATAACTTTTGTTGTTTGATAAATAGGTATGCATAGAACTTTTTAAATTTAATATATTAATATAATTGTTAAGATAATTTGCTTTTTTTAACTTTATTAAGAATTTTTCTAGTTTTTAATTTGATCGATCAAAAGTGCATTCATCAGTGCCCTTTGCCTCTACTTCAATAGATATTTTAAGAGGTTTTCCAAAGTCTTTTTCTCGCCCATCGCAAAGAGTCCAGCAACTATGGTGAATTCCAGGTTTTTGGGGAGCGGTTATCTTAAATGCTAACCAAGCAAAATCAATAGGTTCATTTTGTTTTGATCGGCCTAGTAAATTCTTTTCTAACACTTGCATCTTAGAGCAAGATTGCATTTTAACGCCCTCTAGTTGCTTACAACAAGATCCTCGTGGCCATTGCCTATCAGAGCGATTTTCTACTCTCCAGCCATAAATAAGTATTTGCCCTGGATAAAATGTAGTTTTATTAGTGCGTCTAGATTCAGGTGTATATCGAATAAATACTTCGCCTGCTTCTGTTTTATAAATAGCTAGCCATAGCTGTTTGGTAAATATGCTCATTGCATTTCTATTCGCAGCTTTTTTGTTTATAAATCTTTGATTTAATGAAGGAGCAAGGGCAAAAAATCTTTCTACATCCATCATCTCTCCTTCTTTTTCAAGGTTTAACTCCTTTAAATAAATATCGGTTGTTGCATCATAAGCTGATACAGGAACTGTTTTTATCTCTTCTAAAGTAAGAAAAGGCGGCTGCGTACTCTTATTAGCTGCAGCTTCTTTTAACAACTGTTCATACTGTGGTTTCGTGGGGTAAAATAGAAAATTTTTTCGGTTTTTTACAACCGGAGCAGAGCTAGAATTTTTAGAACCATTTGGTGTCATCGTTTTCTTTGCTACTTGTTCTACTTTTTTTATTGTTTGGAGCTGTTTTTTTGCTTCTATAAAGTGATTGGGAAGCTGCTGCTCAAAACTAGTAAGTAGCTGCCCTATTTCTTCATTTTTTTTCTCTTCTAAAAATAATCCATCAAATAGCTTTTCTTTTGCTAAAGTGATTTGCAATTGTTCCAAAGAGTGAAGCGTATGAGATAACTGCTTTAAAGATCTTTTATATTCATCCATTAATAGAGCACGAGTCATTTGCTTTAGCTGTTTTGTTTGCAAGGGAGGGCATTTTTTTTTGGCATTTTCATTGATTGAATGCAACAGAGCTTCTGCATTTGAAATAATCTCTTTTTGCTGTAAAACTTGCGCAGTGTAGCATTTTTTTAAACCCAACAAACGATTTTTTAAGTGGTCTCTTTCTGCTTTTCTTAGCAAAATTTTTTTCAGGGCCTTATTTGCTAATTTATTTACTTCTTCTACCTCTTTTAACTGACTAACGATGGCCTTCTCTTTGGCAAAAATAGCATCTTTTAGCTCTGTAATTAATTCTTTAATTTCATAAGTTTTTAATTCATTATTAGAGGACTGAAGAGATTGTTTGTTTTCTCCTAAAAGAATTTTTAATTTGACTATTTTTTTGGCTGTTTTTTCCTGAAATATAATTTTTTCTTTTTCATTTTTTTTCATCTCCTGTTTCAACTGAATGAAATTAGTTATTTCACTATTACAATGAATTTCTTCTTCACTACTTAAAATAGTTTTTATTTTTTTGATAGTAGTAATGGCGATTTGAGTAATTTCACTAAGATCACTATTTTGTAAAAGACATTGTCGATAATGAGTGTCAATTTCGTACAAACAATTTTGTAAAGAAGGGTAATTATTTTTTTGCAAGTTAAAATGATCAATATTTTGCATATAATCTCTTAATTTTTTATTAGATTATATAATAAAATAAATCATTTGATTTTTTATTAAAACTATTTTTGGAATATATAGATTAAAAATTAATTTTTTATTTAAGTTAAATAAAATTAAAGAATTAATTTTTAATAGGTGATTTGGTGTAAAAACAGGCCGTGAGCGGGCGCCGTTGGGCCTGCGTTGCGGCGATCTTTTTGCTGTAAAATATCTTTGACGGAAGTAGCAACGATTTTTCCGCTACCCACGTAGGCTAAAGTACCTACTAAATTTCGCACCATTTTATAAAGAAAGCTTTTTCCTTTTACCTGAATCATTACCCTTTGCCCTTCCATTTTTTTAATATTAAGCTCTTGTAAGGTGCGCTCATAACTACTATAGCGATGGTGGCTATCTTTATTGCAAAAAGAGGTGAAATCATGAGTGCCGATCAAAGCCGTTGCGGCTAGCTCCATTGCTGGTAGATTGAGAGGGTAGTGATAATGCCAAGAGTAAAAACGATGAAAGGGGAGTTGAAAAGATCCATGACAGATAAAATAACGGTACTCCTTGAGAATACAATCCAGCGTAGGATGAAAAGAAAAAGCCATCTTTTCTATAGAAAGGACAACCATCTCTTTAGGCAAAAGGCAGTTCATGCTTTGTTGCAAAGAAAAAGGATGAATAGAGCGAGGCGTAAAAAAATTGACAACCTGCCTACTTGCGTGAACTTTTGCATCGGTTCGACTTGCGGCCTGCAAAGTAACATTATGTTGGAGAATTTTTGTCAAAACGTCTTGCAGACTTTGCTCAATGGTAGGTCCTTCTCTACTTTTCTGCCACCCTAAAAAACAACTACCATCGTACGCTAAAACGATTTTAATATTTTGCATTTTGTTACTAATATTTGAATGAAAAAGAATAAAGATCAAAAAACTGCAAAGTTATTGTAGAAATTAAGTGAAAAGAGATCTATGCTTTTTTACAGTTAGCAATTTAAAATTAGCAAAAAAAGTTATGGCCTCTCCTTTTGTCGCCGCTTTTGATTTAAACCTTGCACCTTCACTAAAGCAGACACTTCTTGACCAAGGGTTTGTAATCACGGCTCCTCCTTATACCATTTTTTCTGGTAAAAAAAAAGGAGTGAACTGCACAGTTTATCAATCTGGAAAAATTGTCGTGCAGGGCGCTGAAATGGCTCCATTTATAGAGTTTTTCCTCGAACCCTTGATGGGTTGTTTTGATTTTACCCACCCTGTAGCTATCCAAAGCCAAACTTCTCGCATTGGAATCGATGAATCGGGAAAAGGAGATTTTTATGGTCCTCTTTGTGTAGCAGGAGTTTATGTAAAAGCTGAACAATTTAAACAGCTCCACTCCATTGGAGTAAAAGATTCTAAAGCTCTTAGCGATAAAACTATTTGCCAACTTGCCGCGCAAATCAAAGCCCTTTGCACTTATCAAATTATCCGCATTAATCCGCCTAAATATAATGAAATTTATCAAAGCTTTTTAAATTTAAATAAGCTACTTGCCTGGGGGCATGCTACTACAATTGAAAAATTGATAGAAAAATCGGGATGTCAAGAGGTAATTATTGACCAATTTGCAAGTGAATGGGTAGTTTTGCATGCTTTAAAGAAAAAAAAGTTGCAGCCTAACTTAACTCAGCGTCATAGAGGGGAAGAAGATTTAAGTGTAGCGGCAGCCTCTATCTTAGCAAGAGAGGCTTTCTTACAAGGTTTAAAAAACTTAAGCGAAGAAGCAAAGCTTACTCTGCCAAAAGGGGGAGGCAGCAATACAATTAAAATCGGTCAAATCATTTTAGCCACGTTAGGAAAAGAAAAACTTTTAAGTTTATGTAAACATCACTTTAAAAATCTTGACGCAATTTTGCAAAAACCACAAAACTAGCTAAACCATAAAACTATTTTGGGAAATGATGAAGAATCGTACTCTTTTTACAGTTGCTCTACTGTTTATTTTGGGAATCATTGTTCTTTTTGTTGTTAATTTTTCTTCGCTTTTAATGACTCACTCTTCGCAAGATAAATATCTTAAACAGACAAGTGTAAAAGGGGTTGCTGTAGAATATCAAAACCTTCTTTATACACTTAATTTTGAACAACAAAAAGCGTTAGTGGAAATGCTCAACCACTCTATTAGAGTAGTAGGCGTCAAGCCAGATAAGCGCAAAAAACCAGAAATTTCCAAAATTATCATCTATCAATTCGAAGATGAACCTGAAATTATCATCACTCCGGTAGCCTATATCAATCAAAACCTGGTCTATTCTGCCCCTTATTGTAACCCTGGCCACTACTTAATGGAAATCAACGATGGGCTAGTTGCAAAACTTTTAGCTCAAACGTATGGACCTTAAAAATTTATGCTAAAACTATTGCAGATTCAAAATATTATTCTTGTTCAGCAGGCTACTATTACTTTTGCTCCTGGACTTAATATTCTTACAGGGGAAACGGGATCTGGTAAATCTGCTATTATGCATGGTCTTAACTTGGTTATAGGTGGGCGTACCGATATAGGAGTCATTCGTAAGGGAGCGGAAAAAGGGGTGATTGAGGCAATTTTTGATCTTGATTCCACTGAAGTGGATGCTCTCTTAAAAGAAGGCGGAATTGATCATGACCAAGGGCAAGAGTTAATCATTCGCCGAGAACTTTCAAGTAGTGGTAAAAATCGCATTTTTATCAATAATCAGGCGGTGCAGCTCTCTTTTTTAAAAAAAATTGCCCCTTTTTTAGTAAAGATGATTAGCCAGCAAGCCAGCCAATATCTCTACTCTACGGAATACCATCGTTTGGTTTTAGATCTATATGGTGAGCTTACTCCTTTAGTAAAGCAGTATCAAGAAAGCTATGAAAGCGAGGTAGCTCTGCAGCTAGCCTTAGAAAAACTAGTAAAAGAGGAGTCACAAAGGCTAAGGGAAATCGATCGCTGTCAAAAAGAGTTAGAGGAGCTGCAAGAAGCTATGGTGAAAGAGGGCGAAGAAGAAGAACTTTTTGCGGAATATACCTATTTAGTAAATGCCGAAGAGATTGCTGAAAAAAGCTATCGTATTCATCAGGCCCTTAGCGGTGAAAAGCAGCCATTAGTACCTCTTTTGAGCCGGCAAAAACAGGCTTTAGAAGAACTTTTACTATTTGATGAAAGCCTTCAAGAGACGGCAGAAGCATTTCAAAATGCTTTAACAGAGCTGCAAGAAATCGCACGCACTTTAAATAATTATCAAGCTTCTGTTCACTACGACGCCAACCGGCTGCAGTTTGTAAGCGAAAGACTAAGTTTGGTAAATCAAATAAAGAAAAAGTATGGCCCTTCCTATGAAGAGATCAAGAACTATCAAGAGCAGCTGCAAGAGAAATTACAGTCCCTCTTTCATGCAGATACTGAAATTGAAACGCTACAGTCAAAAGTAGTAAAAGCGAAGGAAAAATCGAATCATTTGGCTAAAGAACTCTCTGAAAAACGCCTGCACTACGCTAAAGTTTTAAAAGAAGCGTTAACGCAAGAGTTAATGGAGCTTAACATGTCAAGAGCGCTTTTTGAAATTAAAGTGTTGCCTCAACAAAGAACTAAAGAGGGGGATGACAAGGTAGAGTTTTTTTTACGGCCTAATGTAGGCGAAAACTGCATTGCTTTAAAAGATGGAGCCAGTGGCGGCGAAGTTTCGCGAGTACTTTTAGCACTGCAAACGCTTTTAGCCCAAAAAGAGCGCCCTTCTAGCCTTGTTTTTGATGAAGTGGACGCTAATATTGGTGGTAAAACTGCGGCAGTCATGGGAAAAAAATTAAAAGAGATGAGCCGGAGCCATCAAGTGATTTGTATTACGCATTTTCCGCAAATGGCAAAATGCGCCGACCATCATCTACAAATTTCCAAAGAAGAAAAAGAAGGGCGCACAGTAACTGAAATTGTAGAGCTTGATGCTCTTTCCAAACAAAAAGAGTTGAAAAGAATGGCTGGGCTATTAGAGCAATAGTTTTAAAATTTACATTTTTTGCATTGGGAAACAAAAAAGGCTAAAGATTTTTAAAATTAAAAACCTTAAGCCTTTTTTTATTACATTTAGTTATAAGCTGCTTTGTCGTCTTCTCCTCTGGTAGCAACTTTAACAATTAACATTGCTGTGCCAATAATAGCTACGGCAGAAGCGATGGCCAAAAACGCCGATCCAGTAGCGATAGCGATAGCTGCTGCAGCAGCAACTCCGCCTATGATAGAAACTCCTAATAGAGCAGACAGCGCAGTCCTACCTAAAAATGCTCCAATAGATTTAAATGTCTCTTTAGCAGTGCTTGCAACTTTCTTCTCAGAAGGGCTTTGCCCTTTATCTGCTGAAGAGGGAAATTCTATACTAACATTCTGGCCGTTTATTGGTTGTTGGCCTTGCGTAGATGGTATTGACATATTCAACCTCCTTAATTACCTTATCTAACTTAATTATAGCATTTAAAAAACAGATAATCAAAAAAATATTAGGTAAAGGATTTGTTAAAGAATCTAATTATTTTTTATTTAAAAACGAAAAATAAAAAAGTTTAAAAGCTGTTATTTAAATTTTTTTATAGATAAAGCTTTCGCCTTTTTGACGTGCTTGCTCAAACAAATAGTGATCAGTCTTTTTTTGTATGGTAAAAATGGCTTGAATAGTAAAAGCAGTGGCGACGAAGGTAGCTACTAAACTACCAGTTGCGGCCAAAAAAGATCCTGTTAGCACGACTATAGCACCAAAAGCAAGGGCGCCTACAACTAGGGGTAAGGCAGCAATACAACAAGAAAAAGCAATGCCAAAGCGCGAATGAAAGAAATGATGTACAGCGTTGATCACTTTTTCTTTTATTTTTGGAGAAGTTTTCTTTTCTCTTTGCAGCTCAGCTTCAGGCACGCGCACGCTTTGTACTTTTACTGTAATGCTCATGAGCTTTTCCCTTATTATAGTTAACAATAGCATAACTAATTTTATTAAATAATAGATAAAGAAAAAAAATAAATTAAATGATTTGTTTGTAAAATTAAATTTTAAATAATTTATTAGCTAGCGCTAGCAGACTCTTTCCAAATGATCTTCCAAAGTTGATTGAGTTTATTTTTTTGCTCTATTGTCAAAGGATAAATCACTAAAAAAAGATCATCATTACTTTTAAAAGCAGCTTCTGTCCAATTAGTAGAGCCATTGATAACAATGTTTTCATCAATATAGGCAAACTTATAATGTAAAAGCCCTTGCGTGGTATTAAAATTTGCAGGAATCTTGGCTTTTAATAGCTGTTGCACTACTTTAGCGCTAGCCCCTTTTCCTGAATAGCGATCGATCACAGCCTCTACTTTCACTCCTCGCAGCTTGGCGTTGATGAGCTCCTGCGTAAAATCTTTTCTAGTCCAGGTAAACATAGCAACGCGAATGGATTTTTTTGCCGATCTTAATAGCTGCAAAACGCGCTCAATGGCTTCTTTTCCTGTGTCGGGTAGCTCCCATAACTCTACTGTTTGGCCATTTAGATGAGTGACTTGTTTTTTTAAAGGGATAGAGTTACCTTCGTCATCCATGCTGTGCGCTTTGTCATTCATCACTTTGGCAAGGGCGGCATTATCCAATCCCATGACAAGGTTGCCATGTACTTGCAGCGAACTATGGGTCATATTGGCTGAGCCTATCAGCGTGCGTTGATTATCGATAATTAAAATCTTTTGATGCATTAACCCTTTTCCTAGCCGCTTGACAATGGTAGCTTCGGGAAGTTTGCGAGAAATTCCCACCGACGCTTTTGCATCGCATACGATGTAGACCTTCACTCCTTCATTAGCTTTTTGTCTAAGTGCTGCAATAATGCGTTGGTCGAGCAAAGAATAGATGACTAAAGTAACGGACTGTTTAGCGCTTTTGATTGACTCAATATAGAGCTTAGATAGGTCATCTTTTTGTTGATTGGCGTAAAAAAGAAGCGGCGCTTGGCTAGAAGGCAGCTCCGCAGGCAAAGACTCGGTATAAAGAGAATCGCCTAGTTTAAATAAAGTAGTGAGTAAAATCAAAATCAAGGTAGTGAGACTTGATTTTTTTAAAAAATTTTTTTTAGTGTTTTTTCTTGCTTTTTTTTTAGGCATTAAATCATTTCCATTAAAGTTTGTTGCAATCCTGTATAGCGTTTTTTAACGTCATCTTTTTTGACGGCAATTGCGAGAGCTTTTTTTGTTCCCACTAATACCACTAGTTGTTTTCCTCTTGTAATACCGGTATATAAAAGGTTGCGATGAAGTAGCATAAAGTGGCTAGTATGCACTGGCATTACCACGCAAGGGCACTCGCTGCCTTGAAATTTATGGATAGAGATCGCATAAGCTAACGTCAGCTCGTCTAGATCAGAGTAATCATAAATAATTTGTCTCTCTTCCATACAAATGACGAGCTGCTGTTCTTCGGCATCAATGGAGTGGATGTAGCCAATATCTCCATTGAATACTTCGCGTTTATAGTCATTGCGCAGCTGCATTACTTTATCACCGACTTGAAATTTTTGACCTCCTCGGTGCAGCGCCATTGCCTGAGGATTCAATAACTGTTGCAAAGCCACATTGAGGTTGGCAGTACCAATCACTCCTTTTTTCATGGGAGCAAGTACTTGAATCTCTTTTTTAGGATCAAACCCGTAGCGTTTAGGCAGTCTTTGAGAAACGAGTTTAATCACTTCATTTAAAACTTGCTCTGCTTCTGCGCTTTCAATAAAGAAAAAGTCACTATCATGGCCATTGTATAGACGAGGAAACTGCCCTTGATTCACCAGGTGGGCATTTGTAATGATTGCCGATCCGGCAGCTTGACGAAAGATTTCTGTTAATATGGTGACTGGTAGAGTTCTAGAGCTAATCATATCTTTTAAAACATTTCCCGGCCCCACGCTGGGAAGCTGGTTGATATCTCCTACAAAAATGACGCAAATAGGGTCGGGTAAAGCTTTTAAAAGGCTATACATGAGATAGGTATCGATCATGCTTGCC
>CATLPS010000059.1 GCA_950054535.1 uncultured Chlamydiae bacterium | reverse complement strand
ATCAATCAATCTCCTCAAGAAAAACTAAAGGCATATAAAAATTTTGTTACAGAAATTTTTGTCGAAATCAAAAACATAGACTGCAAAGAAGAAAAAAAATCCGACCTCAAAAGAGAAGCAATGCATTTGATCAAAAAAGAGCTTACTTCTGTTATCTTTGCTGCTTATAAAAAAGAAAATTCTCAAAATTTCTTAACGTTTGCTGAAGATCAAATCAATCAACTTATCTTTGATGAGGAATGCCAACAAATTATTCATCAAGCAGTGTTTAAGCAGTTTGTTTATGCTCAAATTAAGCAAGCAAATCTTTTTGACAATGATAGCCTTGCTTCTGATCATGCACCTGTGATGGAGCTTATTAAAGAGAATGTGAATGGATCTAGTTATCAAACTAACTCAGAGCAGTGGCTTGAAAAAGCACATAAAATTTTTGCAAGACAAGCTGTAGCACAATTTATTGTGCAGTTTCAACAAAGCGGCGCTCAGCCAGAAGATAAGACTAGGCCTAGCTTAACCGCTTTTGTGCAAACATATTTACCTCGTTTTGATGCTACCTTGCATTGGAAAAAAATTGAGCAAGCGGTGTTTAATGATTACTTTAAGGCGCAGCTCAATCAAGTTTCTTCTCAGATTTCTGTAGCAGAAAAACAGCGTATACCTATAGATAAAAAAACAATTGTCCAGAAATTGTATATGATTATAAATATTGATTTTCCCGGAATTATTCAATCAGACTTAATTGAAAATTATTTAAATTTACAAAAAATATCCGAAGAAATTGTAGAAGATAATAAAGATTTACTTAAGCAAGCGTTGCAATCTACTAAAGTACAAACGCAAAGCTCTAAAAATTTAGGGGATGAAAAAAATAAAAGGTCTCTTGAAGAAGAAGCGCAAAGCAAAAATCAAATTATAAAAGAGCTTTTATCATTAAAAAAACAATTAAAAGATCTTTCAAAAGAGCTTGTTAAGGATTGATTCATTTAAAGCAGTGTTTTAAAAGCACTGCTTTAAATTTTGACTTAACTTGAGTTTTTTTGCGGCAGTATCACGAAGATACATTCCTCGGCAAGGAGCGTCTAAGTCAAAATCTGGGCATTCTTTAAGAAACTCTTTGACTTGCTCTTCCCAGCCAGCGGCAATAAAATAGTGAAGCATTTCACTTTGGGTTTCGATTGTAAGTTTACAAAACTCTTTGGTAAGTAATTTGTTCATTAACTTTAGAGATTGTTCAAAATTTTCTCTTTGTAGCTCATGCAAATTTCTAGTCAGTTTTTTTTCAATCTTTAAGCGAATCGTCGTTAAAAGTAACCAGTCTGGCTTTAGCTCGTAAGAGATAATTTTTTTTAAATAGCGTTTTAACTCATAGAATCTGGCAAAAGAGCTATAAGATTTATAGATTTGAGGGATAACTTTTTTTTCTTCTTGATTAGAAATCAAAACTAAAACAGCATAAAGAGCTGTTTTTAAGCTAGTCCAGGTGCAGTTTCCCACTCTTTGGGGTTTAAACTTAACTTTTTCTTTTTTTAAAAGCTGCAGCTCTTCATCCATTTCAACACAAAAGAAATCCATATCGTGTCGTGTGCGAATTTGCTCAATCATTTCTTCAGTCATCTCTAGCTGTGAACGATAGATAGTAATTCCATTTTTTCCGTCAGATCCATATCCTCGATTGCATTTTGCAATGGTTTGACCATATAAAACAACTGTAGCGAGATGACTTAAATTATCATAAAGCAGAATTTGGGGAGCAGACTTGCTATTGATCAAAATCTTTTCTGCATCAATTTGCGCAAGGTTGGAGTTTTGAGTTAGTTGGAGAGGAAGATTTTTTAAAGCCTCAACTTTTTTTTCATTAAAATAATTTGGAAAGTGAGCGATTAGAGTTGGTAAATAAGTTTTAAGAATTTTGTTTAATTTTTTAACAGCGGCATAAGGAAAGAGGCCCATGTAGTTGATTGGTAATTGTGCAAACTCAAAAAAAGTAGGTGCTTTGCTACCCCAAATTGTAGCAACAAGGCGAGGAGAAAGAAGATTTTTTTTGATAGATGGGTTAAGTGTTTTTGCTTTGCAAAGGAGTTTTTGAATTTTTTTAGGTGCGATACTATTGGTAGAGAGTAAAATTTCGGCAAAACAGGTGCCCTCAAACGTCACAAAGTTAAGTTTCATATTTGCCATTAAAAACTCTGCAATTTTTACATCTCCTTCCTGCAATGCATAGTCAATGGCTAAGTATT
Source organism: uncultured Chlamydiae bacterium (assembly GCA_950054535.1). Classification (GTDB taxonomy): domain Bacteria; phylum Chlamydiota; class Chlamydiia; order Chlamydiales; family Parachlamydiaceae; genus CATLPS01. Next base: position 9,240 of record CATLPS010000059.1, on the reverse strand, counting down.
TATTTACTGGATTGATATAATTTGTATTTGCGCCTGCAGCAACCAGTCTTTGAACGCTCTCTAAATTTTTATGAATACAAGCTAAATCTAAAGCTCTTTCTTTAAAAAATTTTGCATCGATTGAAACTCCTTGCGCCAAAGTTAATTGTAGCACCTCTAAGCTAGCACAGCTAGCAAAGTAAATAAAATATTCGATAAAAATATTTTCCTGGTTTTGCTCAATAATCGTTAAAATAAGGCAGATAAGTTTTTCGCTTTTTTCTGCAAAAGCTTTGGAAACTAATGGATCAAAAAATTTTTGCCAATGAACGGGGTTAATTTGAGGGTTGGCAAGTCTTTTTATTAAAAGATCTTGGTTATTTACCAGAAGAAGATCTACAAAAGTTTCTCCTTTTGAGTTTTTTAATGCAATATTGGCGCCGTGGTCGACTAAAAGATAGATGAGCTGCTCGTGATGATAAGCGAAATGTAAAGGAGTGCTTTGAGAAAAATTATCTTGGCGATCAATTTGCTTTGTCAAATTAAGTAATATGTGGATCAGCCTTAAGTCTGTAAAAAAAGAAAGGTAGTGAAGCAAAGTATATCCATTTTCCCCTTGAATAGAGAGAAAATCAGATACCCCTTCATCAAGTGCTTGATAAAGCCTACCATAAAGAAGAGAATTATTTATAAACAGTACTTCTTCTATAGAGTTTAAGCTGGCTTTTATTAATTGAAAATGAACAGGTGCTTTTATGGGTAAAAGAGGCATTGGCGGATTTAGCAAAGTAGCTCTTAGAAAATTAATTTTATCTAAAAGGTTTTTTGCTTGATCAAGGCAAAAAGGATCGAAGCAAAATAGCTGCACTACTTTACAGATAGGAATGGTGCGATGGAAATCATCCAAACTAACTTTATAAAAATTTTGATTAATGAACTCAAAAAAATTAATTACGGGTTCAATATTTTGACCACTAGTAACAACTTGCATGAGTTTGTCACATGTTTGCGTAGAAATAGTAAAAAAAGAAAAATTTGAATGCATATAGTAAATTAAATTAATTATTTTTTAATTTTTTTATTTAAATATTAATAATAATAAAATATTTATATATTAAAATAACACTAAAATATTAATCATTTTTTAATAGGGGAATAGTAAATGATGATAGTTTTAGAAAATTTTCCCAGTAAATGTTTGAAACAAAACAATGAATCTTTTTTTCAATTAAAGTCTAAAAATAGATCTATTGTAAAGCGCATGACAAAAGCTGCACTACATGCATTAGGCGCGCTTGTTTGTGTAATTGGAGCTGCTACTTTAGCTACTTTAGTTCTTTCTAATTTCACAATTTTGTCTATTGCTCTACCTGTTATATTTGCTGCTTTTTTACTTGCTAGTGCTATTTTGACTGTCTCTAATAAAATAAGTTAAAAATGAAATAATAAATTAATTAAATAAAATCATTTTTATTATCTATTGACTTTAATTAATAAAGAGCGAATTTTTATTCCTCTAATCGAGCGGTTGGGATTAAAATCTGATTGTTCTTTTAAAAAATTTGTAATTGCTACTTGATTTTTTCTAATTAGAAAATAGTAAAAGAGCTCATACTTATTTTTAGGGGTAACATGGCAAATTTCCGGTGTTAAGTATTCATCAAATAGCGCTAGTGCCTTTGCAAAATTTTCCTTTTGTAGGCCAATCAATTTTTTTGTTAGCTTTTTTTCAATTATCTGCCAAATAGCAGCCAGCAGGAGCCAATCTGGCTCGAGCTTTCCTTGAGAAACTTTTTCTAAATAATCTTTTAGTTCGATAAGACGAGCAAAAGAGCTATAGGATTTATAGACCTCTTTAATAGCATGGGTTTCTTCTTCTGTTGAAATCAAAATTAAAAATGCATAGAGAGCTGCTTTTAGACTAGCCCAAGTACAATTACCCACTTTTTGTTCTTGTAAAGGGAGAAAACTTATTTCTTTTAACTCAAGGTTTTGATCAAGCTCAGAGTTGAAAAAAGAAAGATCGCGATTAGTGCGTATTGCAAAGATAGTTTTTTCGTCGATTTTTTTGCCTAATTCATAAATACGCAGACCGCTAAAATCATCACAGCCCTCTCCGCGATTACATTTGATGACTCTTTTTTGATCAAATACAATAGCTGCAACATGCTCTAAGCTATCAAAGAGGAGAGCTTGCGGCAAAGAGTGGCTATTTTCCAAAATTGTTTTTGCATTTGTTTCCGCTAGATTATAATTAGAAAAAAGCTGATGACAAAAAGTTATTAGTTGGTCCACTTTTTCTGCAGTTAAGTAGAGAGGGAAATATTGAGCTAAAGTGGGTAAGTAATTGACAACAAACTGGTTAGTTTTTTTTAAAGTAAAATAGGGATAAAGACCCATATAGTCAATTTTTTTGCCTTTAAAAAAGAAAAAATCGGGTTTTTGCACTCCCCAAATAGCTGCGAGCAAACGAGCTGATAAAAGAGTCTTTGCAATAAGGGGATTTAAGTTTTTTGCCTGAGCAAGAATGGAGGCGGCTTGATAGCAAGAGATAGTATTTGTTCCCTTCACCAATTCATAAAGATTATCCCCATTATTTAAAATGAAATTACAGTCGATGCTTTTTACAATCTCTTCAATAATTTTTATGTCAGCAGATTTAAGAGCTGCATTAAATACAATAAGACCTTTATTAGGGCAAGTTTGATTAGCATTGGCGCCGGCTTGTAGAAAAAGACGTACTAACTGTAAATTTTTCGTCAGGCAAGCATAGTAAAGAGCAGGGGATTTATTTTTTGAAGTGAGGTCGACTGAAATTTTATTCGCTATAATAAGTTTTAAATTGTCTGGGTGAAGTTGAGTTGCATAAAAAATTACTTCTCCAGTTGAGCAAGAAATAGCGTCTGTTTTTGCTATTTTAAAAATAAGTTTGATTAAAGAAGAGTCAGCTTCTCGAAAAGCTTTTTTTACTATAGAAAGATAAAATTTTTGAGATGATTCTGTACTTATAAATTGAGAAAAAACGACTTCAATTAAATGATAGTTTTTAGTGGTAACAAGATAGTCCAAAATTGTTTTTCCGCCTGCATCCTCTAAGGTAAAATCTGCACCTTTGTTAATTAAAAGTAAAACGACAGCGTCGCTTTTATAAGCAAGATGGAGGGGAGTTTGCTGGGCAAAATTATCTTGTTGGTTAATTTGCTCTATTTTAGCTACAATCGCTTTTACTAAAGCGAAGTCTTTGAAAGAAGATAGATAGTGCAAAATGGTATAACCATCTTTTCCTTTTATTTCTCTCCAGTTAAGGTCATGAAATCGGAGAGCGTAATCAAGGTTTTTATATAAAAGAGGATTTGTTGTTCTAAAGTTAGACTGCTCTGGCTGCAGTAGAGCGAATAAGAGATTCATCTCTTCCATAGATAAAGAAGAACAACATGGGATTTTTACTAAAGGCATTTTTTCTAAAAAATCTTTTTGACGTTTCACTCCGATCAAATGTTGCTCTATCTTAGCTGGCTGCACTAAAGTAGCTTCTTTTAATGACTCAATTCTTTTAATTAATTGAGTGGCTAACTTTTGTTGTTTTTCGTCTAAGTCGCAGTTTTGAATTGCATGACAAATTGTAACAACATGTTCAAAGCTATCTAAAGTAAGCAGAGGAAAGTTTTTATTAATAAAGTCTAAAAAAAGATCTGTTCTCCTTTTGAAACCGGGAGATCTATTTTCAACTGCTTCAATAATCTTTTGGCATTTAAAGTTATTTAAACTGTAAGAAAAATTTAAAATCATATTATTTATTAAAACTCATTTTTTTATTAAAAAGTTTAAATATTCTATCTGATTTTTAAATTTATTACAATATTTAAAAAAAATTAATTTTAAAATTTATTTTTTTTGAAATAAAAATTTCTTTTAAAAAGGTATTAAGGATAGGAGTAAAAACTAAAATGCTAATTTAAAAGTAAACAAACTTAGACTATAAAATTAGAGTTCGCTGTACATTTTGTTTTAAAATTTCATGGATAAAATCAATTAAAGAGTGATTTTTTTCAGAAAATGCTTTTTCTGCCAATAAAAAATAGATGCGTTCTGCCAAACTGTGATTGATTTGCCTATTTGCTAACTTTTGAATTAGCTGGTGCTCTTCATTTTCTAAAAGATAGTCTAAAAAAGTTTTTCCGCCTTTATCTTTTAAATCTATCTGAGCACCACAGTTAATTAAAAGACGAATTAAATCTTCTTGATTGCCTGCTAAATGCAGAGGAGTTTGACCCACTACGTTATCTTGATCATTAATCTGATCTTTTTTAGATAAAATAGATTGAATGAGAGGCAGATCTTCAAAAAGGGAAAGGTAGTGAAAAATCGTATAACCATATTCTCCTTTTACTTTCCGCCAATGGATGTTCTCTTTTTTTAAGGCGTAGTGAAGATTAAAGTAAAGAAGGGAATTTTGCTGTTTTAAATTAAAATAGCCTAAATCTAAAATTTGACAAAGTAGATTTAGTTGATTTTTATGATAAACACTTTTTAGAGCCATAGCTAAAGAGATCTCTTTTAGCGGCTTTATTATTTCGCTTGGCTCACTTTTAAAAAAAAGAGGTAGACTAAAAGCTTGCTGTTTTAAAAGCTCAATTTTTTTTATCAAATCAAATGATTTTTGTTTTTGTTCGCTATTTTGGGTAGAGAGCTGGATTGTTTGGCAAACTTGGAGAACGATATTCCATTTGTTCAAAGGAATAGAATCGATATTTTTTTCTATAGAATTTAAAAAAAGTTCGATTTTATAGGCTGGTATGGATTGAGTTTTGATTTTTTGTATTAGAGTGGGGTACTTTTTATCTAAAGAGTCAATAGCATTAGGAATACCCATCATTTTTATCTCCTTTTTTATCAATACTTAAGCTTGTTTAGCAAAAAATTATACTTTATGCAGTGTTCATTTTTTTTATAAAAAAAATATTTTTTTAAAAATAAACCAAAAAGCCTACACGGATTTTTTATTCCTAGAAAAAAGCAAGTGCAGTTAAAGCCTTAGGAGTGGTATCTTGCTCTAAAAGTTTAAAAAATAGAAAAAGACTTAAAAAAAATGAAAAAACTTCCCCTTCTTTTTGAAAACAATCGTTTATGGGCGAAAAGTCAAGTAGAGCAAAACGCCTCCTTTTTTAAAGATATGGCTAAAGTTCAAGATCCCAATTATCTTTGGATTGGATGTTCTGATAGCCGTGTTCCTGCTAATGAAATCGTAGGTTTAGCTGCAGGGGAACTCTTTGTCCATCGCAATGTGGCTAATCTTTTTCCTCATACGGATTTTAGCGCGCTATCTGTTTTAGAGTATGCTGTTGACTTACTTCAGGTAGAACATATTATTGTTTGTGGTCATTATGGATGTGGAGGGGTCAAAGCTGCTATGCAAGAACATGGTTTAGGGCTAGTGGATAATTGGCTACGTCATATTCGCGATGTCTATGATCGATTTAAGGAAGAGCTAGAAAAAATGGAAGATCCCATTGATCGATTTAATCGTTTAGTAGAGTTGAATGTAAGGCAACAGCTATTAAATGTCTGTCATACCACCATTATACAAAAAGCATGGGCAAAAGGACAGCCGCTTTGTGTACATGGTTGGATCTATGATTTAGAAAGTGGATTTTTAAAAGATCTAAATTGTTGCGTTTCTAATGTCGCTCAACTAGAAAAAATTTACAGATTAGAAATTATGTAATTTTTTTTCTTTAATTAAAGTACTCATCATTTTAAATTTTTAATTTGATTAAAATAGAAATTTAATAGTATTATTTATTTTGTAACTTAGTTTGTTTTAGTACCATCTTTTAATTAATATTCTTTTGTTCCAAAATCTTTTAAGGTTAGCTTTATGTTTCGCAAAATGCCCTTTATTTTATTGATTATTATTGTTTTGCTATTCTTTTTTTCTTCCCAGATTCCTTATGCGATGCAATCTCATCTCTATGCAATTAGTTTGTTGATCAAAAATTTAATCGTTTTTCTTTTACCATTTATTGTATTTGGTCTTTTATTTAAAACAGCGGTTCATTTTGCTAACAGAGCTTCAAAAATTATCTTTTTCCTGCTTTTAGCAGTAGTGATTTCTAACTTTTTATCTACTCTATCTAGCTACTTTGTAGGGCATCTGGCTTATCAGTTTGATCTTTCACTGCAGCTACCAAGTCAATTAAACTTATTGCAAGCAAGTTGGCAGCTATCCTTTCCCAGGTGGCTTGCCAATGATCAAGCAATGGTAGCAGGGCTTTTAGGGGGAATTCTTTGCAGTTGGCTAAAGCCTCATAGCGCAAAAAAAATTGCCATGAAAATAGAAAAAGTAGTGGCCTTAGCGCTTAAAGGTATCCTTTTGGCAGTTCCGCTATTTATTATCGGCTTTGTTATCAAGATGAATTATGATCAAGCATTACAGGCAATTTTAAAAAATTACTCCTTGATTTTTGTTTTAGTTACTATGGCTTTAATGGCCTACATTACTCTATTTTACTTTGTGGCCAGTCGTTTTTCTTATCAGGCAACTTTTGTTCATCTAAAAAATATTTTACCTGCCGCCATTGCCGGTTTTGGAAGCATGTCAAGCGCGGCTGCAATGCCTCTTACCATTTTGGGTAGTGAAAAAAATGCTAAGAATAAAGATTTGGCAAGGGCTACTGTGCCTGTTTGCGTTAATATTCATTTAATTGGAGACTGTTTTGCCATTCCAATTTTTGCCTTTGCAGTGATGAAGAGCTTTGCTGCTCCTGAACCTACTTTTATTAGCTATCTTCTCTTTACAGTTTATTTTGTAATAGCAAAATTTTCTGTAGCAGCAGTTCCTGGGGGAGGAATTTTAGTAATGCTACCCATTTTAGAAAATTATTTGGGTTTTAATGCAGAGATGTTGTCGCTGATCACAGCTCTTTATTTGCTGTTTGATCCAGTCATTACTGGCGCAAATATTTTAGGAAATGGAGGATTTTCTCTTGCTTTTGATCAGTTAGCGCAAAAGCCTTCTCTTTCAAAAGTAGAGGAGCAAGAAAAAAAATCTGCTCTTATAGATTCTCAGCTTAAAAGTTTTTAGCCAATTTAGCTAGGCTTAAGCATAAAAAAGCCTAGCTAATTCATAAAAGTTATCGCGGCCACCAAGATCCTTTAGAAACCTTGTTATTTACTACTTTAGCTTCTCCGCCTGTGCCAGCAAAAGCAATGAACCAAGCAATAAGGCAAAGAATAGGGTTTGTTTCCCAATAATATTGGGTAGCTAAAATGGCAACAGTAAGATGAGGAAAAATTGCCCATCCCAACCACTCTATAAAACCAAAAGGAGCTGTAACTGCAAATAGCATGGTTAGGCGAGGGAAAAAAGTGGCAAAAATTAAAAAGAAAATGCCATGTTCCATCCAAAAATTCATAAATTTCTCCTATAAGTTTTTCATCCAAGGAAAGTAAAGCACGTCGCGAATAGAATGGCTATTGGTAAATAGCATCACTAAACGATCAATTCCAATACCTACTCCTCCTGTAGGAGGCATCCCTTGGCAAATTGCCTCTACAAACTCTTCGTCCAGCGGGCTTGCCTCTTCATCTCCCGCTTCTCTGCGGTCATTTTGTTTTTCTAAAAGCTGACGTTGCAGTTGCGGGTCATTTAGCTCGCTGTAGGCATTACAAATTTCTTTTCCAGCAATAAAGCTTTCAAAGCGTTCCACTAAACCTTCTTTTTTTAAGTTGGGATCACGATGTAGTTTACATAATGGCGTAGTTTCAATAGGATGATCGATAATGTGATGAGGTTGAATGAGATGTTTTTCGCAGGTTACTTCAAAAAGTGCTGCAATCAATAAACCGCGGCTCAAACTTTTCAATTTTTTAGTTTCTACCTGGCCACTTTGCTCTAAGTATTGACGCATCTGCTCATCGCTAAGAGTATCTACATCCATTTTCCCATAATGTAAAATAGCCTCTTTCATACTCATCCGTTTCCAAGGAGCTTTCATATCAATTTCTACTATTTCTCCATTTTCTTGCATGGAGTAAGGAATCTTTGTAGAGCCGTACAAATCTAAAGCTAAAGCCTGAAAAAGATTTTCCACAACCTCCATTATTTTATAATAATCCCAATAAGCTGCATAAGCTTCTAATAGAGTAAACTCTGGATTGTGGCTGCGGTCAATGCCTTCATTACGAAAAACTCGCCCAATTTCATAAATTCTATGCATTCCTCCTACAATTAGTTTTTTTAAAGGAATTTCTAAAGAGATACGCAAAAACATCTCTTGATCTAATGCATGGAGTTTAGTTTTAAATGGCTTTGCTTCTGCTCCACCATAAATCCCTTGTAAAATAGGCGTTTCTACTTCTAAAAAGGAGAGCTCTTGAAAATAGGCACGAATTTTTTCTATAATTCGGCTGCGGGTACGAAAAGTTTTTACTACGTCAGGGTGAGAAATAAGATCTAACCAACGTTTACGATAACGCAGCTCTTTATCAACTAGCCCGCCATATTTGTCTGCCAGTGGTAGTAGGGTTTTGGTGAGCAATGTCAGTTTTTTGACAAATAGAGTAAGCTCTCCTTTATGAGTACGAAATAGATGGCCTTCTACTCCAACAATATCTCCTAGATCAATTTTTTTTTCGATGATTTTATAGGGATTGAGTTCGGGCAGCTCCTCTGCTGGCTGATAACCTTCTAATGTAGTAAGTTCGCGATTAAGCATTAGTTGAATCCGGCCTGTTTCATCCTGAATATGGGCAAAAGCATTTTTTCCCATTGATCGAAATAAAATAAGGCGTCCTGCTAGCCGGCTAAAAGGAGTAGCACTAGCTGCGGCATCTTCGCTAAGGCCAATGGACTTCTCTTGATACTCATTTTCTAGTTCTTTCGCATTAGATAGTGGTGTGTAATGATGGGGATAGGGCTCCACTCCGAGCTGACGTAGCTCCTCTAGTTTACGTGTACGTATTTCAAACTCGTCATGGCTGTGATAATCTGGTATTTTTGTCATCTTTTAAAATTAAATTTTAAGATTGAGAATCATTTTGAATAATAATAGGTTTAACTGCATCGCTACGACTATAGCTCAAACGGGAATAAGCTTGCAAAGTTGTCCATAGCAAGGCAGCTAAATAAATAAAAGCCATAAAAATAAATAGTTTGGTTTGTCTATTAATCTGCCTAAATTTTTTTAAAATAGCTCGCATACTTTTCCTTTTAGCAAAGGCGTTAACTAGTAATAAGCGCTAGTGTTTTGCCCGCTTTTA
>CATLPS010000058.1 GCA_950054535.1 uncultured Chlamydiae bacterium | reverse complement strand
AAGATGATCAAACATTTGCTCAATTTACGGATCAATATCAAGATTTTTACGATAACTTTCATGCAGCTGCAGAACTGTATGCAAAGGAGCTAGCTGATCGTTTAGACAAGGATATCTTAAATTTTAAAAATTTAATGAAAGATAAAAAAGGCAAAATTGCCTATTTTTCTAAAGAAATTCAACAGTTTTCTTTTGCTTATTTAGAGAAAAAAGAGACTTATAAAGCAACTTTTTTTAATTTCTCCACAGAATTTCCTGATCAAGAAAAAATTCATTGTTTTATTTTTTCTAGTATTTCTAACGTTGGTAAAAAATTACATCCAGCAATTGAAGAATACAAAGATTTTCAAATCTGGTTAAATAAAAAAGATTCAAACGAGTTTTTAAATAAAAGCTGTTTTTAAGAAAATTTATGTTTTATTAAATTAGCATATTTAGCTACTAAAGTGCGTAAGCGCTTTTCATTTTCAAATTGAATTTTATAAGTCAGTCCCATTGATCCTTCTTTTACTTCTTTGACTTCGCCAATTCCAAAATCACCATGCTTGACTTGATCTCCTTTAGAAAATTTTTCTGATGAGATAGAAATTTTTTCTATTTTTAGAGGAGTTAAAAGAGGTTTACAAGGACTAAAAATTTTATTTATTTTTTTTTGAGAAGAGCTTATTCGTGTTATCTGAGATAGATCCATTTCCTTTAAAAATCGGCTTGCTGTTTGCCGGCGTAAATTCCCCCATAAGTAACGAAGGTGACAGTGGCTTAAATAAAGAAATTTTTTAGCTCTTGTGATACCCACATAACATAGCCTTCGTTCTTCTTCAATTTCTTGCACACTATTTTTTGAATTAATATGAGGAAAAAGATCCTCTTCTAAGCCGACTAAAAAAACAACTTTAAATTCCAGTCCTTTACCGTTATGAATCGTCATTAAATTGAGACGGTCTTTTTCTAAAGATAACTCATCAAGGTTAGACTTTAAAGAGAGCTCTTCTAAAAAAAACTCTAAACTTGGAGTCGGCGTTGCTTGCTCCCATTCAATGGCTTTAGTAATTAACTGATCTAGGTTTTCTTTACGGTCTAAATAAGTATCTTTATCTTCTTTTAGATAATCAAGATAGCCGCTTTTTTCAATAGCTTTTTTTACTAGTTCGTAAATGGGGTAGTCTGCGCTCATTGCATGCAGTTCTTCAATTAAAACAACATAATTAACTAAAGCACTTTTAAGTTTAGCAGGCAGTTTACAGCGATTTTTTAATGGTAAATCATGAATAAAAGCACGGCAATAATCAATGATAGCCATTCCTTCTAAATTAGCATGATGACGTAATCTTTCTACAGAGGCTTCTCCAAATCCTCTTTTGGGTAAATTAATTGTCCGTAAAAAAGATAAATAATCAGAGCCGCTTTGAGCCATGCGCAAAAAAGCTAAAATATCTTTAATTTCGCGGCGCTGATAAAAAGAGATACCACCTATGATTACATAAGGAATTTGGCGATTAAGTAAAGAATCTTCAAAAACCCTTGATTGAGCATTGGTGCGATAAAAAACCACCATTTCGCGATAAGGAATTTGCTCTTCTATAAAATGACTTGCTACTTTAGTAGCCACAAAGTCAGCTTCTTGACGGTCATCTTCACAGGTAAAAAGCTGAGCTTTTTCTCCTTCTCCTAGGTCACTCCACAGTTTTTTTTCATAACGATTTTGATTATACCTAATGAGACCATTCGCTAAATTTAAAATGTGGTTAGTACTGCGATAGTTTTGATCCAGGCAAATAATAGAAGTACCAGGATAATCTTTTTCAAAATTTAAAATATTTTTTATGTCTGCACCGCGCCAAGAATAAATAGATTGATCAGGATCGCCTACAACAAAAATATTGCGGCTGTTAGCTACTAATAAGTTTGCCATAAGATATTGCGCAGGATTAGTATCTTGATACTCATCAATTAAAACAAAAGGCCAGCGTGTTTGGTAGTAAGAGAGTATTTCAGGATATTGTTGCCAAATTTTTACAGGTAAATAGAGAAGATCGTCAAAGTCAATTGCTTCATATTGTTTTAGTTTGGATTGATAATGCGTATACACTTTAACAAAAATTTCAGCGACTTCCGGTTCTAAATCTTTTAAAGTTTCTGAAGAAATTTCATTCGGAGACCTTAAATTATTTTTTTCATGTGAAATTAAATATTTTATTGTTTTCAGGTGAGATTTTTTATCGAGATATCCAAGTTCCATCAAACAACTACGCAATAATTTATCTGTATCATCATCATCATAAATAGTAAAACGAGGAGAGTATCCTAAAGCAGAGATGGATTGACGCAAAATAGCAGCTCCTAGACTATGAAAAGTACAAATAGTAACCGATTGTTCGCAAAGCTGATTGATCCGTTGGCGCATTTCCTCTGTAGCTTTATTAGTAAAAGTAACGGCTAAAATTTTGCTAGGAGAAATTCCTTGTTGAATCAGGTTGATGATTCTTAAAGTCACTACACGGGTTTTACCAGAACCGGCTCCTGCTAAAACTAGATAAGATCCTTCTAGCGCTTCAACGGCTTTAAGCTGAGATGGACTTAGCGTAGAAAAGAGATCATGCATAAATTTTTTTCACAAAAATAGTGGTACTACAGAGAAAATTAAATAGAGGACAATTCAAATTAATAAAAAATGATGATAGCCACTTTATTATAAAGTTGCAAGATTTGGAAAAATGAGAAATAAAGTTATAATCACTTAAAAGCTTAATTTAAGTGATTATAGCTTAAGAAAAAAACTACTGCTTTTTAACTGACCTGTCTGCAATAGTTTTTTTTTAAATGCTCTTCTTGATAACTCTTTAAGTCCTCATTGTGAATTACCCAAGCTGCTCCTTTACGATGAGCTTTAAGTAGACCAATACGAGTGGCATAATAGATCTTTTGCGCAGGAACATTAAGCAATTTTGCTACTTGATTAATTGAATAATAGCCTTTTTTATTATCAAATAATAGTTCTCCGTCGTAAAGAGACTTACTTCTAGAGTATTTTTGTTGACGATAGTTTTCTAAGTCATCTACATGAATTGTCCAACGAGTAGTTTTTTTTGTTGCTTTAAGTTTATTTAATTTAATAGCTACATAAATTGCTTGACGAGTCACATTATTTAGCTTAGCAGCTTCGGTAATAGAGACGACAGCTTTTTCATTTTTTTCTTCTTGTGTCATGATGACCTCCGTAAATACAATTGATTAATTAACCTTTTTCTTAATAACAATTTTTTTGTTAAAATATATTGTTGCATAAAAATAATTTAACAACAACTTTTTAATTAATTAATTTAATTTTTTTTGTAATTAATATCATTAATTTATTTTTATAAAAAAATAATTTCTTGCTAAAGTAAACTACCATTGTTTCAATGAGTCTTTGCCATTTATCGTTTTAATATTAATCAATTTTATGCAGTTCAAAATAGAATTTGTTATTTAGCAAAAAAAATGGTGTTGAATAGGAGAAATAATATTTGAATAATAAATTTAATGCAAATATTAATTCAAATTTTCTTTGTTAAGATTTTATTAAGGATATTTAAACTTTTCTTAAAGTATAATAGATGTGCATTAAATATTACATTTGCTTATAGTATTAAATATAAAAAATGATTTTTTTAATTAATATTTCAAATGTCAAAAAAATAATTTGAAAAAATTGAATTTTTAGATATTGTTTTAAGCATAAAAAAATTTAAATATTTCAACCAAGTATCTATCTATATGATTTACAGATTTTGTAGTTTTCTTACTTTTTTATCTTTTTTTATTGCTGTGTGCTTGCAAGCTAAACTGCCTGAAATTGCACCAAGAGATGTTACATTTAAAGCAAAAGAATTGATGAAAGCACATGCGATGCACAAACGATTCACCCTTGAGTTAATGCAACGTATTTTGATTAATTATTTGGAAAGTTTAGATCCAAATAAAACTTATTTCATTTTAAGTGACATAGAAAATTGGCAGCACTGTGATCAAAAGCAGCTGGAGCAGATTATCTATAGTTATTACAAAAGCGATTTCAGTTGCTTTGTGGAAATTCACAATCTTTTTTTAAAGGCAATTGCAAGAAGAGAAAATATAGAACAAGTTTTGAATCAACTCTCTTTACCAGAAAATGTCAAAGCAAGTGAATTTAAAGAAATGCAATGGGCTGTTACAGAGGAAGATTTAAAAAATCGTTTACTTCGCATTCGCTCTCTACAAGCGCAAACAATGAGCCATTTAGAAGAAAAAATCAGAGAAAAAGCAAAACAGCGCATTATTAAAGCACAAAAAAACTTTGAAAAAGAGGCTTTGGAGTCAGACCCTATAAAAAAAGAGAGACTGATTTTATCTAACATCTTAAAAGCTACAGCTTCTTCCTTAGATTCTCATAGCGCCTATTTTACTCCAGGAGAAGCTGCTCAATTTATGATTGATGTGCAACATCGTCTCTGCGGTATTGGCGCGCAGTTAAGAGATGATTTAGATGGAATTACTATTGTAAAAATATTAGAAGGTGGTCCTGCGTCTGCAAGTAAAGAACTAAAAGAAAAAGATCGCATTATTGCCGTTGACGATGAACCCATTGTAGGTATGGAAATGACACAAGCAGTAGAGATGATTCGAGGACCGGAAAATACACCTGTTAAACTTACTATCGTAAGAGAGCTGGTAGAGAAAAACCAAGAAACCAAAGAGCAGCAATTAGAAATAACTTTAACGCGCGGAGAGGTTGTAATCAAAGAGATGCGGTTTGATAGTCAATACGAACCTTATGGGGCTGGGGCAATTGGTTATATTAAGCTTTATTCTTTTTATGAAGATCAAAAGGGGTCTTGCGCAGAAGATGTAAAAAAAGAGATCATGCATTTAAAATCCAGTCAGCAATTACAAGGGTTAATTTTAGATTTAAGATATAATTGCGGTGGCCTTCTTAATCAAGCAGTAGATGTAACAGGGCTTTTTATTTCTACTGGAATTGCAGTTTCTATCAAAGATGAAAATGGCCAAGTTCAGCACTTAAGAGTAATTGACAAAGAGGTAGTTTGGGATGGCCCGTTAATTATTTTAGTAAGTCGTATGAGCGCTTCTGCCTCAGAAATTGTGGCCCAAACATTACAAGATTATGGGCGTGCGATTGTGGTTGGCGACGCGCATACTTTTGGAAAAGGTTCCTTTCAAACTTTTACACTATCCTCTAATGATCCTCATGCGATTAATCCAGAAGGGGAGTTTAAAGTAACTAGAGGCAGGTATTATACTGTTTCTGGTAAAACACCTCAATTAGTAGGAGTGACAGCAGATATTTGCGTGCCCTCTCTGTTTTGCCAAAAAGATATTGGAGAAAAACATGGTAAGTTTCCATTATCTAATGATGCAATTGCTCCTAATTTTATCGATACATTAAGTGACTTACCTGATGCAAAAAAGAGGTTGGCTCATAAAGATTATGCAGAAAATTTACAAAAACCTATCACTTTATACAAAAACTATCTTCCTCTTTTAAAAGAAAACTCAAGTCGCCGTATTGCAGCAAGCGCTAACTATCAAAATTTTTTAAAGGAAGCGGCTAAAAAAGAAGAAGATGTGAGCGAGGAGATAGAAAAATTTGGTTTAAATGATCTTCAGTTAGAGGAAGCAAACCAAATTATGAAAGATCTACTTCTCCTACTAACAACTACAGATCAACAAATAGCTAAAGCTGCTTAAAAATTTAAAGCTATTTTATTTGAAATAAAAGTTCTTATTTTAAGTAAAATAGCAAATTTTTTATTAAGGAATAGTAGTATGAGAAAGTCCTTTAACTTGTAAAAAATCTTTGACAGTCATTCCAAATAAGCGGATCTCACTACCAACTTTATATCCTTTCACATCGGTATTAAGTGCAGTAATTTCTAAACCCCCTCCTTCCATTAAAAGTTGCATGAATACCTCCTTAAACTCAGCTGCTATTTGAGGATCGTTTTTTATCTCTTTTGAAGTGTGGTACTTGCCATCGTTTCTACCAGCCATGATAGCAAAAGCCTTGATCATAGAGTCAAGACAGTTAGTACGGTCTTTGCCGCTCATACAATTAAATGCGCTACTATGGCCCATTAAATGGCTTAGTAACATGATTTTTGCAGCTGCCTCATATTGATTGCCATTTTTTAAGTAAGCGCGCTTGTTTTTTAGCATACTATCGATGTCTTTAAGCAAAATATCCGCATTTTCTTTTTCTTTTCCAGAAGGTAGCTTACTTGTAAATTCCATCGCTTCCTGTCGCATTTTTTTCCAAGCAGCGCGGTTATAGCGAAATTGATGATCTAAACCAAAACGCAATTTTAAAAAAGAGAGACCTATTCCTTTGGAAAGGGCGTTCACACCAAAATTAAAGCAATTAACAGAGACTTTTACCTTAATTTTTTTCCCATCAATTGTGAATGTTTGCTCTTCACTAGCAAGGCTTTTTAAAGCCATTACCTGGTC
This sequence comes from uncultured Chlamydiae bacterium, assembly GCA_950054535.1. Lineage (GTDB taxonomy): Bacteria > Chlamydiota > Chlamydiia > Chlamydiales > Parachlamydiaceae > CATLPS01. The sequence goes on along the minus strand of CATLPS010000058.1, from coordinate 5,223 downwards.
TTTTAAAAGTTGCCGTTCGTTTGCTTGTTTCTTGATGCCAAAAAAGCTAAGGAGAGCGCTAATACGGTAAAGCAAAGGGCGAACGCCATCGGGAGTTAAAATACTAGCAGAGTTGATCGATAGCGCAATGGCAGTTTCCCTTTGCGCCGCCTGCTCTAAAGAAATATTGTTATTTGCAAGCTGCCTTAAAAGCGCAGCTTCTACTAGCTCAGTAGCTGCTTTTTTAGAGTTTTCTCTACGCACTTTAGTATTAGCTTCAAACTTGTCAGAGATGACAGCGTGTCTAAAACCATAAAAAAGCGTTTGCCCTTCTTTTTCTAAATGGGTCTCCATGGCATTGACAAGATGTGCTTCTTGACGGTTTGCGCTAACGATACCTTTATTTCCTAAAAGATTTGCAAAATGAGAAACATTAAGATTTGTCAGCGCCATGTCAAACGCTTGGTTTAAAGGGTGAAAAACTGCTTGAAATTTTTCATTGAAAAAAGAAAATTCATGAATAGAAGTTTTTCTCTCTTTTTCGCTTAAACTTTGTACCATAAAAGAGTCAATCTGTTTTTTGATCAGCTGGCGTGCAAAAGAAGGAGTAATTCTATAAATACCATTTATCCCAATAATGCCGCTGCGCCTTGCTAATTGATCTTGCTCTATTGCATACAAACGATCCTGATCCACTTGGCTTAAATTTTGTGAAGGAAGCTCCGTTTTACTTTTTTCTATCATCTGCTTTTGAGCTGTATGATAAGCAGCGATTATTTCTCTATAGCTTTTAAAAAAAAGAGCTGCAAAGCGTATTATTTTAGCCTGAAAGTTTTTTTTGGCTAAATTAGCAACTGCTTTTTGATGTTTTGGATCGACATGACTTTTTAAAATTTCTATTTGAAAATCGCGCACGATCGTAATCATGCGACGCTGAGCTAATTGAAGTTCTTTTTTTAAAAGTTTTCTACCAACCTTATTTAAATCTTTTGTTTTAAAGTCGGTGTTTTTTTCAATACTGGCTAAAATTTTTTGGGAAATTAATTCTATGTTTTTTATGGCGTTTTTATAGCCAGAAAAATCTTCTGTTAACTCGTTTTGCTCTTTTAAACTTTTCATTAATTTAAGTTGATGGTCGATATAGCTAGCTACTCTTGTTTTTGCAAGTTCAGACTGTAATGTAGAGCTAAAAGAGGATGGGCGAATAGGTGACGATTGCATTAGACACCCCGTTTTTATTAATTTATATGCTTATTTTAACTTAAGTTTATTTATTAACTGTTAATTTATAGTTGCGAAAAGTTAAAGATTAGGGGCAAGATTTTAGTAGATTTACTTGAAAACAAATTAGCTAATATCACAAAATGATGATCTTATCACTTCAAAGGTTTTTCTTATGTTACCTGTACGCGTACGTATTGCTCCTTCTCCTACCGGAGATCCTCATGTAGGCACAGCCTATATGGCTCTTTTCAACTTGATTTTTGCCCGTCATCATAAGGGAAAATTTATTTTGCGTATCGAAGATACCGATCGCTCTAGAAGCCGTCCAGAATATGAAAAAAATATTTTTGATGCCCTTAAATGGTGTAATATACAGTGGGATGAAGGACCGGATGTAGGTGGGGAATATGGCCCTTATCGCCAATCAGAACGATTTGCTCTTTATAAAAAATACTCTGACGATTTATTGGAAAAAAATAAGGCTTATAAATGTTTTTGCACCTCAGAAGAGCTTGCCGAAATGCGAGAGCTAGCAGCAAAACAGGGAGGAAGGCAAGGGTATGACAGGCGTTGCAGACACCTTACTGCCTTAGAAGTAGCGGAGCGCGAATCAGCAAACTTAAGCTACGTAGTAAGATTAAAAGTTCCTTTGACAGGAGAGTGTGTATATGAAGATGCGGTTAAGGGAAGAATGACATTTCCATGGGCCGATATTGACGATCAGGTATTATTAAAATCCGATGGATTTCCTACTTACCATCTTGCGAATGTGGTAGATGATCACCTGATGGAAATTTCTCATGTCATTCGAGGGGACGAATGGATGAGCTCTACTCCTAAACATCTTCTTCTTTATGACTCTTTTGGTTGGCAAGCCCCTACTTTTCTCCATATGCCTCTTCTTTTAGGACGCGACGGGAAAAAACTTTCCAAAAGGCGCAACCCTACGTCTATTTTCTTTTATCGCGATTCGGGCTATTTACCAGAAGCTTTTGTTAATTTTTTAACTTTAATGGGCTATAGCATGACTGAAGATCGCGAGATTTATCAGTTAGAAGAAATTATTAAAGAATTTGATTTTAAACGCATTGGAGTCTCTGGCGCAGTTTTTGATATCCAAAAACTAGACTGGATCAATCAACAGTATCTAATCAATAATGTTCCTTTAGAGCAACTTTGGAGTCGCATTAAAGAGTGGAGTTTTAATGACCACTTTATGAATCAAGTGATGCCGCTTTGTCATGCACGTATCAAGACTTTTGGCGATTTTATGGAGCTTTTTCATTTTCTTTTTGTCAACCATCTTCACTACCATGAAAAAGATTTTGAAGTAAAAGAAATTTCCAATGAGCAAGCCTGTTATTTACTGCAAGCAATGATTTGGAAAATGGATGAACTAGAAAATTGGGGAAGTTCTGGCATTAATCAAGCTTCACGTGAAATTGCCCAGTTATTCGGCATCAATCATAAAAAGAAAGTGATGCCATTTTTATTTGCTAGTTTAATGGCAAAAAGGGAGGGACCTCCTCTTTTTGACTCAGTAGGTCTGTTGGGTAAAGACCGCACCCGAGCTCGTTTATTAAAGGCTATTGAGTTTTTAGGTGGTATTTCCAATAAAAAAATGCAGCTTTTAAAAAAGAGCTTTGACGAAAAAAATTGTTCGCAGCTTCTCACTCTCAGCTCTTAAAATTTGATAAAACCAAAAAAGTGATAATTAACTTCCTGTATGTTAGAAAAAAACGATCCCTTTTCTTTTTTTCAGCTCTGCTTTAAAGTTTTCGAAGGCCACTTTGGAGCTTTTATGCAGGTGTTTGGAATTTTAGCGCTTGTTTTGATCTTTAATTTTTTTGTTAAATCCACTCTTTTACGTCTCTATAACTACTACCAAAAAGAACAAAAAATTTGGGGTTTGAGTTTTGTTTCAGCGCTGCATAAACCCCTAAATTATTTTGTTTGGTTAGTAGCGGCTTTAGCCTCTTTGGATTTAGTTTTATTTGGCCTTTTTTCTTTTCACATCCATAATTTAGACTTAGCGTTAAGCATAGCTGGTATTTTGGCCTTTGGATGGTTTTTACAAAGATGGAATATTAAGTTTTTACACTATTTTTTAGATTCTTCTAAAGATAATCAATCCCCCGAGCTAGTGAGTAAGTTTGATTTGGTAAGTAAAGTTGCCACACTTGCCATCATTTTTATCACTCTTTTTTTATTAATGGGAGTGACCGGTGGCAATATGCAAACATTAATTGCTTTTGGAGGGATTGGGGGACTTGCTTTAGCATTTGCTTCGCAGCAAGTAATTGCCAATTTTTTTGGAGGCTTGATGGTTTATACCACTAAACCTTTTGCCATAGGGGAGTGGGTAAATTTACCTGAGCGCAACGTTGAAGGGACAATTGAAGAAATTGGCTGGTATTTGACAAGAGTGCGCGACTTCGATAAGCGCCCCATTTATGTTCCAAATTCAGTATTTACGCAGTCGATTGTTATTACTCCTTCTCGTATGAGCCACTATCGGTTTAAACATACAATTGGACTTCGTTATAGCGATGTAGCTTTGGTTAAGACAGTAATAGATAACATTAAGCTGATGCTTTTAAAGCATCCAAGTATCGATCAGAGTTTAAGAACGGACGTCTGCTTTTCTAATTTTGGTCCAGCTTCTTTAGATATCTATATTTCTACATTTATGACCGGCGCGTCTACCATGCTGTTTTTTGCTTTAAGACAAGATCTTTTGATTAAAATTGCAGCTATTATTAAAGAAAGTGGCGCAGAGCTAGTGAAGCCTACTCACATTATTGAATTGCAAGGCACGGGCTTTAGTCCTCCAGAATTTCCTCTACCTTCTCAAATAAATGATTGACGCTGCTTTTACCTATATTTGTGAAAATGCCATTCATGCGCATTGGATTCTTTTTTTACTTCTTTTACTTTCCGGACTTAATTTACCAATTAGCGAAGACATTCTTCTTTTAGGAGGAGGAGCTATTGCAAGTACTTGTCTACCCAAAGGAAATGAATATGTTATTCAACTTTATTTTTGGATCTTTTTGGGATGTTATTTAGCCGCATGGGAAGGTTACTGGATTGGTCGAATTTTAGGCCCTAATCTTTATCGTTTTCAACTGTTTAGATCTCTACTTACCCAACAACGCCTTGATAAGTTGCGTCACTACTACGCTAAATATGGCATTTTTACTTTTATTATTGGCCGTTTTTTTCCAGGCGGCGTGCGCTCTGCTCTTTTTCTCTCTTCTGGCTTGACAAAAATGCCTTTTCCTCTCTTTATTTTACGCGATGGGTTTGCTTGCCTACTTTCTACATTTACCCTCTTTAATATTGGCTATCACTTTGCTGCTAACATTAATACTGTTTTTAAAGGAGTACAACGTTACGGCTTTTGGTTTTTAATCCTCTTTTTGATAGCAATTACAGTGATTTTGATTTATTATGGTTATAAATATTACCTTCAATACCGATCAAAAAAAAATAATACGCAATAATGAGCGCCTTTAATCTGTCAAATTTTTTGTCAATCTTGCGGATTCCTTTGGCCTTTGCTTTAGTCACTGACTTTTCTCTTTATCGCGCGCTAGCAATAGGACTTGCGATGATTACAGATGGATTAGACGGATATTTAGCACGGCGTTACAGGATGACTAGCCAAGTAGGAGCTTTTTTAGACCCCTTGACCGATAAATTTTTTGTCTTTTTTGCCATCATGATTTTTATTCGGGAAGGAAATTTAGAGTTGTGGCAAGCCGCCTCTATGCTTTCCAGAGACGCGGCTATTGCGCTATTTGGAGCCTATTTAGCTATCAAAAAAAATCTGCCTAATTTTCCTTTTCAATCCATTTGGTGTGGAAAAGTAACTACTTTCATTCAGTTTTCTATTCTGCTAGCGCTGACCTTCCACTTATCTATTCCCATCTATGCATTTTATGCCTTGATGGTACTTGGATTTTTAGCACTGGGCGAGCTTTATTTAATTGAACAAAGAATCATACTGAACCGTAG
>CATLPS010000057.1 GCA_950054535.1 uncultured Chlamydiae bacterium | reverse complement strand
TATTTCCCATACAGACAAAAAGCACGCCAATTTTTTTTTTATTAATAGACATCTATTCCTTTAAAATGGTTAATTTTCTTCTACATCGGCAGCGCATCTAAAGCCATAGGTGCCATTTACTGTGCCTGGATTATTGCGGTGACGCCGCGAGCAGCGTAAATCTTCTTTTAAGCTCTTCCAACATCCCCCTCTCAACACGCGGTAAACCCCTTGTAAAGGTCCCTTTGGATTATCTGGCTCTTGAATCGAGGTTTCGTAATAGTTATATCCATACCAATCTTGACACCATTCATAAACGTTGCCTGCCATATCATAAAGTCCAAAACTGGTAGGCGTATAACTCATTACTGCAGTGGTATCAGAGCTAAAAAAGTTCGCCTGGTTTTTTTCAATCTCTTCTCCAGTAGGATAAAGCGCATTTTCTTGCGCGCCACGTGCCGCAACTTCCCATTCCGCTTCTGTAGGAAGCCTTTTGCCAATCCATTTAGCATAAGCAACAGCTCCATACCAAGTCACGCCTACTACCGGATGCTTACTATAGCCAGATTCAATGCTTAGTTTTCCGCCGCTGCGTTTAATGCGCGCATCGCGAAGGCGAATAATATCATTGTGATTAGTATCTTTTTCCCCTCCCATCACCTCTAAAAAACGGACAAACTGTTCGTTTGTGACAGGGTGAATATCAATAGCAAAACTACGCAAAGAAATTGGATGACGAGGCATTTCATCTCGGCTACCATCTTTACTACCGCGGTTAAAGGTTCCCCCTTCTACTACTGTCATCTCTGTCATTAAAGGTTGAATATTGGCAACATCTTTTTGTTCTGGACTATAAGTTTTTACCGCAGATGAAACATGAAAAACTGCTCCGGGATCTAAGTCTGTAGTTGGCCGTTCTAGTTTGGGCATTTTCAAAAGAGGTGTTTTTCTTCCCTGCGGCTCTTCTACCTCTTTAAAAGAACTTGTTTCTTTGCCCTCTTTTTTAATTTCCGCCTCTTTTTTTTCAGGTCGATAGATTGGCGTGATAGTAACCGGCTCGCTTTCTAGGGCAAAATTTGGCGCCTGCTTAAGAAAAAAAGAAGCGGGAGAAGGAGCTGTATCTTTGCCTTCCGCTGTTAACGGCTGACTATCTTGCTTCGGCGTAGAAACAAAAGAAGTAGCTTCTTGAAAAGGGTTTTCGATTTCGCTTAAAATTTTTGTTAATGAAGCAGGTCTTTTCTCAGGATTTTGGTTTAAACAGCTATTGATTAATAAGTCCCAATTAAACTGCCTTAAACCTACCGCAGAGGGCATTTCAAAAATCCCTTCTGGAAGTTCTTGCATTAAAAGATAGTAAGCAAGTACGCCAAAAGCATAATAATCGGCTTTTTTACCTACTAATTTTTGCAGTTGAATTTTTCTCTGCTCGGGAGCTAAAAAGGCATAGTTTTGTAAAAAACTTTGATGAAGAAGGACGAGCTTTTGATCGTCTATAGCAGGAGAAGGATAAACATCGCAGCGAGAAAAAGGGCTAGCAAGATTGAGCGCTTCGGCAACGTGTTTAAAAGTGCGTGTTAAAATAGCGCCTGTTCCTACTATGCGCGAAAGACCAAAGTCTGACAAATAAACTTCTAACTTATCTTTGGACTTTCCTACTAAAATATTACTAAGTTTTAAGCTGCGATGAGCAAGCTCTTGCCCATTTACTTTTTTACTATGCGCATAGTCAAGGGCGCTAGCTACTTGTTTTAAAATCATCAGTAGATCGCTTTCGGTAAAATTTGCATCGCGGCCGCTTAAATACTGCGCTAATGTGGTAGTCTCTCCAGAGCTATCTACGATACACTCCATTACTAAAAAATAGGCACCTTGATCAAACGAAGCTGTATAAATTTTGACAATGTTAGGATGATCTAAGGAGGCTAAATAGCCAATTTCCTCTTCAAATCGTTGAATAAAACCTCGATCGGTAGCAAGTTCTTCTGGAAGCACCTGAAGAAGGTAGGGCTTTTTCATAAAACGATGTTCTGCTAAAAAGATCATCCCCAACATCCCCTGACCAATGAGCTTCACCATGGTATAATCACCCAAAGTCCGGTGTTCCATTTTTCCTCCTTAAATTTATAAGTAAAACTCTGCTAATTTTTATGCCTTATAAGCGACTTAAACAATAGCGGTTTTACAAATTATTTGCCATAGTTGCTATCTCTTCAAAACCAGTAGCCTATTTACTTTTTTTAAAGAACAAATGCAATTTTTAACTAAAAAACGAAAAAAATTGGAGTTTCTTTATCTGATTTTAACCTGTTTCTAAACATCTTTTAATTAAAGAAAAATTGACTTTAATTATTTTTAAAATTAGCCTATAGCTTATGTAAGCTTTGCAAAAAGTAATAAATTAATTAAAAAGTAATTCAAGGAGCTTAGACAATATGACACCTTTATCATCTATTAGAGATCATGAAACGCCTTTAGCCTTTAATCGTCGTGAACCTCATCGTGAACCAGATAAAAGAGCTCAGGCGCAAGCAAGAGTTTGCCAAGAAAGTAGTCAAAGACCATTAAGACAACAGACTGCATTTCCAAGTGATGTAAGAAGAACAGCTACAGCTGCAAATTCAGCTTTTAGGAGCGAAGACTCAACTGACCTTAGACAAGCAGCCCAAAATAAAGTTTATAGAAAAGAGGCAAATAGAAGCACAAGATCTTTTCATCAGACTCATGCAAACCTTACTCCAGATATTTATTACACTACTGACAATCCTGCTCCGAACTACTCTAGAGAAAATTTTTCATCATCTTCTTCTCGCTATCCTTCTTTTTTTGGAGCAAGTAACAGAAGGCATGCAAGCATTCACCGCGTATCTTCTTCTAGTCACTCTTCCAATTTTTTTCAGCTTATTGGAAAAGTGAGTAAGTTTGCGATAGGCATTATTTGCGGTTTAATTGGAGGAGCTGTGATTGGAGCTATCGCTTCGCCTCTATTGATCTTACCTATGGCGATTTTAGGCACTGTAACTGGAGCTGCAATTGCTGCAAGACATTAGAAAAATCCGGCTCTAAATAGTTTACTGCTTTTTAAGAGGCTAGCTTGCGTTTCAATAAGCGTAAGGCGGCCTCTTTCCCTTCTTTTACTTGTTTTCTTTCAACCATTTGTGCTAATTTACCTTATCTATCATTTATTTTTATTTGACCGTTAAAGTTTGCTAATAATAGTTAAATGATCAGGATAAATTTTTACTTTTTTTGAAGTAAGCCTTAAGTCAAAGATTAAAAATAATTTTTTATTTTTTTTACTATCACTTGAGTTTAAGTTTAAACTTAAAGGCATTTTTTCAAACCTTTTATCAGCGAGAGACTATTTTTCATGGATAAGCGTACGATTCTATTTCTTTGTGCTCTTTCGTTAACTCTATTTGGCGTTAACCTCTTTTTTCACTATGATAACCTACAAAAAAAAGAACAGTGGCTGGCTACCCAACAGGCCAATTCCGCTTCTGCACCAGCACAAATTAAAGAAAGTATAGAGCGCTCTACCTCTCCTCTTTTACAAGCGAATGAGCTAACAAAGCAAGCAGAAGAAGAAAAATTTTATCTTATAGAGACGCCTTATCAACAGCTGTTATTTTCTAACCGCGGCGCTGCTTTAGCAGAAATCAATTTACCTTTTAAAACAAAAGAAAATCCTTTAAGTGTAGTAAAAGAAATTGATTTTGACCGCAAAATGGAGGAGTTTCATCCCTATAACGCCCATTTTCCTTCTCGCCCTTTTTATACCGCTAGCAGTGCAGAAAAGATAGAGCTACATGAAAAAGGAAAAGTAGGTGGTTACTACCCTTTACTAAGAAGAAACTTAATCGAAAAACCTCCTTTTAAGACCATTATTGTCGAGCCTAAGTTTTATGCATTGAATTTAGTTTCTGAGCTTCCAGAAATGGCAGAAACCATTTACGAAGTAACGCACTTCGACAGCGGCTCTATTACGTTTCAAGCAAAACTTAGCAATCGCATCATTACCAAAACGTTTTCTATCGCAAAGGAGGGGCTGCAGGCTCCTTATTGCTTAAATTTAGCCATCAATATCCAAGGAGACAGTAGGGGTCTTTGGCTTACTTCCGGTGTACCCGAAGTAGAGTGGATCTCGGGCGCTCCTGCACCTACTATAAAATATCGCATCACTAGAAATAAAAAAGTGAGCGTAGAAAAAATCGATCTTCCTAAAGAAACTACTACAGTCTCTTCTGTTAACTTAGACTGGATCTGCAACTCTAATGGATTTTTAGGCACGATTTTAAATCCTTTACAAACAGCAGAGCCTGGCTATAGAGTACAATTTGTCGATGGTAAATTAGCTCCTTCTCGGTTGATTGAAATCGACGAAGAATATGATCGCTTTACAGCCGATTCGCTACCAGGTTATCTCACCTCTCTTCCCATGTCACAAAGCGGAACTGCAAATTATAGCTTTTTTGCCGGTCCTTTTGATAATGTTACTTTGCAGCAAGTAGATAAATTATTTAGCGACCCCAAAACTGGCTATAACCCAGATTACGTGGCATGTCAAACCATGCATGGCTGGTTTACTTTTATTTCCGAGCCTTTTGCAAAAATCTTATCTCTTTTACTTGGATTTTTTCACTACTTAACTCACTCTTGGGCCTTATCCATTGTTTTATTAACCATTTCTTTGCGCATCATGCTCTACCCTTTAAATACTTGGTCGACTAAATCGATGGTGCGCATGCAGCAAATTGCTCCTCAAGTAACTGCCATCCAAGAAAAGTATAAAAAAGACCCTAAAAAAGCGCAGCTTGAAACGATGAACCTTTATCGCGAAAAAGGGGTAAATCCTATTTCTGGATGCCTCCCTTTACTGATTCAGATGCCTTTTTTAATTGGCATGTTTGACCTACTAAAATCAAGTTTTGCTTTAAGAGGCGCCTCTTTTATTCCTGGATGGATTGATGATTTAACTGCACCTGACGTGCTTTTTAGCTGGAGTCGTCCTGTTTTCTTTTTTGGTACTGAATTTCATCTACTTCCCTTTTTACTTGGAGCAGTGATGTTTATTCAACAGCGTTTTATGTCAACTGCGCCTACAGATCCAGAGAAAATGACAGAACAACAAAGGCAACAAAAAACAATGGGTGTCATCATGACTTTTGTTTTTACCATCATGTTTTACCATTTTCCTTCCGGGCTTAATATCTATTGGCTCTCTTCTATGCTTTTAGGCATGGTGCAGCAGTGGTACACCACTAAAACTTTAAAAAATCAAACAACGATGATTATGGATAAACCAGTCGCTAAAAATCAAACAAGATAGTTACTATCTTAAGTTACCAGTGAAAAAATTTTCTTGCAGTTTTTCCACTGGTAACTACAAATAATTTCTAAAAGTTGTGAATAAATTTTTAAAGTAAAAAATTAAAATAATTTAATAAAAAAATAAAATATCAATAAAAAAAGAAATCTATTGAATAAACTTATTATTTATTCTACTTGTAAGTAAAACCAAGCAAATGAGCGATAGCGTATGCAAATATGGACGCAGTTTCTTTCTCAACTAGAAGCGGAACTAGGAAGCGAAACAGTAGAAAAATGGCTAAAAAATTTAAAAATTCAACGTTTTGATGCTTGTAATCTTTATTTAGAAGCGCAAAACTCTTTTCAAGTGCTGTGGTTTGAAGAACATATTCGCTCGCGAGCTCTTAAACTAGTCAATGCAAACAATAAGCAGATAAAAATTCATTTAACCCCTTCTCTTGAACTAGCCCATAAACAAGGAAAAGGAGGAAAATCTAAAAAAGAAAAAGAGCTGCCTGCCCAAAAATTTGAGCTAAGTTTTGACAGTCTAGACCCCTTAGCTTCCATGGAATACTTTGTAGTAACAGAGGAAAATCTTTTAGTTACCAAAGTGATAGAAGAAATTGTTTGCTCTCCTAAGTCAAATATTTATAATCCTTTTTATCTATATGGCAGCAGTGGATCTGGCAAAACACATTTATTAATGAGCATTACGCATCGCCTGCGTCAAAAAGGGTTAAATGTAATTTATGTACGCGCAGAAACGTTTACCGATCATGTCGTTTCAGCTATTCGCGCCAGTGAAATGGAGCTTTTTAGAGAAACGTATCGCCATGCAGACTTACTTATTGTTGACGATATCCATATCTTTTCGCGTAAAAGTGCAACGCAAGAAGAGTTTTTTCACACATTTAATGCTTTGCATGTGATTGGCAAACAGCTTATTTTAAGCGCCAATTGCTCTCCACAAGAACTTACTCATATTGAGCCAAGGCTCATTAGCCGTTTTGAATGGGGGCTTGTGCTTCCTTTGCTTCCGTTAGAAACAGATCAAATGACGAAGCTTTTAGAGATAAAAACAAAAGCGCTAAATTTTCCCCTTTCTAATGGAATGATGCAATTTTTATTACAAACTTTTTTTAACCCTAAAGCGCTTGTTAAAGCGTTAGAAGCGCTCGTCTTAAGACTACATTTAGATGATAAAAACCCGCTGTCTGGGCTTACCACTACCGCTGCTAAAGTGCTGCTCGCCGACCTTATTACAGCAGAAAAAAATTCTGCTTTGACCCCGCAAAAAATCATTCAAGAAGTGGCTGCGCATTTTGACCTTCGCAATGAAGACTTACTTGGAAAATCTCAGACCCGTGAATATGTCCATCCAAGGCAAATTGCCATGCATTTATGCAGATCAAAGCTTAAAATGCCTTTTATGAGAATAGGAGAGCTCTTTTCTAGAGACCACTCTACTGTTATCTCGGCAGTAAAGCAAATTCAAAAACTTTTGGATCAAGAAGATCGCGAAAAAATGGCAGCATGGTATACTATCTACAAAAAGCTCCAACTTTAAGTCTTCCTTACAACTTTAAATTTTTTCTTATCCCAAAAGGAGAGGGTCTTAATAAAAGAAAAAAAGAGACGACGCTAGCTAATAAAGCCCAATAGATGGCCGAAAACCATAGACTCTGCGTCTGTTGATAAATCCAAAGGGAAAAAGGAGCTGCCATTCCCCCAAGCAGTTGCGATCCTATGGCGTAACCAAAAGAGATCAAGGTGTAACGACTAGCGCAGGGAACAAGCTGCTGTGCCCAAGAGTGAAAGGGGGCGGTAAAGCAGATGCAAAAAAAGACAATGATACTCCGAATCACTACCACTGTAATCAAAGAAGCTTCTTTTAAAAGATAAAAAAGCGGACAGGCGCTCAATGCAATACTCAAGGCGGCAAATAGCATCATTTTTTGCCGAGAAATGCGCCTTGCTAAAAAACCAAATAGAGGCAGAAGAGCAAAGTCTAAGAGCAAAAGAATACTATTTAAATAGACCATTTGCTCTTTAGATACCAAAGAGACAAGAGGAATAAATCCATTAAAAAATACAAAAGTAATGGAGGCATTTGCAAAAGAAAAGCCCGAAATAAGAGCAATGCTAAAAACGATGGCGCGGTTTTGCCATAGATGAAGCAAATTATCCCAAAAAGAAAAGGAAATTTTTGAGCTATTCTTTTTTAGTTGATGAAAAAGTTTACGCCGAATAAGTAGGGCAAATAAAGAGGTAATCCCTCCTAAGACATAGAGCATTCGCCAGTAGTTTTCCAGTAATTGAAAATAACAAAGCAAACTAACCGCAAAAGAGGCTAACAAAAACCCCCCGACTGTCGAAGAACCATAAAGGCCGCTCATCAGATCTTGGTCTTTTTTACTGGACTGTTCAAGTAGATAGATCCCACCACCCAAACTCTCGCCTATTCCAAAAAAATTTTGAAAAAGCCGGCCTACCGTTAAGTAAAGAGGGGCTAGTATTCCTATTTGCTGAAACGTCGGCGCACAGGCTAAAAAAAAAGAGGTAATAGCTAGTCCAAATAGCGAAAGGGAAAGCGCAGTTCTACGACCATAATAGTCTCCAATATAGCCAAACACCAAAGCCCCTAATGGGCGACTTATCATAGCTATTGGAATAATGGCATAGGTAGAAATTAAAGAAGAAAGATAACTCTCTTTTGGAAAAAAAAGCGCCGCAAAAAAAGGAGCTAGCAAGCTATAAAGAGCAAGATCGTAATGCTCAAACAAATTACCCAAAAAAACAACAAGAAACTGCAAGCGAAAGGGAGAGCTTTTCATTGTTTTTGTTTAATCATTTTTTCCAAGTTCACTTTTTTATCTAAAAGAGTAACAGGTCAACTTTATGATTCCTATTAGTTTTTCTCAAAGAATTGCTTAAATAAATTACTGACCTTACCTATTAAAAGTACTTTTTTATGCGCCATTTAAAAAAAAGAGCTTTTGTATTGCAAAAAATTTATCCTTTTGCTAATTTTTCATTCTTCAGCTTAACCGGAGTATAGCGCAGCTTGGCTAGCGCGGCTGCTTTGGGAGCAGTAGGTCGGGGGTTCGAATCCCTCTACTCCGAACAATGCCCTACCTTTTAAGGTAGGGCATTTTTTTTAATCCTATCGTGAAAAGGCATCAATGCAATTACTAACGTTATTGGGATGGCTTTACTGGAATCCTCCTCAAGAGGCTTTTAGAGTTCCTTGGATCGACCGCCCCGTTGTATGGTATGGCATCTTATTTGTGACAGGTTTTGTCATTGGCTATTTTCTTTTTGTCTCTATTCTTACCACTCATTTTAAAAACGCTAATCGACTCTTTAAACTAGATATTTTGAACTGGTCTAAGCTTTTGTCTTCTTTGCAAAAGCAGTCGCTTTTACCTGGCTCGATTTTTGCAATGCCCAAAGAGCTCTCTTTTTTAATAAAAGAGAAAGAGATAAAAGAAAATAAGTTAAACCCTGAAAAAAAAGAGGCTTTGCTTCAGTTTTTAAACGGGCTCATTCTTTCTCAATCCATTAGCCGCAACAAGTTAACACAAATTTTAGAAGGGATCGCTCCTATTAGGCAAACAGCCTACTTTTTAGCAGATAAATTACTTTGGTTCATTGTAATTGGCACTCTTATAGGCGCACGCCTGGGCCATATTCTTTTTTATGACTGGCAGCTTTTTTGGCAACATCCTATTGAAATAGTGAAGGTTTGGAAAGGAGGCCTAGCTAGTCATGGAGGAGTATGCGGAGTTTTTATTGCTCTTTATCTTTTTTATTTATCTATTCAAGAAGATCTTCCCAGCCTCTCTTTTTTAAGGCTACTAGACTTTGTTGCCATTCCTAGTGCTTTAGCAGCGTGTTTAATCAGACTAGGTAATTTCATGAATCAAGAAATAGTAGGTACTGCCACTAATTTGCCTTGGGCAGTTGTTTTTGGCCGGGCAGCAGATGGTAGTTTGCCTATTCCCCGCCATCCCGTGCAGCTTTACGAAGCTTTTGCTTACCTGCTAACTTTCATTTTACTCTTTAGTATTTGGAAACGTAAAAAAGAGCGTTGCGGAGAGGGATTTTATATTGGTCTTCTTTTTACTTTAGTGTTTAGCGCTCGCTTTATTTTAGAGTTTTGGAAAGTAGATCAGTCTTCTTTATTTCAAACTGCTCATCTACAAATTGGTCAACTTTTAAGCCTTCCTTTTGTTTTATTGGGCATTTTATGGTTAATCTTTTCTAAAGAAAATTTTTCGAAAAATATATTTAAGAAAAATTCTTGAAAAGATAACTAATTTGATAAATAATTATCATTATTAAACGAAACTATTTTAATTATTAATGACTCATAGTAGGAGTAATAGCTTTATGGCTACTTTAGAATTTGACCATACCGGCGAAGAGAACGAGCTGCCCGATGGCTCTGCTATCGCAGAAATTTGCGAAGAGGCAGGAGTCCCTTTTGCTTGTACAGAGGGGGTTTGCGGAACTTGTGTAATTGAGGTAAAAGAGGGAAAAGAAAATTTGACCGAGCCAACGCAAGAAGAAAAAGATTTTTTAGGCGAAGGAACACTAGATGAGCGTTTAGCTTGTCAATGTAGAATCAAACAAGGCCGTGTCAAAATCTGCTTTTAGTCAGCCAATCGTTTTTAAAATCTAATTCTCTTTAAATAAGCGATCTAGTTGAAGCTTAGGCAAAATCATTACTTTCATCGCTTTTTTTCTACGTTAAACTTTAAGTTAAAAGGATATTATTTATGTCATGTTGTTCCCCTTCCAAAAAAGAAGAAGAGCCGAGCTCCCCTAATGGCTGCTGTGCAAAACCTGCACCTAAGCAAAGTTCTAGCTGCTGCTCTTCGGCTAAGTCAGAAAAAGAGAGACCTTCTGTAGTTTCTCGTGAGATGACAATTGAAGATATTTTGAATATGTTTCCCAATAAAGCTCAGAGACTGTCGCAAGAAATTACCAATGCAGGTTTGCATTGCATTGGCTGTCATGCGGCAGTATGGGAAACGCTAGAAGCAGGAATGATGAAGCATGGTAAAAGCGATACTCAAATCGACGAACTTGTAAAACGCTTGAATGAGTTATTAAATGAACCTGTGAACGAAGGAACCATTGCACTAACGGAACGTGGCGCGGCTAAATTTTTAGAAATTTTAACCGATGAAGATAAGCAAGGATGGGGTCTTCGTTTTTCAGAAGAGCTGGCAGGCTGCAATGGTTATGAGTTTGTGCTCGATTTTTCTGAAAAAGCAGATGCGGATGACGAAATTTTTTGTTCGCAAAATGTAGAAATTCATGTCAAAAAAGCAATGGTACCTAGGCTGCTTGGATCAGAAATTGATTATGTAGAAGGTCTGCGCGGAGCGGGATTTAAAATTTCTAATCCCAATGTGCGTTCTGCTTGTGGATGCGGAAGCTCTCACAATTATTAAATTCTCATTATCTCTTGATAAGGGCAGTAGTTTAGTTTTAAGTTACTGCCTTTTTTCCCATTCTTTAAAGTAGAGTCTTAGTTTTTCCTTGTGACCTGAATAAAATTTTGATACATAAAAGAGATCTGCAGTAAAGATCTATCTTTCTTTTATAAAAGTTTAAA
The DNA here is from genome assembly GCA_950054535.1 of uncultured Chlamydiae bacterium. Taxonomy (GTDB): domain Bacteria; phylum Chlamydiota; class Chlamydiia; order Chlamydiales; family Parachlamydiaceae; genus CATLPS01. The sequence continues at coordinate 893 of CATLPS010000057.1, read as the reverse complement.
AGGGGCTTTATGGATAAAATCAAACTCTTATTGTTTCTTATTCTTATCACTAGTGGCGTGGTAAAGGCAGAAGAACGCTATACAGTCGACCGCGATCGCTCTTTACTTGCCACTACTTTCACTTTTAAAAATGAAAACTCTGACCTAGAACTTATCAATAAAAAGACTTTTCAGCTTGCGCTCAAGTATGAAAACTACGATTCGCATGGAAACTATCTTGGAGAAGCTGTCTCGCCTTTTTTTTCTTTAGGTACGGTTTATGCTTGGAAAATAGAGGTAACTCTTTTTGATGAAATTGGCTTAACCGCGGGCTCAATTCAAGGAGAGACCACTTTTTTTCTCGAAGATAAAAAATTTATGTTTTACGACCGCTATGAAAATTTAGTTGCCATTGGTTATTATAATAAAAAGGCTCAAAGATTTGATTTAATCGATCCTTGTGACTCCTCACGGGTTTTAGCTACTACTACCCGCAAATTTAGTTTTAAAAGTGGAGAGTCGTGGCAGGTAGCAAATTACTATCCCGAGACTCTTTCCCCTTTTATGCTCAAATTTTTTGTGGCTTTTGTATTTGATAGACAAAATCAATTTTTAATAGGTCTTTAAACCTTTTTTCTTAAGCATGCAGAGGCTGGCCTATTGCAGCCAAAGCAGCTTCTTTGATGGATTCGCTTAAAGTAGGATGGGCAAATACAGTTTCGATTACTTCTTTTAAACACATTCTTTTTTGTAATAGGATGACTCCAGTGGCAATCATTTCAGAAGCATGAGGGCCTAAAATATGCACTCCAACCACTTTTTTTGATTTTTTTTCAACAATTTTAAAAAACATATAAAAAAATCAAAAAAACATATCGAAAAATTTAGTCTCAAAAACGTTTTTTTTCTTCTTC